>JAIRNV010000103.1 GCA_031257875.1 Dysgonamonadaceae bacterium
GCGAAATAAACAGGATATTGCAGTTTTAATTTTTCCCTCTGTTGATGGTTACATGTTATTTATTTTTTATTCCCAAGTACTTTCGTACTTTATAAAATGCATGTAAAATGAATAAAAAAATGCTTGATAATAAGTTTTGACTTTACAAAGGAAGCATAGTAAAAATATTTGTTTGCAAATGCACTTTAATACAATTAGAAGCGAAAAAGGAAGGAGATTCCTTGAAATTTGCCAAAAACATAAGGACAGAATTTCTCTTGAATTTGGATTACAGACTATTCATGACGAAGAAATGAAAATATTGAGAAAGGAAAAAGCCATGTATTTTCAAACTGCTTTCCTTTCCCAATATTTTACATATCATTTTTTGCCTTAACAGTTTCAAGAACCCTACGGGAAAACCGAAAATAAATTTCCATACCAAATCCGGCGACAGCCAATTCTTTTAACTGGAATCTTTGTTCATGTAAGAATAAGGAATACGAAAACTTTATTATTTCATATTATGAAAAACATTCTGCACATCTTCGTCGTCCTCGAATTTTTCCAGCAACTTTTCTATTGAAGCCTTTTGTTCGCCGGTAATTTCCTTATAATCATTGGGTATCCATTCAAATTCGGCGCTGTGAATTTCAAAACCGTTTTCTTCCAGATACTTTTGAATAGCGGAATAGGACTGAAATTCGCCATAGATGAAAATCACGTTTTCTTCTGCGTCAAATTCAATTTCTTCTGCGCCGAAATCAATCAGTTCGAGTTCCAATTCTTCCAAATCCACACCGTCTTTCGGCGTGATTTTGAACACACATTTGTGCTCGAAAAGAAATTGCAAACTGCCGCTCGTACCCAGCGAACCGCCGTATTTATTGAAATAGCTGCGCACGTTGGCAACCGTCCGCATGTTGTTGTCCGTAGCGGTTTCAACGAGGATGGCAATTCCGTAAGGACCGTATCCTTCGTAAATAATTTCCTTATAATCGGCGGCGTCTTTTGCGGTTGCTCTTTTTATCGCTCTTTCGACATTTTCTTTCGGCATGTTTTCCTTTTTCGCCTGCTGCACCAAAACGCGCAAACGGGCGTTGCCGTCAGGGTCGGAACCGCTTTCTTTTACCGCGATTGTAATTTGTTTACCTAATTTGGTAAAAACACGGGCCATGTTGCCCCATCTCTTTAATTTTGTTGCTTTTCTGTATTCAAATGCTCGTCCCATGATTTTGTGAATTGTGAATGTTATGACAATTAATCTCTCCGGAGAAGAAATTCGGCTGTGAAATTACGAAAAATATCATTGTCCCGGTATAAAAATTCACAAAACAACACACTTTTTACATTGTCGCCTAATCTTTTGCGTTATTTTTGTAAATCGTAATAAAAACGCATCCTTTTTTGAAATGCTTTACCGGACGCCAGCGGTCGGCATTTTTTAATTCATCCGCCGTTTCGTCTTCCAGGTTGGAAATATTGGAATAAATAAAATATTTTACGTTCAAATCAGGGGCTTTAACTGTTTTCCCTTCCTGTTTCATTTCAACATATCCGCGGTTTCCATACAGGCAAAATCCCGCCGATAAATCGTTATAATCCCATTGATTGCCGTCAATATAATCGAAACATTCTTTTCTCAATTCATAATAAGAAGTATGAAGCAGCGTGCTTTCCCAACATTGCGCTATTTTTTCGGGATATATCCAGCAATGTCCCGTAATTGTAAAAAACAACAGGATGACGAACGCATTGTTCAATTTTTTATCATCCCGTTTAACCGCAGGCAAATGATTGGTCGCCAAGCGGAAAACCAACAGCGACAGCACAAAAAAGTGTATCATAAAATAGCGCGATGAAAACGGCATTGAAGTGATAACGGCAAACAAGAGGTACAATCCGGTTATCGACACGAAAAAAAGTCCGAGCATTTTCTCTTCGCCCGACAGTTTTATTTTCTTCTTTACAATAACGAATATCAAACAGGCTGCCGACAGCCAAATAACAAACCGGCCGTTTTCAAGCAATCGCACCACGAGCGCCGCCAGGTGTTTTACTATCGCGGCTGCACTTGCGGGCAATTGGTAGTGTGAGTAATAAGCCCCGTTCCTGTCGGCGAAAAACCATTCATTACGGGAAAAATAATAAATGAAATAAGGTACCAGCAGCAATAAAACCGGCAAATAGGGCAACAATAGCTTCAAACCTTTTTTGAGGTCATATTTTTTGCCGTTCACCACATAAAAATCATAATAAAAATGTGAAACAAACAGGATAACGCCGGCAAAAATTCCCCGCATATTGACGCCGCAAAGAAAGATTAAACCCACCGCGAGCCACAGCGGTTTGTGTTGGAATATAGCTCGCAACGAGATAACAAAAGCCGTCAGCAAAATAAAATCAGGCGATGCAATAGCGAATTGCGTTATAATCGTCGATTCCGTCAATATAATCAGCAAAGCACAGCCCGCCCATTTTTCCGGAATGCAAAAGGCAAGTATTTTCCATGAATTGTAAATAAGCAAAACAGCCCAGAAAAACGCGAACGCATGTGAAACCCATAGTTCATATCCGAAAATCTTCCACAAAACGGCCGTAACAATGGTTATTAACGGCGGATGATAACCTGTCGGCGTAATATCCAAATCGGGAAGCGGATGTATCAACAACGAAACGGAAAAATTCGTTTTATAATACCAAAAGGCTTCCTTGGAAATCTGTTGTGTAGTATCCCAGAAGTAGCAAAATTGAAATGAATAGACAAACACGAGCAGATAAACTGCGGCTACAACGGATAAAAAAATAATGTTTTTTTTATTCAACTGCATATTGGTCTGTTTTTTTTGAAAGACCGTTTAAAATCCCAAATTATTCCGGTAAGAATGAATAAATAAAAGAAAAAGGCCGGCGCCTCCGGCAGCACATCGTGGTAACGAGAACATCTTACGTACGAATAGAGAGAAACAAGAATAATACCTGCCGGGAAACCAATATTCTTTCGTGCAATAAAAAAATATAAAACCCCCAACACATCACCCGGATACATGTATCGCTCATGCATTCCGGGCAATAAAAAAGGAGTTGTTACCGCGCTCAAAAAAGCAAATTGAATACACCGGTCAAAAGTAAATTCATATTTTTTTCTGCTTAGCAGGATTCCAGCAAACAAAGTGATTAGAAACGTTACCACTAATCCAATGTATTTTGCTATTTCATAATAATCATTGTTTATCCAAATATACAAATTCGGAAAATTCATCGTAAGATATTTGTAATGGCCGGCTTGTGTAAGATAGACAGTTATGAGTTCATCCAAAGGTCTTCCCATAAAAAAAACAGGTAATATACTTACAAAATAAACTGTCGGAATCATCAGAAAATGATAAAACTTGATATGATTTCGCAGCATCATTACAAAAAAGAATGGCAACAATAAAAGTGTTTGCATTTTAAAAGCGAAAGCCACCCCCAGGAATAAAGCTGAAATCCATGGTTGTTTTTTCAATAAAAAATAAATGCTTCCTACAGTAAAAGCCGAATAAATGGAATCGCACTGTGAAAGATATGAACTGTTTGCTAATACGGAAGGAATCAATGGAATAACAGCTAAGGAAATCCATATAAAAAGTTTATTTTTATATTTCAAACAAATCGTTTTTCCAATAAAAAAAGCCAATAAATATTCAAATAAAACAGATGCTATTTTGATAGAATAAAGTGGATTTAAGCCTGTTTTGGCTATTAACACCAAAATATAAATATAGGAAGGTGCATAATTATAAAATTTATATTGTAGAGATGAAAAATAACCATGTTCTTTGATAAAATTTATCCATGGATGAAGAAAAAACCAATAATCGCCTGTCTCGAACGGGAAAAGAATAAGTTTCAATAAAATTCCCACAACAATAAGCGCAATCCAAAAATGTACCTTTTGCAGAAAAGGATAACGATAAATGATATTCACGCCTAAATTTTTCATACTTGGGAATGCCCCTCACCGCAACGTTGCGCCTAATTTTTCTTCCAAATTCCGTTGTATCCTCGACATAATCGACTCTATTTGTTTGTCGTTCAATGTTTTTTCTTCATCCTGCAAAATAAAGCCGACCGCGTACGATTTTTTACCTTCCGGCAAGTTGTTCCCTTCGTAAACATCAAACAGGCTGACTTCTTTCAGTATTTTTCTATCGGTTTGATAAGCTGTTTTTTCTATTTCCGCAAAAGAAATGTTTTTATCAATCAACAGGGCTAAATCTCTTCTGACGGCAGGGAATCTGGTGATATCGCCGTATTTGACGGAAGTCTTTTTGTTTTCTTTCATCAAGGCGTCCCAGTTCAATTCTGCAAAATATACTTCTGCGTTAATATCAAACCGTTTGCAAACAGCCTTTTGAATAATCCCAAGAATGCCTAATTTTTTACCTGCAAACGTTTCAATAGTCAGTGCAGCGGAAAAAATATCGTCTTCAACCGGTTTGAAAACCGCCTTTTTAGCCGGGATTCCTAATCTTAATAAAATATTTTCCACAAGCGCTTTCAATTCGTAAACCGAAGTTTTTTCAGCCGGCCGTATCCAGCTGTTATTTACATTGTTACCGGTCAACCAAAGGGATAAATGAAACTCTTCCCTTATTGCGGCAAATGGATTGTTTTCCTTGTCTTTTTCAGCATGATACGAATAAACATTGCCAAATTCGTACAGATGCAAATCAGGATTTTTGTGGTTACGGTTGAAACGGATGCTCTCCAGACCGCCGAAAAGCAGCGTTTGCCGCATCACGTCGATTTCCGCGCTCTGCGGATTGGCCAGCGAAACACATTGCGCTTTAGGGAAAGCGGTCGACGGTTCGTAGTATGCGCCCGCAGTAAGGGAGTTGTTCAGAATCTCGTTGAATCCGTAGCCGGTTAACTGTTCCGATATTAAGTTTTGGAGCTTATACGAAATATCGGTTTGTGTCTTGCCTGAAAGGCCGGATTTCAGCGTTTCGCCGGTTTCAATATTATTGTAGCCGTAGATACGCAGTATTTCTTCAATGACGTCAACGTCGCGGGTTACATCCACACGGTATGTCGGAATATCCAAAATCCAAATGTCTTCTTTTTTATCTGTAACATTTATTTCAAGACTTTTAAGTATCAATTCGATGATTTCGACCGGAATTTGTTTGCCGATTAGATTCCAGGTTTTCCTGATGGAAAGTTCAACTTTTGCATTGGAAACCGGATTCGGATAAATATCCTGAATTTCACCCGTAATTTCCCCTCCGGCCAATTCCTGAATCAGCAAAGCCGCACGTTTCAAGACATTAATCGTGCTGTTCGGGTCTACGCCCCGCTCGAAACGAAAAGAAGCGTCGGTATGAAGTCCGTGACGGCGGGCGGTTTTACGAATCCAGGTCGGATTGAAATAAGCCGATTCGAGGAAAATATCCGTCGTTGAATCTTTTACGCCGGAATGGAGACCGCCGAATACGCCGCCGATACACATTCCGCCCGTGAGGTTGCAAATCATGAGGTCTTTGTCGGAAAGTTTCCGTTCTATTCCGTCGAGGGTAACGAAAGGAGTTCCTTCCGGAAGCGTTTTCACAATGATTTTGTTATCAATAATTTCCTGTAAATCAAACGCATGTAAAGGTTGTCCCGTTTCCTGCAAAACATAATTCGTCACATCCACAATATTATTGATGGCGCGAATACCCACGCTTTCCAAACGCTTTTTCAACCAGTCGGGACTTTCTTTAACGGTAACATTTTTTATCGTTACCCCTGAATATCGCGGACAGGCTTCCGTATTTTCCACCGTAACGGTAACGGCGATGGGGGATGGGTGAAGGGTGAAGGGTGAAGGGTGAGGGGTGAAGGGTGAACGGTGAACGGTGAACGGTTCTTTTTCACCCTGTACCTTATACCTTTCTCCTTGTACCCGCAAACAGGCAGCGAGATCGCGCGCCACGCCGCAGTGCGAAGCCGCGTCAATGCGGTTAGGCGTAATATCGACTTCCAATATATAATCGCTTTCGAGTTTGTAATATTCGCAGGCCGGAGTTCCCACCCGGGCGTCGTCGGGAAGCACGATAATTCCCGCATGGCCGGTTCCGATACCGATTTCGTCTTCTGCGCAAATCATTCCGTTGGATTCCACGCCTCTGATTTTGGATTTCTTGATAGTAAAAGATTCGTCGCCCGAATAAAGTTTGGTTCCTACGGTTGCAACAACCACTTTCTGTCCGGCGGCGACATTCGGCGCACCGCAGATAATCCGGTAAGTTTGGCCGTCGCCAATATCCACCGTCGTAACGTGTAAATGGTCGGAATCGGGATGATCGGTGCAAGTCAAAACTTTGCCGATAACCAAGCCTTTTAAGCCGCCTTTAATGGATTCAACTTCCTCTATGCTGCCGGTTTCCAATCCGATGGAAGTCAAGACGGCCGCCAATTCTCCGGGGCTTAACCGGAAGTCAAGATAATCTTTCAGCCAATTATATGAAATATTCATCTGTCTAAAATTTTCTTTTGATTTCAGAAATAATCGGCAAAAGTAATAAAAATTGTTGATTTACGGGATATGATTTTCCGGAATTATCAAAGAGTAACCTAATCTATGGGTTAAAAAACAATTATTTACTGCGACAATTTGAAATTCATCGGGCGTAATTCGCGTAATTTGCCTTCAAATTGTATTACAACAGAGAAAACAAAAAAGGCGCCCAACGGACGCCTTTTTTCGTATAATTAGTGTCTGTCCGAAAACCCCACTATTCCAGCAACAGTGTTAATATAAGCAAAACACAAACAGTGCTTCCTTTTGTATTTTCAATGAAAAAGAAATCGTGACCTAAAAAAAGG
>JAIRNV010000134.1 GCA_031257875.1 Dysgonamonadaceae bacterium
AGAAAATAAAATCCATCACCCGTCGCAACAGAGGAGTAAAGTTCGAGCATATCATCACCGAACTGAACCTCAAATTACGAGGCCGGTTGAATTACTTTCGCTATGCTAAATGTCACAAACCTGTCCAGATATTAGATGCGTGGATACGGCGAAAATTACGCAGTTACCGCAGCAAGCAGTGCAAGCGAGTATATACCTTGCAGCAGTTTTTACACCGACAGGGCGTAGAGACATGGCAAAGTTGGATACTTGCCTTATCAGGCAAGGGCTTATGGAGAAAATCAGGCTGTCCCCAAGTGCATCAGGCAATGGGAACAGCTTGTTTCAAGGAACCGAAATTATACAGTCTCGCATTGAACTGCGAAACATTAAACAGTTTACAGAAACCGCCGTGTACGAAAGTACGCACAGCGATGTGAGGGGGGAGTAATCCCCCCCCCCTACCTACCCGATTATACAACTGTTACACAGATACTTAAAAAATCAAAAGAAAAAAAGTGATAAAGTCAGGAAAATCACAAAAAAAATGCACAATATTTGATTTTTTGTGCATAATGTCGGAGTCGTCTATTTTCTACATTTAGTGTGGATGTACAACAGTTCGCATTTTTTCAGTTCGCCATTTCGGAAAGGAACTTAATCCGCACCAGGCGGATTTCCTCTTCGGTATATTTATTCCCGATTTTTTCAATAGCTACTTCCAAACCATCCGTTTCCGATTCTTTGAAATAGCAGTAAATGTCATCAATATGATCTTCGTCCATAAATTCATAAAGGAAATAATCAATATTGATTTTTGTTCCCGAATAAACAATAGCTTCTATTTCATACAACAATTCATCAGCTTCCAAACCTTTAGCCAAAGCAATGTCATTTAAGGCCACTTTCCGGTCAATGCTTTGAACGATGTCGATTTTCAGTTTGGATTTATTCGCAACCGTACGGATTCGCAAATCTTCGGGACGTTCGATTTCGTTTTCGTTGACATGCCTTTTGATGAGTTCGATAAATTCTTGCCCGTAACGTTTGGCTTTTCCTGCACCTACACCCGGAATATTCTGCAATTCCTCAATAGTAATCGGGTAAGTCGTTGCCATCGCTTCAAAAGACGGGTCCTGGAAAATCACATAAGGCGGAACATCCAGTTTTTTGGAAAGTTTTTTCCGCAAATCTTTCATCATTGAATACAGTATCGGATCGACCGCACATACGGCGCCTCCGCGCATCGGTGTTTCTTCCACATTTTCTTCCTCCTCAAAATCATTGTCTTTTGTTACTTTAAAAGAAGTCGGATTGTCTAAATATTTTTTACCGGCAGGCGTTATTTTCAACAATCCGTAATTTTCGATATCCTTATCAAGATAACCGGCAATCATAGCTTGCCTGATTACCGCATTCCATATTTTTTCATCTTCTTCACAGCCGGTGCCGAAAATTTCCAAATCCTGATGTTCGTAAGTAAAAATTTCCGAGGTTTCTTTTCCTTGCAGGATATTAATAATATGATCGGCTTTGAATTTATTATTCAATAAATCAACCGTTTCTAAAATAGAAATTAATAGTTCTTTCGCTTCCACTTGTTTTTTAGGGTTTAAACAATTATCACAACATCCGCAGTTATCTTTCGTATAATCTTCCCCGAAATAATGCAATAACATTTTCCGGCGGCAGAGTGACGATTCGGCGTATGCTTTGGTTTCTTCCAGGAGTTGCCTCCCGATTTCCTGTTCGGCAACAGGTTTTCCCTGCATGAATTTTTCCAGTTTCTGCAAATCTTTGTTTGCATAAAAAACGATGCACTTTCCTTCGCCGCCATCCCGTCCTGCGCGTCCCGTTTCCTGATAATATCCTTCAAGGCTTTTGGGAATATCATAATGAATCACGTAGCGCACGTCGGGTTTATCAATTCCCATCCCGAAAGCGATTGTTGCTACAATTATTTCCGCTTCTTCCATTAAAAAAGCATCCTGATTTTCCGAACGCCTTTGAGAATCCATGCCCGCATGATAGGATAAAGCATTGATGTCGTTCGTTTTAAGTATTTCCGTAATATCTTCTACTTTCTTTCTGGAGAGGCAATATATGATTCCCGATTTACCCTGATTTGCTTTAATAAATTTGACAATTTCCTTGTCAATATCGTTATTTTTGGGGCGCACTTCATAATAGAGATTAGGCCGGTTAAAAGACGATTTGAAGACAATAGCATCCATCATTCCCAGGTTTTTCTGAATATCATGCTGAACTTTAAGTGTGGCCGTAGCAGTCAGAGCAACCACCGGACGACAAGATATTCCATTAATTATCGGTCTAATGCGACGGTATTCCGGTCTAAAATCATGTCCCCATTCCGAAATACAGTGCGCTTCGTCGACAGCATAAAACGAAATTGATATTTGCCGGAAAAATTTGACATTTTCTTCTTTGGTCAGGGACTCCGGCGCAACGAACAACAACTTGGTAACGCCCGACCGGATGTCTGCCTTTACCTTATCAATCGCACTCTTGGTCAAAGAAGAATTGATGAAATGAGCAACCCCGTTTTCTTCGCTAAAATTCCGCATGGCGTCGACTTGGTTTTTCATCAAAGCGATAAGTGGTGAAATAATAATGGCAGTACCTTCCATTAAAAGGGCAGGCAGTTGGTAACAAAGAGACTTTCCTCCTCCGGTGGGCATCAGGACAAAAGTATCCTTTTCTTCCATGATATTGCGAATTACCGCTTCCTGATTTCCTTTAAAAGTATCAAATCCAAAATGTTTTTTAAGTTGTTCCGTCAAAAAATTTTTTTTCCCCATATTGAAAATTTTCCTATCTTCCTGATAACAAAGATATATGATTGTCTCGAAATAATACAAATATTTTCAGACTTTTTTTTGAAAATTTTCAAATAATACCCTTATTTGCTGTCAGTCAATAGTTTTGTTCTTGATTTTTCTACTTTGGATTGTGCATAATCAAGGGTAATATGGAGTTTGGTTTCACCGGAAGACGGTAATTCAAACATGGCGTCAATCATAATATCTTCGGTAATCGAACGCAGTCCTCGTGCGCCCAGCTTAAATTCGATGGCTTTATCGACAATGTAATTCAGCGCACCTTCATCGAAAGTCAATTTGATTCTGTCTAATTCGAATAGTTTCCGGTATTGCTTGATTATCGAGTTCTTAGGCTCGGTAAGAATATTGCGGAGCGTTGTTTTGTCCAGAGGATTCAAATATGTCAGAATGGGCAAACGACCGATAATTTCGGGAATCAGACCGAAAGATTTCAAATCTTGCGGAGATATGTATTGCAGCAGATTGTTACGGTCAATATGTGCAGCCTTTTGGATAGCGGTGTAACCGACAACCTGCGTATTCAGGCGTTGCGCGATTTTTTTCTCAATACCGTCAAAAGCGCCGCCGCAGATGAATAAAATGTTCTTTGTATCCACTGGAATCATTTTTTGTTCGGGGTGCTTACGTCCGCCTTGGGGCGGCACATTGACTACCGAACCTTCCAGCAATTTCAGAAGTCCCTGTTGTACGCCTTCGCCGCTCACGTCGCGGGTGATGGACGGATTATCGCTTTTGCGGGCAATTTTGTCGATTTCATCAATAAACACGATTCCCCTTTCGGCAACATTCACGTTGTAATCCGCAACTTGCAGCAAGCGAGTCAGGATACTTTCAATGTCTTCGCCTACATAACCGGCTTCGGTCAATACCGTTGCATCAACAATCGCAAACGGGACTTTCAATATTCGGGCGATTGTTTTTGCCAAAAGCGTTTTTCCCGTTCCTGTCGGGCCTACCATAATAATGTTTGACTTTTCTATTTCGACGTCATCTTTTTTCGGCTTGTGCATGAGCCGTTTATAATGGTTGTACACCGAAACGGACAGGTAACGCTTCGCATCGTCCTGTCCGATAACGTATTGATCCAAAAATTCCTTGATATGTTTGGGACGGGGCAGTTCGTCATTTTTTATCGAAAAACCATCCTGTTTTTTAGAAATTTCTTCTTTCACCATTTCGTGCGCCCGTTCGATACATTCGTTACAAATATAACCACTGATCCCCGTAAGGAGTAATTTTATTTCGTTTTCAGGCTTTCCACAAAAGCTGCAATGCTGTTTAAATTTTGCCACAAAAATAATTTAACCGATTTGTTTTTTTGTTAATACCTCGTCAACCATGCCATACGTTTTGGCTTCTTCAGCAGTCATCCAGAAGTCGCGGTCGCCGTCGGACAGCACTTTTTCGTAAGCTTGTCCCGAATGGTCGGCAATGATTGTGTAGATTTCCTGTTTGATTTTCAGGATTTCGCGTGCCGTGATTTCGATGTCCGAAGCCTGGCCTTGGACACCGCCCAGCGGTTGGTGAATCATCACCCTGGAATGTTTCAAAGCCGTGCGTTTCCCTTTCGTTCCGGCAACCAGCAGGACAGCAGCCATAGAAGCCGCCATTCCCGTGCAAATGGTATTCACATCGCTACTGATGTATTGCATGGTGTCGTAAATCCCGTATCCCGCATGAACAGAACCGCCGGGGGAATTGATATAGATGAAAATGTCTTTTCCCGGATCGGCCGAGTCAAGATACAACAACTGCGCCTGAATTACGTTAGCCGCGTAGTCATCTACCTGTGTTCCCAGGAAGATGATGCGATCCATCATTAATCGAGAAAAAACATCCATTTGGGCCACGTTCAATTGTCTTTCTTCAATGATAGTCGGAGAAATATAATTGTCGGTTATGGAAGCGTACTTGCCTAAGGCATTGGAACTTATTCCCAAATGCTTAACTGCATATTTTCTAAAATCATTCATATGATATTCCTTTTTATTATTAGGGCTTCAAAATTAAACGGACAAAAGTACTTATATTCTTTTTAAAAACAAAATAAATTTAGGTGGTGTTCTCCAAAGTATGCTGATTCAAACAAATCCAAAATTGATGTAAAAAAAAGCGGGATTGAAAGCTTTAAAATGATTGAACAGTTTCTTTGAAAAACAGCAGGTTTTACGGAATGCCCTGCGGATACGGTGTCTCAACCGGCAGTTATTTCCCGCATGGATGAGCCATACCTTATTGCTTTTTTTCCCCACATAAGTCCAAAGTTCATCTGCTTCTAGGCAGTCATAATATGTCCGATAATCTATGACATTACCCTTTTTACATCACCACCCCAATTAGTACTTCTGAGGCTCGATTTAGTACTTCCGAGGTTCAAATTAGTACTTCCGAAGTACTAATTCGATGCTAAAAGAGCCGATTTCGATGCTCGACACATCAAAAACGACTCTTTGAACATCAAACACACAACGTCAGGCGTCAGTTTCGGTTTCCGCGTCGCCCTCGCCGGAGCTTTTACGCCTGCCGCCGGGAAAACGCTTTTTCAAATCTTCGTAGATAGCCTTTGCGCCGGGGATGTCCTGACGGGCTGCCATCTTCACGGGAAAGATAATAAAAATTTTAGACTCAAACCTTTTTTATTCGGGCGGTGATTATTTTTTGCTACTTTTGTACCCAAAAAAAATAATTGAATATAACACATGTTTGATAAAAATCACAGGAGGAATTGAAAATGGCAAGAGCAACAACAAAAAAAGAAATTAAAAATGCCTACAAACAAATGAAATTTAGGATAGGCATATTCCAAATAAAAAATCGAAAGACCAACAGAAAATATTTAAGTACAAGTACTGATTTGGAGAGAGCGTATAACTCGGACAGATTTCAATTACAATGTGGATTACATCGAAACAAAGATTTACAACGTGACTGGAATACATTCGGTAGTGATGAGTTTGAATTTGGCATTGTTGATGAACTAAAAGTGGAAGACTCGGCAACTGAAACAAAAATCAAATCAGACTTAAATGATTTTATTGAAATGTACAAAATGGAGTTACTAAAAACTGGCGAACAACTGTATGAATAGTTATTTGTTTTTGCTTGGCGCTATTTTATGTGAAACTGTCGCTACAACATTTTTGAAGAAAACAGAACAGTTCACGAAACTCATTCCTACGGCTATTTTTATAACAGGAATGGCGTTTTCTTTTTATTTGCTGTCATTTGCCTTGAAAGGTATTCCTGTCGGTATTGCCTATGCAATATGGTCGGCGGTAGGAATTGTACTAATTTCAGTGATAAGTTATTTTGTGTACGGACAACATCTTGATTTTCCTGCCATAGTGGGAATTGCCCTGATTATTATCGGCGTGGTTGTTATTAATTTATTTTCTAAATCAACAATCCACTGATGATATAAATGGAGGAATTTAATTCTTCAAGCAATTTGTTTGCCTCGTTAATGTGGCGGCTGTATGTTTTGGAAAAATAAATGCCTTTCTGCAACTCGTAACAGGACTGTTGAAATAATCGCCTGCAAACAGGGCAATTTGCGGCAAGCGTTCCGCACGGGATATTTTCTCGGAATGGGTGGCGATTTTTCCGGATTTTTCCGCCATTTGTACCGCCAATGCCGTAGAGGCTGGGTTTTGTAAGAGTTCCATATGTTGAACCCTTACGGTTGTGTCGGGTAAAATTACAACCGTCGAGGGTAATCCTGACGCCGTTGTAAGTTGATTATTCAGCAGCGACATTGAATTTTGCAGTTGAATTTTGGAGTAATTCAGGTTTTGCAGTTGCAATTCGTAGCGCGTAATGTCGTTTTGCAAGGCAGCGCCCTCATCGACCCGCACACGCATGTTTTCCAAAACCTTTTGCGTCTGTGCGATATTACTTTCAAATACCTGCAACTGATTTTTCAACTTGCGTAATTCCAAATAATTGCCTGCAATTAAAAAGCGGACTTCCTGCCGTTTCTGTTCGGCGTTCAGTACGG
>JAIRNV010000186.1 GCA_031257875.1 Dysgonamonadaceae bacterium
TAAGCAAATACCACAATGAACAGATACACGATAATGTGATTGGGATGTACATTGAGAAGTATTATTACAAAACCGGAACATATGGAAATAATTCATCCTGATAATTTAAGACACTACCGGGTTTTGTTAAGTTTGCAAATCCATCTTCTCCAGGCAGTTCTTATCAATATTCTCTTGATGCTACAGTTGTAGAAAGTTTTGGGTTAGCCACTCTCAAAAAAACTCAATGTCACCTATAACAAATATCCTGACATTGATACCGTCGCCTTCAGTCTTGCTTTTTAACTGGATGATGCAGGCGGGGAAGAACCGGGAAAGGCTAAAATTTATAAGGGCGCTGCCGGCATCACAATTTCCACCGACAGCATCGGCCGTATTGGCGCCGCCCTCACAAATAGCACATCAAAAATTGATATTGACACTGCCGGCACCTATGGCATCGCCGTCAAGGCCTTCACCGATAGTTTAGTCAGTAGTGTCACTGTCACATCCTCCCCCTCCACCACGTCCAGTGGAGCCACCCTCTCCGCTACAGTCGAACTCGTTGCTAAATACACCACTACTGAAGAAGAAGCTGTTGCCGCAACTAAAGCTGTCGCCGATGCTGTTCAGACCAGACTCAACTCCTGTTTTCCGCACTTTTATTTGCAACACCCTGTTAAATCATTGATAATCAGCGAAAATATATTAATTTGCAGCCAAAATGGGTGTTGCAAAATTTTTAACATGTTTACAAGAGAAGTCAAAAACAGATCTGGAAGTGTTAGTATTCAGATCGTTAGCAGGCAAAATGGCAAGTAAAAAGCAGTCAAAACTGTGGGCTGTGCCACTATGTGTCCTCAGGTAAGTTAACGAAAGAAAATATCAATAATCGCGGTTATAATAAATATCTCAAACTCGAGGCGAGATAAATGTAAGTATTGACAATCAAAAATTTATTGATGATGCAGTATGGGATGGACTGAAAGGTTATCTTACTAATTCTAAAATAACAAACGGGTGTGTAACAGATAATTACAAAAATCTTTGGCACATGGAAAAGGCTTTCGGGATGTCGAAATACGAAACAGATACTTTTTTCCCCTTTTATATTACTGCTGACTTTTCTGCTTACTAATTAAGCGGATGCATTTGCTTTTGCACTTGCGCTTATGCTCGGGATGAGAATCAATGAATCTTATTTTTCCCTGAATTACTGGAATTAATCATTTTTGTTTGTAATATTCAAAAAATGTAGTAATTTTGCAACGCTTTTGAGAAAGCAGGTCCCATAGCTCAGTTGGTCAGAGCACCTGACTCATAATCAGGGAGTCCTTGGTTCAAGCCCAAGTGGGACCACTTAAATGAAGATTACAGGAAAGCCGGCATCGCAAACAGAAAACCAATTAATCCATACTATGAGAACTTAAAACTGCTTCCTTGAAATGCACCCATTTTCATGTGTTTCCTTTGATTTGAAATATTTTTCCATATCACAAATACCCCGCCATTTCCTCCCGAATCCGCTGCGCTTCCCGCCGCGCCGCCTCCGCAAAACGCTCCGTATTGTCCGCATAAAGAATCTGCCGCGAAGAATTGACCAGCAAGCCACATTGTGCGTTCATCCCGTATTTTACCACTTCTTCCAGACTCCCGCCTTGCGCCCCGATTCCCGGTACCAGCAGGAAATGATCGGGTACAATCTTCCGTATATCCGCAAACAGCCTCCCCTGCGTAGCGCCTGCCACATACATCATCTGTTCATCGGAAGCCCACTCCTGCGATTTCCGCAGGACTTTTTCAAACAGCCTTTCCCCACCGGCGTCCGCCGTTAATTGAAAATCACGGGAACCTTTATTGGAAGTCAAAGCCAGCAAAATCACCCATTTACCGGGATAGATGAGAAAAGGTTTCACGCTGTCTTCCCCCATGTAGGGCGCAACCGTCACCGCGTCGAACCCGGAATGATCGAAAACGGCGCGGGCGTACATTTCCGAAGTATTCCCGATATCGCCCCGTTTGGCGTCGGCAATAACAAATTGATCGGGATAATTTTGATTGATGTAGTTCACGGTCTTTTCGAGAGACAGCTGGCCTTTATAACCCAGGCTTTCGTAAAATGCCGAATTGGGTTTGTAAGCCACGCAGCAGTCGGCAGTCGCGTCGATAACGGCTTTATTGAAAGCAAAAACCGGATCTTCTTTCTGCAACAGATGCGGCGGGATTTTTTGAATATCGGTGTCTAATCCTATGCAGAGGAAGGATTGCTTCTTTTTAATATTTTCAAATAATTGTTGCTTTGTCATTGATTTTTACCTTTTATGATAGTCTATTTCCCGTAATGTCCTTTACAGGAAAGAACATGAATAATATTGTTTTCCAAATAATACGTAAGCCGATGTTCTTCGGTTATTCTTTTTGATGCTTCATTGCTGTTTTTCAAGACTTCTGTTTTCCCTATTCCACCTTGAAACGGATGATCTTTAATATCAACTAACAGTTCATGTATTTTCAAAGATAATTGAAATTTCATTTGATTCCAATATGTGATATCAGCTATCGCTTTAGCGGAAAAATTATAATTTCGATACAGTTGCTCCAAACAGTTTTTCATTTTGTCCGTATCTCCATTGCATTGAAAGCTGGAATAATAACAGTATTTTGTATGAAGAAAACCGGTTGTATTTATTACCTGTTTTTCCGGTTTAATTGACGTATTATAAAAGGTAATACCTAAAAAAGCATTTAATTCATCCGGATACAAATCATCCAATTCTTCGGAAGTAGACACATTGTTATCTATAGAATTCAGTTGTTCGATAAAGATGGAAATAACCTGTTCTTCCTGCTCGAAAGTATTATATAACCGGTTAATTACATCCAGATTCCAGATGGATTCGTGTTTAAGGAAAACATCATTACTATCTCTTTCTATTGTATTTAATTCAAGCATTCCTTCTTTGAATTGATTATAATCACTTAAATTTACAGCGTCATTTAACAAAAAGAAATTATTCATCTTTTTATTTTGAATTTTGTTGATTTTTGTACCCGTGCGTGGTTCGAACCACGCTCACACTATCAGCTAACTCCGTATATTTAATACGGGGTCTTGTTGCATGGTCGTGCGACGATATGATTGTTGGATGACTTGAAGTACAGTCTTTTCTGAGTTTAAAAAGTTCGGCAAAATCAATTTGGGTTTGGTCGAAAAATCCTCTTGGCCATAAAGATAATTCACCTTTTGAACTTATGGAGATGCTCTCCAGTTCGGGCTGATTTGATTTTTCTGTTTGGTTGAAAAAATTTACAGTCACAGTTTCCGGATTGATTTTCCGTTTAGCGGAAGTTATTTGTATTCCGTTTATAACATGATCGCTGTGTGTTTCGACAATTACTTTTACTCCTGCATTTGCAACCATCGCAAGGAAGCGCCCAATCTTGGATTGTGCCGACGGATGTAAATGCGCTTCCGGATTTTCTACAATCATAAAACAACCTTCTCTGGCAATTAAACCGGTAACAAGGATGGGCAGCACGTAACTGATACCAAATCCCATATTGGGAGCAATAACCGGATTATTTTTTGTAAAACGGTTATTAACCCGTATTTGTGCCGACAGTGTATTTATGTCGTAGGAAGCAGAAACCGTCACTTCGGGCATTAAATAACTTAGCCATGCATTTACTTGCTGTAGCAATCGGGGACTGTTTTCTTCCTCGAATTTTCTTTTGTTTTCTACTTTGAAAGAGTAGTTAAAATCCGTATATCCAAGTAACTGGGCTGTTCGTTCGCCTTGAAAACCGGTATTGGGAAAATCATAAAATTGTATACTTTGTTTTATTCGCGGCCCGATACGTTCTGCGTTCAAATAATAAAATTCCCGAGCAAACAGGCTGGATTCTTCATTCCGTTGATTTTGAACTTCAGAGGGTGTTAAAAAAAGTTCATCATTTTGTATCTGATATTTTACATGAAACTTTTTATCGTTTTCGCATAAGCCAAGCAGAATAAAGTCGTTTTTAGAATCTATTGTCAACACCTGGTTGCTATTGCCTAAGGCAAGACAATAAGCGCCGTTTAATTCTACATTCAAACCGTTGGATTGTTGATAAGTATAGATTTTATCATTCCATTTGGCACAATGTTCTATTGTACGTCTCAAATATAACAATGCCTGTATAGCCGTGCTTTTTCCGTTTCCATTGGCTCCGGCAAAAACGGTCAAGTGATTGACGGGAATTTCTATGTCCCGAAAACATTTAAAATTTTTGATAATCAGTTTTTCCATACAGTCAATAATTTAAATATTCCCGTATTATTCTGTTTACACAAAAGAATGCGTATTGCATATTGGCTTTCCCGTTGGTTCCATAAGAAAGATAATCTAAAAGCTTACTGTCACTTTCTATTGCCTTTGCTAAAGGCTCCAGTAAAGTTTTTTCTTTGTTTAATTCCATCGTTCTTTCCGTTTTATAATCAGCCAGCAGAACAGACCAGCTCACAAATAACGCTTTGTTGATTAGTTGTTTCTGCGCATCCGGATTAATATCTTTTAATCGTATTTTTCGAAATGCATGTCTGTTTCCGAAGAGATAACCGGCATTTTTCATTGCTGTGGAAAATTCGGTAATATAATGCGTCAAATCATCTTTTGTTGATTTCTGTAATTTTTCCGTTAACTCATCAAGCGACGGATCTATATAGCCACTATAATTTTCTATTTTTTTATCTTCAGTCAACAAATCACGAAACAAAATAAATCGCAGAGCAACTTCTTCGTCATCCATGCGTGCAGGCTTGATACTGTAATCGGTAGATTTTTTAAACTCTTCCAAAGAAACCATCTCCTGAAGCGTTTCCCGAAGCGCTTTTCCTGCCAGACAATTTCGTATTTCCTGATTATTCAGAGGTTTTCCACCCGTATTAATCCGTCTGAATATATCATATTTTACTTTATACGGGGAGGAAGGATCTATCACGTTTCCGGAAATTTGAGTAAGGTTAAACCAGCGGGTATATTTCGGTTCCAGTGTTTTATAATATTTACCTTCGCAACTGTCTTGCAAATATTCCAAATCTTTCAGGGGAAATTTATTGTTCATAAAATCACTGACAGTTGTTAAACGCTGTAAGCCATCAATAACTGTAAGTTTTCCGTCTTTATCTTCGGAAAAATAAAACATGGGAAGTGGAATCCGCAATAAAACGGATTCTATCAGACGGGAACGCCGGAGGTTGTCCCACACAAGATGCCGTTGAAAATCCGGATTCAATACAAGATCTCCGCTATCTATCATATCTTTTATCAGCTTAATACTAAATTGACTGGAAGAAACTTTAATGTCATCCGGATTGTATGGATTTGTTTCCATCTCATTGTTATTTTCCGTATTTTCCGTTCCGGATTGTTCCGATTCAATAATATCCAATATTAATTGATCCAGTTTGGCGTTTAATTCTTCCTGCGTATTTAATATTGTTTCGTCTTTACTGATAATGTTAAATTCCCTGTTATCCATTTCTATTTCCATCCGGCAACAACCGGAACCGTCAATCAAGCGATAATATTTTTCTTTCTTACTGTCTTTTACAGGTGTCAATAATACGGAATCATTCTTTATTTTTAATTCCATTTGCATATATTGTTAATTTAATTGTTTACAAATAAAATATTTATTTCTATAATTCACTTTCCTTCAACCGTTCCGCATTCTCCGCCACGATCAACCGGTCAATCACCCCCTGAATATTCCCGTTCATAAAATCGGCAAGATTGTAAACCGTATAATTAATCCGGTGGTCGGTAATGCGTCCCTGCGGATAATTGTAGGTACGTATCTTTGCAGAACGGTCTCCGGTCGAAACCATTGTCCGCCGCTGTCGGGATATAGCGTCGTTATGCTTTTGCAATTCAATGTCATACAGTTTGCTGCGCAGCATTTGCAGCGCCATTTCCCGGTTTTCCATCTGTGAGCGGGTTACCTGGCACTGTACCGTCATTCCCGTAGGCTTATGCGTGAGCTGCACTTTGGTTTCCACCTTATTGACGTTCTGCCCGCCGGCGCCGCTCGACCGCGCCGTTTGATATTCCAGGTCGGCGGGATTGATTTCCACATCCACCTCTTCGGCTTCGGGAAGTACGGCAACCGTAGCCGCCGAAGTATGCACCCGCCCCTGCGTTTCGGTTACGGGAACACGCTGTACCCGATGTACGCCGGACTCGTATTTCATTGTACCGTAAACATTTTCACCCGTTACGGTAAAAATTATTTCCTTGTAACCGCCGATAGTTCCTTCGCTGAAACTTGTTACTTCCACCCGCCAGGCTTTGGATTCGATATACCGGGAATACATTTTGAACAAATCGCCGGCAAAAATCGCCGCCTCGTCGCCGCCGGTTCCGCCGCGGATTTCCACAATGGCATTTTTACCGTCCTGCGGATCGGCAGGAATCAAGAGGAGTTTTATTTCTTCTTCCAGTTGGGGTAAACGTCCGGTGTTGATGTCCAATTCTTCTTTGGCCATTTCGCGCAGTTCGGAATCCGACTCTTTTTCAAGAATCGTTTTGGCTTCTTTAATTCCGGTAAGCAGATTTTCGTACTCATTGCGGGCGGTAATGATTTTTTCCAAATCGCGGTATTCCCTGTTTAATTTAACAAAACGTTTCCGGTCTGAAATCACGCCTGGGTCGGTAATTAAGGTTGCAATTTCTTCAAAACGAATCACCAGGGCGTCTAACTTTTCTAACAAAGAACTTTCAGTCATTAATTTATTTCTTTTTAAGTGTCTGCAAAGGTAATATTAAATTCCGGATTGCACATAAAGGGATAGAATGCAGGGAGACTTTCGTACTGCTACGCAAACGTCTGTAATACACTTGCCGGCAGTCGGCGCGAGGCACAGATCCGCACCGGCGGGGTACGGTTCATTTGTTTGGGTTTGCGTAACATGAGTTATTAAAGTACACATGGATTATTCAAAAGTACAGGGAAGTATTTTGCTTTCTACCGAATCAAAAGCCAGCGGCAACAAATCTTTAATGCTGCCGACAATGTAAATTTCTTTTTTACCGTATAAAATAACCTTCACCGGACAATGAAAGCGCATTTCCGTTTCCAGCATCACTTGCCGGCAGGCGCCGCAGGGAGAAACCGGACGGTCGAGAAAATCGCCTTCCGTATGAGCAGCAATTGCCAAAGCCAGGACAGCCCGGTCGGGATACCGGGAATGAGCGTAAAAAAGCGTTGTCCGCTCGGCGCACAAGCCCGAAGGAAAAGCTACATTTTCCTGATTGTTTCCGGTTACGATTTCCCCGTTTTCCATAAGCGCCGCCGCCCCTACCTTAAATCCGGAATAGGGCGCATAGGCGCGAAAAGCCGCCTCTTTGGCTTTGTCAACCATATTTTTTTCTTCGGAGAGCAGGTCTTCATAATTACAAATGCGTATCTTTGCCGTAATTTTTAAATAGTTTACCATAATTGATGTTATTTTTGAAAAGTAAACGAGTAAACGAGTTGACAAGTAAACGAGTTGACGAATTGACGAGTAAACAAGTTGACAACCCGTTTACTCGTTTACTTTTCACAAATATAATTCTATTTTTTTTAACAATGAAAACAAATCCGCACAAAACTTTCGTCCTGCTTTTCTTATTATGCATGGGACTCGGCGCTCAAGCCCAAAAACAGATCAAATCGCATCTCAATTACATTGAGAAATACAAAAAAATAGCTATCGAACACATGGGGAAATACAAAATCCCGGCAAGTATTACTCTGGCGCAGGCTTTACTGGAATCGGGAGCCGGACTGAGCGAGCTGGCCGTCAGTTCAAATAATCATTTCGGTATTAAATGCCACTCCGACTGGAAAGGTGAACGGATTTACCGGCGCGATGATAATCCCAATGACTGTTTCCGCAAATATAAAAAGGTAGAAGATTCTTATGAAGATCATTCCCGTTTTTTATATAATCATTCCCGTTATGCCGTACTGTTTTCTTATAACCTGACGAATTACGAGGCCTGGGCGCGCGGCCTGCAAAAATGCGGCTATGCAACCGACAAAGCCTATGCCAATAAACTGATTAAATATATCGAAGACTACCGGTTGTATGCCTGCGATTCCAAAAAGAATAAAAACAAAAAAACTTCCGGTGAACCGCGCCGGATGCGGCCGGCTTACATCACTCACGGCCTGCTCTATGTAGAAGCCGAAGCAAACGACAGTTTTGATAAAATTGCTTACGATATGGATTTCAAAGTTAAGCATTTACTGAAATACAACGATGCGCCCAAAAATTTCCCGCTCAAGAAAGGCGATATTGTTTATTTGGAAAAGAAGAAAAAGAAAGCAGACGTCCCTTATGACAAATATACAGTCAAAATCGGCGATTCGATGCACCGGATTTCCCAACGCTACGGAATCCGGTTAAAGAATTTATACAAAATGAACAAAAAAAACTCCGACTACGTGCCGACCGAAGGCGATGTGCTGCGGCTCCGTTAAAAAAGAATCATTCCTTATACCAGCCGGCATACATTAGATAATTCCGGGCAATTTTCCGGTTGATTTCCTCAGACTGTTCGGGGTCTAACTTTTTGATAAATTTGGCAGGAGCGCCACCGTAGATGCAACCCGCGTCCACTTTCGTGCCGCTCAGGACAACCGAACCGGCGGCAACCAAAGCGCCCCTGCCGATTACCGCATGATCCAAAACCACTGCATTCATGCCTATCAAAGCGCCGTCTTCTATCGTAGCGCCGTGAATCGTCACATTGTGTCCGATACTTACATCGTCCCCGATTTCGGCAACCGATTTTTCATACAGCGTATGCACAACGGTTCCGTCCTGAATATTCACCCGTTCCCCGATACGAATCGAATTGACATCGCCCCGCAAGACCGTGTTGAACCAGATACTCGAATCTTTGCCGATTACTACATCCCCGATAATCGTTGCGTTATCAGCCAAATAAACGTTTTCGGCTATTTTCGGGGTAAAACCCCTTACTGATTTGATTAGTGCCATATAAAATTTAGAAATAATCAAACAAAAAAACATCTGTTACTTCTTGCTTTTTAAGTTTTTTTCACGATTATATATTTCGTCGGCAAAAATATATATTATTTTCAAATAATACAAACCTGAAAATGCACCTCGTGAAACCAGGGCAAACGCATCTTATTTTAACATATTTTAAATACTAAAGGATATCCTGTTCCATTATTATACTAAAAAAAGGAATGCAAACACTATTCAGTTATTTTAGAGAATTGACCGATCCCCGCGTGGACAGGACCAGAGAACATTTGATGGAGGACATAATTTTTATAACGGTAGCAGCGGTTATTTG
>JAIRNV010000207.1 GCA_031257875.1 Dysgonamonadaceae bacterium
ACCGGCGAACTGCGAAGCAGTGAAGCAATCCGGAATAAGTACCGTTCATTTGTTTATGTTTGCGTAACATGAATAATTATTTATTGAAAATCCTAACGAATTAAGATGCGTTTGCCCTGCCCGCACAGTCGTATTCGGAAGAAAAAAAACAACTGTTTCTATACCCCTATGAATTATTTGATATTTTTAAATACTAAGTAATGCGAAATAAACAGGATATTGCAGTTTTAAGTTTTTCCTCTGTGTCCCTCCGTGAAACCCTGTGTTTAATAATTTTTACAACACGGAGTTGATTGTTACATGTTATTATGATGGCATGTATGGCAGTTTTGCACTCCTGCACTCCTGCACAGTGAAAACAGATACGCAAACGGCAGGTACGTCATCAAAAAATTTCAGGCAAAAACACGATTAGCCCGACAGCGACGGCAGCCATAGCCCCAAGCAACACCGCTCCTGCCGACAAATCCTTAATTTTCTTAATCTTGGCATGTTTCTCCGGCGAAACGAAATCAGCCAGATTTTCGATAGCGGAATTAACCGTTTCCAATGCAATTACCATTCCGATGCTCAATGCAACAGCAATCCATTCACTGCCGGAAATCTTAAAAACCAGTCCTGCAGCCAGTACGCATACCGCAATAACAATATGTATCCGGGCACTGTGTTCTTCCCGAATCAGCATTTTTAATCCGTTGAAAGCATATTGAAAGCTCTGCAATCTTTTTTTCCATGAGAATTTTTCCGGCTTCGTTTTCATGTCGTTCAAAATGTATACGTTAATCCTATTCCATAGGTATCTGCACCGATTGCAGGAGCGACAGCCGGACTGTTATTTTTATTTTTTATCCCGAATATGTTATGAAAAACCGGAAGTAACAGGTATCCCATCTCTGCGCTCAGGATACCGATAGCTGCCCCTGTAACGACATCGCTTACCCAGTGCTTTTTATTCAAAACCCGAAAGGTTCCCGTTCCCGCCGCAACGGCATATCCGGTTATACATGCCCATGGCGAAGTATCTTTGTATTCTTTGAACAGGATATGCGCCCCTGCAAAAGCCATAGCCGTATGCCCGGAAGGAAACGACCGGTTGTTTGAGCCGTCGGGACGTTTTATACGGGTAGCGCTTTTCACGGTCAGTACCGTCGCTCCCATGATAATGCCGGATGTTGCCATTATAACCGTCCTGTCCCTGAAATTGTGTTTCGCTTCCATACCCGTTAATTCCATACCGTAAACGGCAACCGCCGGAATATACTGGGAATAATCATCAATGGGAATTGTCACTTTTAAATGCTCGCTTATTTCGTGATTGATACTGTGATCCCGTTTCTGTAAAGACTTACTCCTCCTTGCCACAAGTCCATAGGATACCATTACGGCAGGGATAATGAAATTTGAATAAGGCGCATTGAAAACATCAGGCCTGTCGGAAATTTTATTCAGCCGGAATATCACCTGATTTTTTATTCCTGCCGTATCCGTTTCCTGTGCATAAACTCCGGAAATCATTCCCGTCATAAAAATAAGAACCGCAAGTGTTTGTTTCATTTTAACTGTGAATTTGTTTTCTGCAAAATAAATGCTGCGAAACGGTTTGACTGATATTTCGTTTAATAAATTGATTTACAGATTACAAAACGACTTTTACGTCATTTTATTGCATTATATGTCACGGACAGTTTATTGTTTCGGGACAAATTATTGATGAAAAGAAAAAAAGAAGGAAGGAGATTCTTATATTTTGCAGTATCTTTGCAACATAATTTTCCGGTAGAAATATTTACATCCGTAATATATCACATTAAAAGATAATGAACAAACAACTTTTTTTAGGCGACGAAGCCATTGCGCAAGCCGCTATTGACGCCGGTCTGTCAGGTGTTTACTCCTATCCCGGAACCCCTTCAACGGAAATCACCGAATATATTCAAAACGCTGTGAAAAAGGAGCATATTCCGTTTTTACACGCCGTGTGGTGCAGCAATGAAAAGACAGCCCTGGAAACGGCTTTGGGCATGTCGTATGCCGGCAAACGGACGCTTTCGTGTATGAAACATGTGGGACTGAATGTGGCTGCCGATGCTTTCATGAATATTGCCATGTCGGGAATCAACGGGGGAATGATTATTGTTACGGCTGACGACCCTTCCATGCATTCTTCCCAAAATGAACAGGATAACCGGGTATATGGGAATTTTGCCATGATTCCGGTATTCGAGCCGTCTAACCAGCAGGAAGCCTACGACATGGTTTACGAGGGTTATGATTTATCGGAGAAATTAGGTTATCCGGTTCTGCTCAGGATAACGACTCGCATGGCACATTCCCGCGCAGGTATTGTCACGCGGGACAGGAAACCGCAAAATCCCGTCCGGCTGGAAAAAGAAACAAAGTCGAAATACATTTTGCTGCCCGCTAATGCGCGAAACCGTTTTAAGCGGCTGCTTGAAGCACAAAGCGCGTTTCTGGAGGCTTCGGAACGGTCGAAGTATAATTGCCTGAGCATAAGCCCAAGCCCCCCCGAAGGGGGGCTACTCGGTATCGTAGCCTGCGGCCTCGCCTTCAACTACCTGCAAGAGAATTTTCCCAACGGGTTTGAAAATCCGGTACTGAAAATCAGCCAGTACCCGTTACCAAAAAAACAACTGCTGCAACTGGCGGAAGCCTGCGATGAAATCCTGGTTTTGGAAGACGGTTTCCCTGTGGTGGAAGAACAGTTAAAAGGCTATCTGGGAATCGGATTGAAAGTTCACGGACGCTTGGACGGGACGCTGCAACGCGATGGCGAACTCACTCCGGACAAAGTCCGGAAAGCCCTCGGTATGGAAGTAATTTCTCCGTACAGTGTCCCGGAAATCGTTGCCGCAAGGCCGCCCGCCCTTTGTGCCGGCTGCGGCCACCGCGACGTTTACGACGCTTTGAACGAGGCGCTTAAAGAATACGGGGACGCTAAGGTTTTTAGCGATATCGGATGTTATACTTTGGGCGCTTTACCGCCATGGCAGGCCATTGACTCCTGTATAGACATGGGCGCATCCATCACCATGGCGCGGGGTGCGGCCGATGCCGGAATTTTCCCCTCTGTTGCGGTTATCGGCGATTCGACTTTCACCCATTCGGGCATGACCGGTTTGCTGGATTGCGTCAATTCCAATGCGAATGTGCTGATTATCATTTCCGACAACGAAACGACAGGCATGACGGGCGGCCAGGATTCGGCGGCGACAGGAAGGATTCATGCTATCTGCAAAGGTATCGGCGTTCATCCCGACCATTTACATGCCATTGTCCCTCTGAAAAAAAATCACGGGGAAATAAAAGCATTAATACAAAAAGAAATTGAATATCAAGGTGTTTCCGTCATTGTTCCCTGTCGGGAATGTATTCAAACACATGCGCGGAAAGTGCGGCAAAAATCATAAACGTATGAAACGAGCATGCAAAACTTGCACCAAAGAGCATGAACATGTTGCGAGTTCCATGTGACCTTAAAAAAACAAATTATGTACACATGAAAACAGACATTATATTAGCAGGAGTAGGCGGGCAGGGTATTCTTTCCATTGCGGCGGTAATCGGCGAAGCGGCTCTGGAAGACGGACTTTATATGAAACAGTCTGAAGTACACGGCATGAGCCAGCGCGGGGGCGATGTACAGTCGCATCTCCGCATCAGCGACCGGCCTGTGGCTTCCGACCTGATTCCTTCGGGAAGTGCGGACATTATCATTTCCCTCGAACCGATGGAGGCTTTGCGTTACTTGCCTTATTTGAAAAAAGACGGATGGATTGTCGCCAGTTCCAGGCCTTTTGAGAATATCCCCAATTATCCCGACAGGGAAAAAGTGATGGCGGAGTACAACAAACTGCCCCACACGGTCATGCTCGACGTGGAACAAATTGCCAAAGATTTGGGAGCCTTGCGTTCGGGCAATGTTATTCTGTTGGGAGCGGCGTCGCCCTATCTGCCGATTGATTTTTTCAAACTGGAAAACGGGATACGGAGTATTTTCGGCAGAAAAGGCGGGGATGTGGTTGAAATGAATTTGAAAGCGTTGCGGGCGGGGGCGGGCGGCAAGGTTTGACGTGATAAACTATGATGTTTCCTCTATGACCCACCGGCTCAACATGCGTTCTTCCGCGCTAAATTCCGCCCCTACCTTTACAATTTTGCGTCCGTCGGCGGTATATGGAATCGAATAAGCCCTGTCGTTGATTTGTTTTAGCGCACTTTCCGCTGTGCCGCTAGTATCCATTTTGAACTCGAAGACAAAGACTGTATCCGAAGTTTTTACCACTGCATCGGCGCGGCCTTTGGCGCTTTTTACTTCTGTCTGGACAAACTGTCCCATCAACGTAAACAGCAGATAGAAAACCAACTGGTAATGCCGTTCCGACCGGTCGCTCAAATCGTAGGAAATGGAGGCAAACATGGCCTGCATCCGGCTCATAAAACCGTCAACATTGCCTGCCCACAAATCTTCTATAAAATTGCCCGCATAAAATTCATTTAATAAGATGCAGTCGGCGGGCGCGTAGGCCGGCAGTAAATTGCGCAGGAAACCGTACTTTACTTCTTCGTTCGGGAATCCCAGGTAATATTTGTTCAATTGCTCATTATAGCTTTTAATGGTCAGATAACCGCTTTGGTAAAGCACCGGAATTGGGTCTTTATTATCAACGCGGTAATCGGTTAAAAATTCGGCAGTTGCCGAAACCTGACCGTCTCCTATTTTCCGTATGTCGAAATTTATATCTTTAAGCATTTTAACCAGGAAGGTAGGCGTTCCGGTTTGATACCAGTAGTTTCCGAAGTCCAGTTTAACAAAAGTATTCAACAGGCTGTGCGGGTTGTACATGTCTTCACTTGCCTTGGCAAAACGGTAGCCGTCGTAGCGTTTTTTCATTTCGGCAAGCGTTTCTTCGTATGTTTTTCCCGTTTCTTTTGCCAGTTCGTGCAGTTCCGGCTGGAAATCACGGATTAACTCCGTTTCGGTAATGCCGCAGATACCGGAAAAGCGATTGTCCATGCTGATGTCCTGTAACTGGTTCAAATCGCTGAAAATGCTGATTTTTGAAAATTTGGTAACACCGGTGAGAAAAACGAAACGCAGACAGGAATCGGCGCTTTTGAGTACGCCGTAAAAACTTTTCAATGCCCTGCGGAATTCATCGTTAATGTCCGGCCAGTCCATTGTCTCGATCAAAGGTTTGTCGTA
>JAIRNV010000019.1 GCA_031257875.1 Dysgonamonadaceae bacterium
CGTTACCGATGAGATATTGCCTTTGCCGGTTTTTTGCAGTACGGCATTCAAAAAAGAGGTCAACTGTTCTTCATCGCCCTTTTCGCCCATGTATTTCATGAACAGACAGTCGTTTAGCAGGTTTAATTTTTTTTCCATATCAGGTTTGGTTTTAAAATTTTTCGCAAAGGTAAATATTTTTATTTAATTTATTCCGGATTGCTTCAGGCTTCGCCTTCGCAATGACGTGTGGTGCAGCATTTCACCCTTCACCCTTCACCCTGTTGCCCGTGTAACAAATAATCATTACTTTTGCACGCTGAATATTTAATATAAAAATGATGAAAAAGAAATTGACTATCGCAATTGTAGCGCACGATCAGCGCAAAGCCGACATGGTGGAATGGGCGGTTTTCAATGCAACTACCCTGTCGGAACACAAAATGGTTTGTACCGGAACGACCGGGAGTTTGATTAAACAGGCGTTTGACGAAAAAGGCATTCAGGCCGAAATCGTTTGCATGCACTCCGGTCCTTTGGGCGGCGACGCCGAAATAGCGGCTATGGTGGTGCGGCACGAAATTAATCTGGCCATATTTTTGATTGACGATTTGAATCCGCAGCCTCATGAAGCCGACATACAGATGCTGCTCCGCCAGTGCCGGATTCACAATGTACCTATCGCCTGCAATCGCTACAGCGCCGACTTGATGATTACCAGCGCCTTATGGGATGACGAAAACTATACGCCATCCGTACCGAGATATATTAAATTTTACAGGGAATAACCGGTTAGAGATTCCGAGAAAAATGTAAAATAAAAAATATAAAGGGAAATTCTTAAAAAAGCAATGAAAAATAACGCAGGAGGGTGCAGTTTAATTTTTATAATGCTTGGAACAGTATGGGGATTAATTGAAGCGCCTGTCATTACACTTTCGATAATGGGAGTTATAGGCTTGATAATCGCAATTTGGTTTATAAGCAATAACGCTAAAGAAAAAGAACGTAAGCAACAAGAACCGGAAAGCGAACGACAAGCACAAATTGCAAAACAAAAACAACAAGAATTACTAATACAGCTGCAAAAAGTAAGGGAACACCAAAGAAAAATTGATGAGCAAAAAGCACAAATCGAAAGGCAAAAACAAGAATTATTAGAACAGTTTGGAATAAAGTATCTTTATCATATAACTCACATTGATAATCTTGATAATATCTTACAAAATGGTTTGAAATCACACAATTACGCTCGGCAAAATCACTTGTTGAAAAATGATATTGCAGATAATGAAGTAAATAGCAGGCGGTCAAAGCAAGAATCAATTTATAGGCGTAGCTTACATGATTATGTCCCATTTTATTTTAATCCGAAAAATCCCATGCTTTTTAGAAGAAAAATTTCACAAAACGAAATTGTTATCCTTGCAATTGATAAAATGCAGATTTATAATGATAATACTCTATTTACTGATGGGAATGCGGCAAGCAGTCCGACAAATTTCTACAACAATGTGCAAGATTTAAATAAATTAAACTGGGATTGCATTTTTGCCAATAAGTATTGGAATGATTTTACCGATGGAAAAAGAGAAAAATGTTCTGAAATTCTTATTTATCCTGATGTTTCAGTTCAATCTATAAAAAAGATATTTTGCAATAACTATTCCATAAAACAGACAATTGAGAGGAAAATTGTAGAATTATCTCATATACAGTCAGAAATGAATTTATCTTTGTATTTTTAAAAATTCCAACGATATGGTAGAAATAATTAAGGGTAATATTTTTACAACACAATGTCAAACAATCGTAAATACGATTAATTGTGTTGGCGTGATGGGCGCTGGCATAGCATACGAATGTCGTTTGCGTTATCCTCCAATGTATGAACGCTATGTTGAACTTTGTAAAAAGAAAAAACTTAAAATTGGACAACTTTGGTTATATAAACCGGAAAATCTAAACGACAAATGGGTTTTAAATTTTCCAACAAAATATCATTGGAAATACGAAAGTAAACCGGATTATTTGGAAAAAGGATTACAAAAATTTGTAGATACTTATAATGAAAAGGGGATTACTTCTATTGCATTTCCACTTTTAGGGGCAAGTAATGGTGGGATTCCGGAAGATATTTCACTGAATATAATGGAAAAATATCTTGCAAAGTGTAATATAAAAATTGAAATTTATCAATATACTCCACTGGCTCATGATGATTTATTTTTGAAGTTTAAAGAGTTGTGGAATAAAATTTCCGAAGAAGACTTGAAAGAAAAAACAGGCATAAAATTAGACTTAGTCAAAAAAATAAAAAATGCTATGGAAGTTGATAATATTCGAAGTTTAAGCCGGTTATTAACGGTAAAAGGGATAGGAAATGAAACACTGGAGAAATCATTTAAATTCATAAATAATTACAACGAAGGCACTGAAAATCAACTGAAATTATCAACTAATCCAATAGAGTATGTTTTAAAAGAATTAAAAACGAAATCATATATTTCCATTACTGAAATCAAAGAAAAATTCAAAATGAAAACAAATAAAGCAGTTAAAGAATGTTTCGTCAGTACTGAATTTGAGTTTTTCAAACAGGGGAACAAAGAAATGATAAAGTTAAAATATAAGGGAGTGCAGAGGGAATTATTTGAAAATTAATAAATGAATTACGGATTATGGAATTAAAAATAGCCGTTCTACCGGGCGACGGAATAGGCCCGGAAATTGTTGCACAGGCTTTGGAAACAGCCAAAGCGGTTTGTAAAAAATTCGGACATAAGCTGGTTTATCGGGAAGCCCCGGTCGGGGCAGCCGCCATTAACACAACAGGCAATCCGTATCCGCCCGAAACGCATGCGCTTTGTATGGAAGCAGACGCCGTTTTGTTTGGCGCCATCGGTTCGCCGGAATACGACAATAACCCTTCGGCGAAAGTGCGTCCGGAACAGGGTTTGCTGGCCATGCGCAAACAATTGGGTTTATATGCCAATATTCGGCCGGTAACGACTTTCCCGTCTTTGATTCACAAATCGCCTTTGCGAACCGACTTGGTAGAAGGCGCCAATTTTATGTGTATCCGCGAATTGACGGGCGGAATCTATTTTGGTCGTCCGCAGGGACGGAGCGAGGATGGGGAAACGGCATACGACACTTGCGTTTATACGGTAGCGGAAATCGAACGAATCATCCGTCTCGCCTACGGTTACGCGCTTAAACGCAGGAAAAAACTGACGGTTGTCGATAAGGCCAATGTGCTTTGTACTTCGCGTCTCTGGCGCCAGGTAGCGCAAAAACTGGAAAAAGAATATCCCGAAGTGGAAACCGAATATATGTTTGTGGACAATGCCGCCATGCAAATCATCCAGTGGCCGAAACGTTTCGACGTGATGGTTACCGAAAACATGTTCGGTGATATTCTGACCGACGAGGCTTCCGTAATTACCGGCTCGCTGGGCATGTTGCCGTCGGCTTCCATCGGCATCCATACTTCCGTGTTTGAACCCATTCACGGCTCTTATCCGCAGGCTGCGGGGAAAGATATTGCCAATCCTTTGGCGACCATTCTTTCGGTTGCATTGATGTTTGAATATGCTTTTGATTTACAGGCCGAAGCGGAAGCCATTCGCAAAGCCGCAGATGCTTCCTTGACCGGAAAAATTGTTACGGAAGACATTGCCGCAGGCGGGAAAGCGTATAAAACATCCGAAGTCGGGAAATGGATTACAGATTATCTTTGTTAACGCCGTATTTTTCCTCGCAATGCTTAACTCCTTTAATTTAATGCTATCTTTGCACCGTCTTTTTGAAATATGGCAAACATGAAAAATAAATTTTTCCTGATTATTATCGGCTGTTTTTCCTTTTTCTCCTGCATAAAAACGTATCAGCAGGAAAACCGTATAACGGTTACTATTGAACCGCAGCGCTATTTTGCTTCCCAATTGGCCGACACGTTTTTTACCGTCGAAACGATGGTGCCTCCGGGAACAAGCCCCGAAACTTACGATCCGAGTCCTGTCCAAATGACCGCTCTGGCGCGTTCAAAGGCTTATTTTTGTATCGGGCATATCGGTTTTGAGGAGGCTTGGATAAACAAACTTATAGCGAATCATCCGCAAGTGAGGTTTTTTGATAACAGTAAAGGTGTCGAGTTGATAGAAACCGGCGCTCATGCACACGGGAAGCGCCATCACGGGAAAACGGATCCGCACATCTGGAGTTCGCCGCGGGAAGCGCAGACAATTGTGAAAAACATGTACAGGGCTTTACTGAGAATCGACCCCGGCCATGCAACGGTTTATACGAAAAATTACCGGCAATTGACCGCTCAAATCAAAGAAACGGATGAAAAAATTGCAGATATTCTGAAAACATCTTCCCCAAAAGCATTTGTCATTTATCATCCGGCGCTAAGCTATTTTGCGCGGGATTACGGTTTAGTCCAGTATTGCATTGAAAATGACGGGAAAGAGCCTTCGCCCGAACAGTTGAAAGATTTGGTCGAAACGGTGAAAAACCTGCAAATCGGGACTGTTTTTGTGCAACAGGAGTTTGACCGGAAAAACGCGGAAGCCATTGCCCGCGAAACCGGTTGTAAATTAGTCGTCATCAATCCTTTGGCCTACAGCTGGAATGAGGAAATGATACGCATAGCCCACGCCCTGGCCGATGAATAATAAGGTATTGGTTGACATACAAAACATCACTGTCGGATATGATGAAAACATCGTATTGAAAGATGTTTCCCTGAAAATTTACGAACGGGATTTTTTGGGAATCACAGGGCCGAACGGCGGCGGAAAAACAACGCTTGTGAAAAGTATTCTCGGTCTACTCAAACCTGTTTCCGGAACAATCGTTTTTCCCGATAAAGAAGTAAAAAAACGGACAGGTTATATGCCTCAAATCCATTTGATTGACAGGAAATTTCCGGTTCTGGCATCGGAAGTCGTCGAATCGGGACTGATGGCTGCAAAAAACATGTCTAAATCCGAAAAAAAAGAAAAAGTCAGTGCAACCGTCCGGAAAATGGATATCGAAAATATTTCCCGAAAGGCTATCGGCGAACTTTCGGGCGGACAACTGCAAAGGGTTTTACTGGCGAGAGCCATTGTGAACGACCCCGAACTGCTGCTTTTAGACGAACCCAATTCATACGTGGACAAGCGTTTTGAAACAAACTTTTACCGTATCCTGAAAGAAATCAACCAAAAAACGGCTATCGTTCTGGTTTCCCACGATATGGAAGCCGTCCTGTCAAATGCAAAAAATTTAGCAATCGTAGAGGAGACTTTGGATTATAAGGCATTGACCGTATGACGGATTTTATATTTTCCTTTAACGTAGTCGCTCCGCTTTTTGTTTTGATGGCAATCGGTTATTTCATACGGCAGTTTCGTTTTGTTTCCGACATTTTTTTGACACAACTGAACCGTTTTGTTTTCAAATTCCTGTTGCCATTAATGATTTTTCAGGAAATCCGTTTATCTTACCAGGGTGATTTCTCGAACGTTAAACTGATTTATACTTCCATAGCGGGCGTAACTGCCGTAATTCTTATTTCCGCAATAATTATCCGGCTGACTGTTAAAAGGAAAGGACAGCGCGGCAGTATGATTCAGGGAATTTACAGAAGTAATTTCCTGATTTACGGGCTTCCTGTCGCAACCGGCATGTACGGAAGCGAAGCCGTGCCCCCGATTACCATGCTGATGGGCATTATGATTCCTTTTTACAATGTGGCGGCCGTAATCATTTTATCGCTTCATTCCGAGGCAGATGATAACAGCCGCAACGCCAAAAAACTGTTTAAGGAGATTGTTACCAATCCGTTGCTTCTTGGAAGTGTTTTCGGAATATTGGGCGGGGCGGTTCATCTGGAATTTCCCCATTCTGTGGAACTTCCGGTTGGACAGTTGGCGGCGGCGGCCTCACCGCTTGCCCTGTTTGTGATGGGCGGCGAATTTAGGTTTCGGAGTATGCGGAACAATATGTACAAAGTGATTGCCGCCACAGTCTGCCGTTTGATAATCATTCCAGTTGTCATTTTATTTATCTGTATCAAAATGGGTTTCAGGGATGTAGAACTTAGCGTGCTGGTCGGTCTGTTTGCTACGCCGACGGCTCTTGCAAGTTATATCATGGCTAAGAATATGGGGAACGATGGGGAACTTTCGGGGCAAATCGTGGTATTGACTACTTTGCTTTCCTGCGTAACTATCTTTTTTATTGTATTTTTCCTGCGGTCATGGGGGTATTTGTAACTTAAATAAAATGTCACATAAAAAACCGGTAAGAAAACTGTTTCGGGCAGCGCTTTACACAGTCGCGGCACTCATCCTGCTGTCGGTACTGATTTCGTTGCTTTACCGCCAAATAAATCCGCCTTTCACCCCGTTGATGCTGAGCCGTAAAATTTCGGCCGGTGCGCCGGTCAAATATAAATGGGTAAAAATCAAAGACATTTCACCCTATCTGATTAATTGTGCCGTAGCCGCCGAAGACAATCATTTTCAGGGACATGACGGTTTCGATTTCGGCGAGATACGGAAAGCGATTGATGAACGTGAGCGGGGGCGTTTCAGAGGCGCAAGCACTATTTCCCAACAAACGGCTAAAAATGTTTTTCTGTGGCAGGGAAAATCATGGCTGCGCAAAGGGTTGGAAGTTTATTTTACTTTCCTGATAGAAACTTTTTGGAGCAAGGAGCGAATTATGGAGGTCTATCTCAACGTCATTGAAATGGGGAAAGGCATTTATGGCGCGGAAGCCGCCGCCCGGCAATATTTTAGGAAAAGCGCCGGAAACCTGTCTCAATACCAGGCGGCGCTCATCGTGGCATCATTTCCCAATCCGCTGAAACGCAATCCGGCAAAGCCTTCCCGATACCTGAAGCAAAGGGCGCAAACCATTATGGCCGTTTCGCAAAAAGTGGGCGCTGTCCGGTTTGACGACGCATCTATCAATAGCGCCCGGGAACGGTATAAAAAAAGTGAAAGCAAACGCAGGGGGATATCGAAATAATTCTTTATGCATACTTATGAATTACGGATACAGGTCTTGGAAATATAAAAATATCAGAACTCCAATACTACCCCTCCCCTTTCGCATCTATCTATTGGCGCAGAATCGCAAACTAGAAAGCGACAGAATCGAAGAAAAGTTTAAGGTCGGTATAAGGAAAAATGCACTGAGTTTTATTAAGGCACTCGC
>JAIRNV010000054.1 GCA_031257875.1 Dysgonamonadaceae bacterium
TTCGACCCGACCCAGTTCCCGACGGGTTTCCAACCGCACGCCGCTGAAGCGGCGAAGTACGGCGCCTCGATGGGGGCTTGGTTTAGTCCGAGCGGAGGTTATTTCTCTGCTAAGGCGACACGATTGGCGTTGAACGCGAGCAAAGACGCTCGTATCTTTGCCCCCTGAAAAAAAGGGTTCGATTTTTTAACAAATTTTGCATTTTTGTAAAAAATCGGAAGAGAGTAGAATGGTCATTACCAAGGTCAGAACTCCAATACTACCCCCCCTTTTTAACAAGATGAGATTGTTTAGTTCGCAAACAAAAAAGTAATAACTTTGCGTCCAAAAAATGTTATATGAGTCAATTGTTATTACCATTGTTTCCAGCGGATTCCCATTATCTAACCCCGACCATCGCGGTATATGAACATGAAGAATATGTATATTATCTACATTGTGGGATGCCGATTTATTCTCATCACAAAGAAGACATGACAAAATTTCGCTATGTAACGTCGAGTTTAGTATTGCAGGGCTTGTGTAAAAACAGCGATATAGTAGAAGCGTTTCATGTATCGAACAGCAGTGTATGCAAATGGAAAAAGAAACTGGAAGAAGAAGGCGAATCAGGCTTTTTCGGGTTAGACAACCGTCATGGGCACAGTTATAAACTGTTACCTCCGGTATTGGAACGGATACAATCAAAGTTGAATAAAGAACAGAGTGTAAATTCAATAGCAAAAGAAGAAGGTCTCTCAGAAGGTAGCATACGTTATGCAATAAAAACAGGGACGTTAAAAAAAAAGTAATCACAGAGAGTTCAGAACCGACAGAGGGTTCAGAACCGACAGAGGGTTCAGAACCGACAGAGAGTTCAGAACCGACAGAGAGTTCAGAGCCGACAGAGAGTTCAGAGCCGACAGACCAACCAGAGCCGGAATTACCATCTCTTCCTGTCCTATCCTCCACAGAAGAGACAGAACAATTGGATGAAGAGAAAAATAACAGTAATAACGTCAGATTAATAACACGTAGCGAGCGCAGTGAAATAGATGCACATGCAGTCATAGGTATCGGCGCAACGATGAAAGAGGAACGGGGTTTAGCGTGTACCGGCACACAAGTCTATGCAGCCAGTCGTTTTGAAGCACAGGAGAGTGTTTGTTTCGGCGGAGTATTATTTGCCTTACCGGCCTTAATCAGTCAGGGATTGGATAAAATATTTACAACCTTTCGACAGTTGCCCAACGGATTTTATGGACTTCATCATATAATTCTGTTGATGTGTTTTATGGCATTGTGCAGGATAAAAAATCCTGAACAACTCAAAAAATATCCCTGCGGGGAATTTGGTAAGCTTCTTGGATTAGACCGTAGCCCACAAGTTGAATATCTTCGCGTCAAGATACGTCAAATCACAGAGCAGTCGAAATGCGACCTGGTACATGAGCAATTATTTCAAACATGGACAGAGCAGATGGATGAAGCATTTTATTACATAGACGGTCATGTTCGAGTGTATAGTGGTTCTTTAGCCCATTTACCCAAACATTATGTATCGAGGGAAAAATTGTGTCTAACCGCCACAACGGAATTTTATGTGAACACATGTAAGGGTTTACCATTAATGGTCATTACCGGCGAACTGAACGAAAAATTGAAGGCAGCCATAGAAAAAGCCATAATTGAGATAAAGAAAGTTACTAAAGCAAAGGCAGATAAAACCTCTCAAAAGCCAATATTTACAATCGTTTTTGACCGTGAAGCATACGAACCGAAATGGTTTAAAAAACTCTGGGAAGAGGAACGTATTGCGGTCATTTCCTATCGTAAAAATGTTAAAGATAATTGGGATGAATCCTTATTTGAAGAAACTGTAGTTAAGGTAGATAATGTGGATGTCACGATGCGACTTTGCGAACTCGGAACCTATATTAAGGATGCCGGATGGTTCAGGGAAGTGAGAAAACTCTCAAACAACGGACATCAAACCGCTATTATTACCACTAATCCCGAATTAAATTTAACTGAAGTCGCTATAAGGATGTTTACCCGATGGTCGCAGGAAAACTTCTTTAAATACATGATTGTCAATTTTGATTTCGATAAAATGATTGAATATGGAACTCGGGAACTTAACAGCAAAACAATCAGAATTCCCAATCCGTCCTGTGTCCAATTATCTTACAAAATAAAGAAGTTAAGAGAAAAAAAAGGACGAATGGAAGCTAAATTATATCAAAAGATTGACCCGGAAAACGCCGAATCTATAGAAAAACTTCAAAAAATAATCACTCATGAAAAAACTCTTCTCGAACAGATTAACGATTTTGAAGAGGATATTAACAAACTTATTGAGGACAGGAAAAATGTAACTGCCGGAATCTCTATCGATCAGCTTCCTCCTGATAAACAATATAATATGCTTAAACAGGAAAGTAAAAAACTCAAAAATATTATCGTGATGCTCGCATACCGTGCCGAATCTTCTTTATATAACCTCTTGCCTGAATTTTACGCTAATGCCTGCAAAGACGGAAGACAATTGTTGAAAGAAATTTTTATCAGCGATGCCGATTTTATTCCCGATTTGCAAAAGCAAATTTTAACCGTCCGCAGATTACATTCGCTCTCTACGCCAAGAGCTAATGCGGCTGTTAGAAAACTTTGCGAGTGCCTTAATAAAACTCAGTGCATTTTTCCTTATGCCGACCTTAAACTTTTCTTCGATTCTGTCGCTTTCTAGTTTGCGATTCTGCGCCAATAGATAGATGCGAAAGGGGGGGGGTAGTATTGGAGTTCTGAATTTATGAAAAAGGAGACTGTCTTGAAAGTCAATAAGCACACAGATAAAACGGATGATACGGATAAACACAGTTTTTGATATTTTTGATTGGCAGATAATTACGCTTTGCTACAAAAAGAAATATTCAGTGAACATCCGTTTTATCCGTCTCATCTGTGTTCTAATTACTCTTTTGAGACAGCCTCCATTTTTTATTGCCCTGCATCAAGCCGAGGGCTGTTTTTCTCAAACCGCTTTCAAAATCGCCGTCAAAAAATCCCAGAATTTCCCTACCGAAGCGATTTCCAGCCTTTCGTCCGGTGAATGGGGAAACCGGATGGTCGGCCCGAAAGAAACCGTATCCAGTCCGGGAACACTGTCAAGAATAATTCCACATTCCAAACCGGCGTGCATCACTTCTACCTTGGGTTTGTATCCGCGTTGCGTTTCAAAGACTTTTTCCATGATTTTCAGGATTTGGGAATCCGGATTCGGGTTCCAGCCGGGATATGCACCTCCCACCTCGATTGTGTCGGCACAGGCATTTGTAAATACGCTTTCTATGCGGCTGCATATCGCTTTTTTCCTGCTTTCGGACGAACTGCGCGCCAAAAATTTAATCTCCGTCAGGTTATCGCCTGATTTGACAATGGCCATATTGACGGATGTTTCGACCGTATCGGGAATTTTTGCAAACATATTGATGACTCCGTTGGGACAACCGACAATGGCATGAGTTAATTTCCTTTGAACGTCTGCCGGAATGATTTTCAATTCCTTAGAACCTGTTTGTCTTTCGGCCTTCAGTTCAATTTTATTTTCAATTCCGTCAAATTCTTTGTTGAACAATTCCCGATAGTCATCAACCATCGTTAATAAACGTCCGTATTTTTCTTCTCCATCAACCAAAATTGTTGCAAAAGCCTCGCGGGGAATTGCATTACGCAGACTTCCGCCTTCAATCGAAGCCAAACGAATATCATAAGTTTGCATGGCATCTTTCAGAAAACGGAACATCAACCGGTTGGCATTGGCGCGTCCCAAATGAATATCCACACCGCTGTGGCCGCCTTTTAATCCTGTCAATGAAACTTTTACAACGATGTTTTCATCAAGAACAAAAGTTTCATTATCGTATCGGAACGTTATGTTGACGTCTTCGCCGCCGGCGCAACCGATATATAATTCGCCATCCAGTTCCGAATCCAGGTTCAGCATGATTTTTCCGTTGATGAATCCCGGCCGAACCGCCAAAGCGCCGTACATTCCCGTTTCTTCGTCGGTCGTAAACAAACCTTCCAAGGGTCCGTGCTGCAAATCAGTCGCTTCGAGAACGGCCAAAGTAGCTGCCACTCCGACACCGTTGTCCGCACCTAAAGTTGTGCCTTCGGCTTTTACCCATTCCCCGTCGATATAAGGACGAATGGCGTCTTTCGTAAAATCGAACCGAATATCGGAGTTCGCCTGGGGAACCATATCCACATGCGATTGCAGGATAACGGTCGGTTTTTTCTCATAACCCGGAGTAGCCGGTTTACGGATACAAATATTGTTGGATGAATCGCGGCTTGTTGCCAAACCCAGGTTTTTGCCGAATGTTTCGATGTATTCGGTTACTTGCTCACAATGTCCGGAAGGACGCGGTATTTGCGTTAAAGCGTGGAAATGTTTCCACACAAGAGCCGGTTTTAAATCTAAAATAGAACTCATCATTTATTTTATATTAAAAAGTTATTTTTTCCTGTTGGCTATCGGTAAAGCCATGATGCCGAACAAACCGAATAAGGCCGTAAAAAGAAGCGACTGTATTGTCCAGATGCAAAAAGCAAACGCGCCGGCGTCATCCTTAGACAATCCGAATCCTATCAATGCGGCTATGGTCATGAACTGCCATGCGCCGACGCCGCCCTGTACCGGGACGCCCATCGCAATGCTTCCCATTCCGAAGGCAATCAATCCGCAATTCCACCCCAGATTTTCGGTAAACGGAAATGCGTAAAAACAAATGTAGAAATACAAGAAATAGCTTAACCAAATCAGCAGTGTGTATAAAACGAACAGCCAACTGTCTTTCATTCGTCCGATGGTGCGGATTCCTTCCCAAATATCGAACAAAAACCGGTTTATTTTTTTTATTCCCGAACGTTCTTTAAACCGCCGGAAAATAAACCATATTGCAATTCCTATTCCCGCAATTCCAACGTAAAACCAAACGGAAGAGAGAATATTATAAAATCCGGCGTAAGTTTGGGGATGCTGCGCAAAAAAAGACCTGAAATAAGGGACATTCATAATAAATGCCGCAATGACAATCAAAGCAACGATTATCGTATCGGAGATGCGGTCGATAATCACCGTGCCGATCAATTTGGTAAAAGGGACTTTCTCATAGCGGTTGATCATCGTACACCGCCAGACTTCTCCCAAACGGGGAAAAGCCAGATTCACACCGTAATTTCCCAAAACGGAATAAATCAAATTGGATTTCTTCGGATTATAACCCAAAGGACGGATTAACAAGTCCCAGCGAATCGCACGTGCAATCTGTCCAAACAGCCCAAACGGAAGAGAAAGCGCAATAATCCAATAATTTACATCTCTTTTTAATGTCAAAATTACCTGTTCAAAGTCTAATGCTTTAATTATAAACCACAATACAACCAACCCAAATGCCAACGGAATAAATGTTTTCGAGAATTTTACCAAACCGGACTTAAATTTTTTTCTCATATCGTTTTTTACTGCTTTTACTGATATTATTTTAAGGTAAGTACAAATCATTATTTTTCACGCATACTTAAATTTATTTTGCGGAGACAAAGATATTAAAAATAATTGAGAATTGGTACACTTGTCATTGGCTCCGCCGAACGTTGTTGCCCGCGCCGGGGCAACCGCATTTACGGTTTACCAGCTTCCCCCGGCGCCGCCTCCGCCGAAACTGCCGCCGCCAAAACCGCCGAAGCCGCCGCCGCTTCCCCCAAATCCGCCGTTTCCACGGGTAAAGCTGTCCCACTCCCTGCTATTGCTCTTGCCGGAGCTGCCAAGCATGGACATTAATATCCAAAACGGCAAACTCCCTTTGGAATCACCCATCGTAAAGTTTTGATTATGGCTTTTTGTTGCAATTGATATAACAATAATAACGATAATGAACAGAACAAACGCGGCAATCAGTCCGCCGGCATCTTCCGCCGTTTTTTCTTCATATTCCCGAGCCGTAAATTCTTTTCCGGCAAGCGACATAATCACTTTGCAGCCCTGCAATAAACCGCCGTAAATATCGCCGTTTTTGAAATGCGGAATCATTTCTCTGTCCACGATATGGTTGGCAATCGCGTCGGGAATAACGCCTTCCAGGCCGTAACCTACGGCGACAAAGGCGCGTCCCGGTTCGCGTCCGGTTTTCGGTTTGAAAATGATTACCACGCCGTTGTTTTTGCCTTTTTGTCCTGCGCCCCATTTTTCGCCTAACCTGAACGAATAGTCGGCAATGTCGTAACCGCCGAGCGAAGGAACGGTAACGACTACAATTTGCGTAGCAGTACTTCGTGCGAAAGTATCCAGGTCAAATTCCAACCGGTTGACCTGTTCATTTGTCAGCACATTGGCAAAATCATTCACCAAACGCGGCGGATTGGGCGGATTGGGTATGTCCTGCGCTTGAGTTTGGACGGCAAACCAGACGGCCAGCAGGATGTATGGCAATTTCTTCATTGTATTTTCAGCTAAATGATAAATCGTCGGGTAATTCGTTGATGTCATCCGTTTGTCTGGGGAAATGCGCTTTCAACCGGTTTCCCGCAATTCGGATTCCTTCGCTCAGGCCTTCGGCAAAAAGGCCTTCTTTGAACCGGGCTGACATCGTGTTTTTAATATCTTCCCAAAAGTCTTCCGGTACGAGGCTGTTGATACCGGCGTCGCCGATGATGGCAAACTGCCGGTCTTTAATGGACAGGAAAAACAAAACGCCGTTGCGCGACTCGGTTTTGTGCATCTTCAGTTGTTCAAACCACTGTGCGGCGCAGTTCAAGACTCCGGAACGGCACGAATCCGCCGAGAGATGTACGCGAATTTCACCCGAAGTTTCCGCTTCGGCTGCCCGGATGGCTTCAACAACACGTTCTTTTTCTTCATCGGAGAAAAAATGTCTTGCATCCATTTTTAGCATGATTTGTTAAAACTGGACTTCCGGCGCGTGTTCGGCGCCTGCCCGGGCCTGGAAATAAGCTTTCCTTTCGAAGTTGAAGATATTTGCGTATATATTGCGGGGAAAACTGCGGATATAGGTGTTAAAATCCTGCGCCGCTTCGTTAAATTTCTGACGTTCAACAGTGATACGGTTTTCTGTTCCTTCGAGTTGCGCCTGTAAATCCAAAAAATTCTGATTCGCTTTCAGGTCGGGATATTTTTCTACGACCACCATCAACCTGCTTAATGCGGAACCCAGTTGGTCTTGAGACTGTTGAAACTGTTGCAGGGATTGCGGATCCGAAGGATTGACATTCACGGATGTTGCTTTAGCGCGGGCTTCGACGACGCCTTCCAAAGTTTCTTTTTCGTGCGCGGCATACCCTTTAACCGTATTTACCAGATTCGGGATGAGGTCGGCTCTGCGCTGGTAAACATTTTGCACTTGCGCCCAGGCGGCGGTTACCGATTCGTCTTTTCCCACCATAGTGTTGTAAGTTCCTTTGATTGAGGAATAGAGAATAATTGCGATTATGACGATTATTCCTGTGATAATCAAACCTTTTTTCATTTTTTGATTTTTAAGTTATTAATTTTTTCATGCGGCAAAGATACAAATGCCTTTTTATCTAAAGATATTAATCTAAAAGTTCATCTAACAAATACATATCATTAGCATTAACTTCATCGGGGTTATTTAAGGGAAACCACTCTTCCGGTTCATCTTTCCGGGTATCTTCCGGAAAAAGCATGACCGTAACGCCAAAATAGTAACCCTCGCTTTTAATATGACGGATGAAAAAATTATAATATGGATAAGTGCTCTCTTTTACTATTTCACTATCTGTCAGTTGCTTGTGCGAACTGAATATCTTATTGCTAATGTCCTGATGTATAAAATCACCACTGTTTAAAAGACAACCGTATTCGCCATCGGCATATTTGATAATGAGCAAATTGTCATTAATATTGACATCAGGCCCCGCTACCTCAAAATCCGCCATATACAATTCCGTAATATTATTGAACGAGGTAACACTAAACGGGTTGGCGGTATAACGGGAAACACTTCCGACCTTGATAGTTTCATACAGGTAACTGATATTGTCGGCTCTTATAACGGCAGCACGCACTTGGGACGCCTGTGTGTAATGTGCATGGAAAGATTTTTGTACGGCTTTACTTACCAGCACCGTACCGTATTCCGCATCCGGAGGCGTCAGTTCACTCAAGTCAGGGTCATTCCCATCCGGACTGTCAGTATTACAGGAGAATAAAATTCCCGATAAACATACAGACAGAATTACATAAATAATTGATGAAATTTTTGTCTTTCCGGTTACTACCAAATCCGGGAAAAAATTTTGCATTTTCATAATTGACAATTTTTGTTTATGATGCTATATCGTAAAAATATGCTGAAAAAGTGACCGGCGCTACCGGCCGGTTCGATGTATGAAGAAATAAAACTGATAAACAAACAGGCGCGTTCGGAAAGGAAAAGCGCCTGTTTCATTTTGTTTGGAAAATCCCCAAAGTTTAATCCACATTCAAAGTAACCCGTTTGAAACCGGTTACCGTCAAATCTTTATTTTGTCTTTGTAAATAATCCCTGATTGTAATTTTCGAATCTTTCACGAAACTCTGCGACAAGAGCGTAAATTCCTGATAATACTTGTTGAGAGCGCCTTCGGCGATCCGGTCGAGAATATTTTCGGGTTTACCCTGTTCGATAGCCTTTTCGCGGGCGATTTTCTTTTCCCTTTCAACAACGGTTGCAGGAACCGTATCTTTGTCAACGCTTACCGGATTCATTGCGGCTACCTGCATGGCAATGTCCTTAGCCACTTGCAGTTCAACTCCTGTCTGATTGAAACCGGCAATAGTAGCCAGTCTGTTTCCCGGATGAACATAAGCGATGGTTGTCGGAGCCGTTAAATATTCGTAAGCGCCTAATTCCATTTTTTCACCGGTGATACCGATGCGGTCGGTAATCAACTCCGAAACGGAACGGCCGTCAATCTTGAGCGCCGATAAAGCTGCCGAATCAGCCGGTTTGTGTGTCAAAGCAGCATCCAGAATTTTTTTGGTCAAAGCAATAAATTCCGGTCCTTTCGCCACAAAATCCGTTTCGCATTTCAGCGCTACGATAGCGGCAAAATCACCGCTAATTGCTGCCAAAACACAACCTTCGGAAGCCTCGCGGTCTTCCCGTTTTGCGGCTACAGCCTGTCCTTTTTTACGGATGATTTCTACTGCTTTTTCATAATCTCCTTCCGATTCGTTCAGTGCATTTTTACAATCCATCATGCCTGCACCGGTCATTTTACGCAAATGCGTAATATCAGCCATTGTAACTGCCATAATATTTTCTCCTTTATTTTATTAACTTCTAAATTTTAATTCGTAATTGAATCACTCTTCCCCATCACCGGTGAATTTACTTACCGCATTGGCATTCAGCGCTTCTTCGTCGGTTTTTACAATGCCCTTTTTTATGGCTTTTGCTTTTCTTTCCCTGCGGGATGAGGTTTGTTCTTCCTCTCCGGCGGTAGCGGAATCAATTTTTTCTATTTTGCGTTCTTCCAACCCTTCGTTGATAGCATCGCAAATAGCGCCCAAAATAATCTCAATTGATTTGGTTGCGTCGTCGTTAGCAGGGATTACAAAATCAATACTGTTCGGATTGGAGTTGGTATCCACGATAGCAAACACCGGAATACTCAAGCGGTTGGCTTCTGCAACGGCAATGTGTTCTTTCATCACATCGACGACGAACAAAGCCGAAGGAAGACGGCTCAAATCGACGATAGAGCCCAGGTTTTTTTCCAGTTTCGCCCGTTGACGGGTAATTTGCAGTTTTTCCCTTTTGGATAACTGGTCGAAAGTGCCGTCTTTGGTCATTTTATCAATGGTAGCCATTTTTTTGACGGCTTTACGGATGGTCGTGAAGTTAGTCAGCATACCTCCCGGCCAGCGTTCCGTAACATAAGGCATACCAACGGAAACGGCTCTCTCGGCAACTACCGGTTTGGCCTGTTTTTTGGTTGCAACAAACAGCACTTTCCGCCCCGATTTGGCGATTTGTTTAAGCGCTGCCGCTGCCTCGTCCACTTTTGCAACTGTTTTGTGTAAATCAATGATATGGATACCGTTGCGTTCCATAAAGATGTAAGGAGCCATTGAAGGATTCCACTTCCGTTTCAGGTGTCCGAAGTGCGATCCGGCATCCAGTAATTGTTCAAATGATACTCTTGACATTGTTTGTTTAATTTTTTTATTCGTTTACATTCTTTTTTGTTTAAAACCAACCGCTAAGTAGTTGTTCGACAAATCGTCTTGTGGAACAAGTCCTAACCGGTTTAGATACTAAACTGTTTCTTCAACTGACAATTTATAATTGATAATTGACAATGAAAAAAACTGTCAATTGTCAGTTATTCGCTTTGTTGTGCCTTGTCACTCCCGCGCAGGCGGGGGAAATGACAAGGCGCAACAATTTGAGATGAATCCATATTAACGTTTTGAGAATTGGAATCTCTTTCTTGCTTTGGGTCTTCCCGGTTTTTTCCGTTCCACTTCGCGCGGGTCGCGGGTCAGGAAGCCTTCGGATTTCAAAGCCGGTTTATCGGTCGGATTGATTTTCACCAGTGCGCGGGCGATACCCAAACGGGCAGCTTCGGATTGGCCTTTATAACCTCCTCCCTGCAAGTTGATTGTAACGTCGTACTGTTCCGCAACACCCAATTTATTCAAAGGCTGCTTAACGACATATTGAAGCAGAGACGAAGGGAAATAAGTTTCAAATTCGCGCTTGTTAATCCTGATTTTTCCCGATCCTTCCTTAACGTAAACACGGGCGACGGCCGCTTTACGTCTTCCTAATGCATTGATTATTTCCATTTTAATTATTTAAGAGAATTAATATCAATTGTTTTGGGCTGCTGAGCTTCGTGTTTGTGCTTTTCTCCGTCATATACATACAGATTGGTAAGCAACTTGTCGCCCAGTTTATTTTTGGGAAGCATCCCTTTTACCACTTTCCGGAACAAACGGTCGCTGCCTTTTTTCTGCAAACCGGTCGGCGTTTGTTCTTTTTGTCCGCCCGGATAACCGGTATAAGAAAGATAAATGCGATCCGTCCATTTATTTCCGGTTAATACTACTTTCTCGGCATTAACGATAATTACATTATCCCCGCAATCTACGTGAGGCGTAAAACTCGGTTTATACTTTCCACGCAGAAGTTTCGCTACTTTCGAAGCCAAACGTCCCAAATGCTGTTCGCTGGCGTCAACTACAACCCATTCCTTGTTTACGGTCGCCTTATTGGCGGAAATGGTCTTATAACTTAAAGTATCCACTTTTTAAAATTTTTTGTTTGTTAATAAATTACCTGTTCAATCTATTTCCTTTTTCAACAATCGGAATTTTGAATAAAAAGGTCAAAATCAAACACTTACATCTCTTGAATAATAATCGGCCTGCAAAGTTACACATTTTTCTTTAAACAGACAAAAAAACCGCCTCAAAATTCTGAGGCGGTTTTTTCAATTCATTTGGAACTGCTTACTCAGCGGGTGTTTCGGCCGGTGTTTCAACTGGAGCTTCAGTGGCTTCGGTAGCTTCAGCCGGAGCTACTTCTTCCTGTACCGGAGCGGGTTCTTCAGTTTGTACCGGTTCCTGAGCAGGTTCTTCTTTTGCTTTGTTTGTACACGCGCTAAATGCAACAACAGCTACCATAGCGAAAAATAATACTAACTTTTTCATTTTCTTAATAATTAAACGATTTATAAAATTTCTCATGGTTTTTCTTAAAAAAACCGGGACAAAGATAAACATATTATTTAATATCTCCGATAACATATTTCATTTTTTTTTGATTTTTTTGAAAAAAAAGTTGTTTTATTTATATAAATACCGTTTTATACTCTTTTTTGGAGTCTTTTCAAACGCTTCGGTCAATTGAATTTCTGCAATTTTTTCGTATGAGGCTACCATTTCATTTAAAGTTGCCGCATTTTCATCCATTATTTTACGTAAATCATCCGGAGAAACGCCATTTTGTTTTGCCGTTTCATAATCGGGATAAACCAAAGCAATCAATTTTCCATTTCGATTGACTACCAAACTGTCGCCCACATAAGGCAAATTATTTAATTTGGCTTCAATTTCTTCCGGATAAATATTCTGTCCGGTAGCGCTTAATATCATATCTTTGAAACGGCCGCGTATGAAAATGTTATTGTCTTTATCAATTGTTCCCAAATCTCCGGTTTTCAGCCAGCCGTCGTCCGTGAATACGTCTTTGGTCGCCTTTTCATTATTATAATAGCCAAGCATGACATTTTGGCCTTTGACTTGAATTTCCCCGACGATTTTGTAAGGATCGGAAGAGTCGATACGGACTTCCATGTTCGGCAATATTTTTCCGCAGGATAGAGGTATGTATTTATAGTGCATTGAGAAACTGATTAACGGGGCGCTCTCGGTCATCCCGTAACCTACGGAAACCGGGAACTTTATTTTCAGCAAAAATTCCTCTACTTCGGCGTTCAAAGGAGCGCCTCCGATGACAACCTGAATGAATTGCCCGCCAAATGCCTTAATTAATTTTTTCCGGATGGCCGAATACAATAATTGATTCAGTAAAGGAATTTTAAGTGCAAAAGCAAAACTTTTTTTGCTGATTACCGGAACAATCATTCGTTTGTAAATTTTTTCCAGAATAAGCGGTACGGCTATAATTAAGGCAGGTTTGTATTCTTTGAAAGCGCTCAATAAAATTTGAGGCGAAGGCGTTTTCCCGAGCAGAATGACGTGGCAGCCTTCTTTCATCGGGAACAAAAATTCAAAGCCGCAACCGTAAGCGTGCGCCAAAGGAAGCAGGGAAACCAGATTATCTCCTTTTTTTATAGGCATTTCCTGATGCGCAAACGCCAAATTGCCGACCAGATTGTTTCCCGTCAATAACACGCCTTTGCTGAAACCGGTCGTGCCGGACGTATAATTCAGAATGGCAAGATTTTCATTCGGAAATTCCGGATAATTAACGTCTTCCGCAGTAAATCCCTTGGGATATTTTTCTGCAAATTTTTTATCCAAAGAAAGGTATAAATCTTCCGGTAAACTCTTGTCCGAGAAAGGAATGGTCGCTTTCAGCGAAGTCATCTGTTTCTCATCCAGACTTTTTAGCATGGAATCGGAAACAAAAAGCAGCGTCGAACCGGAATGATTAACAATGTTCTGAACGTCGGCAGGACTAAAATCCTGCAGTATCGGAACAATCACCGCACCATAAGTGACAGACGCCATAAAAATAACACACCAGTAGGCATTGTTTTTCCCGATTAAAGCAATTTTTTCCCCTTGCCGGACATTATATTCTTCAAACAGTAAATGAAGTTTGGCAATTTCCTTAGCCATTCCGCCATAAGTGAACCGTACATCCGTACCGTAGTTGCTCAAGGCCGGACAATCAAAATAACTACGAAAACTTTTCGTATACAGGCCGATAAAATTTTGTGAATATTCCATTTTTATAAAATCTATATTTTTTTGCAAATATAAACATTTATTTGAATTATCATTACTTATTGGCAAAAATATCTTATAAAAAATAAAAAACATTACATAAAGAGGGGATTCAACTCTGTCGATTTTCGATTCATTACACGTAGGGGCAAATCGTGATTTGCCCCTACTCAAATATCAATTGTACAAATAGCGTTTAATACTCTTTTTCGGCGTTTTCTCAAATTCATTCGGAAAGAGTTGAATTTCCGCAATTTTTTCGTAGGAAGCGACTGCTTTGTTTAATGCCGCTTTATTTTCTTCCATGACAAGCGCCAAATCGTCGTGCGACAAGCCCGATTCATCAACCGCACCATAATCGGGATAGACCAAAGCAATCAAACGGCGGTTTTTTTCTACAACCAAACTTTCCATGACAAAAGGAAGATTGTTGAGTTTGGCTTCGATTTCTTCGGGATAAATGTTCTGCCCGCTGGGGCCAAGAATCATCGACTTGGAACGTCCGCGGATAAACAGGTTATTGTTTTTGTCCAGTGTGCCGAGGTCGCCGGTTTTCAGCCATCCGTCTTCCGTAAACATTTCTTTGGTCGCGGCTTCGTTTTTGTAATAGCCGGCCATTACGTTTTGTCCCCTTACCTGAATTTCTCCCGTAATATTTTCAGGGTCTTCCGAATCGATCCGGGCTTCCATACACTCCAGGACTTTTCCGCAGGAATGGGGAATAAAACCGGCATAGGGCGAGAAACTGATCAAAGGCGCACATTCGGTCATTCCATAACCTACCGAAATCGGGAATTTGATTTTCAGGAAGAAATCTTCTACTTCACTGTTGAAAGGCGCTCCGCCGACAATCACCTGCCTGACTTTTCCACCCAATGCATGAATCAGTTTTTTCCGTATCTTCGTGTAAATCTGCGTATCCAACAAGGGAAGGCTCAGCGCCCAATGGATTGGCCGCTTATTTAAAAGCGGAATAATCATGTTTTTATAGATTTTCTCGAAAATCAGCGGAACGGAAATCACAACTTCTGGCTGAACTTCTTCAAAAGCTTTTAATAAAATTTTCGGGGCAGGCGTTTTCCCTAAAAAAGTAGTCTCAACTCCTTCTGTCAGGGCGTACAAAAAATCGAACGCCGCGCCGTAGGTATGAGCCAAAGGTAAAAACGAAAGCATCCGGTCGCCCCGTTTCAAACAGATATAATTGTGCGCAAACGTCATATTCCCTGACAAATTACGGCCTGAAATCATTACGCCCTTACTGAAACCTGTTGTTCCGGAAGTATAGTTTAAGACAACCAGTTCATCATCCGACTGGTCGGAATAACTGATGTCTTCCGGCCCGAAACCGTTCGGATATTTTGCTGCGAATTTTTCATCCAGTCCGGCTCTTGTTTTGCCGATGCTTTCTCCTTCCCGCTGGAAAAGCAAACGAAAATCGCTCAATGAAATAATGCCTTTTACGCAGGGAATTTCTTCTTCCGTCAAAGTTTCCCAAATCGCGTCGGCGGCAAACAGCAACACCGACTCGGAATGATTGATGATGTGCTGAACATCGTTGGCATTAAAATCATGCAGAATGGGAACTATAACCGCCCCGTAAGTAACTGTTGCCAAATGGGCAATACACCAGCGGCTGCTGTTTTTGCCGATTACGGAAATCTTATCGCCGGGATTAATCTTACACTCCTTAAATAAAATATGCAGTTTGGCGATTTCTTTCGCTACATCCTCATACGTAAATGTTTCGCCCGAACCATAATCGGCCATTGCAGGAAAGTCGAAGTTTTTCCGAAAACTTTCTTCATACAGTTTAATAAAGGTCATCTTTTAAATAATTTTTGCACACTTTTTATTTGTTTGTGCAAAAATACGGAAAAAAGTTTATTTTGCAACAAATAATATGAAAATAATTGCTTTTTACAGGCAGCTCACCTATATTAATAAAAGTACATTTGACTGCGTCGATTTTCAATTCAAACTATCGCGCCCAGTCATTCCCGCCTTCGCGGGAATGACTGAATGCAACATCTACGTGTAATTAAAAAATTTTATGTAATTTTGCGCGCAAAATTTATATAAATGAAAAACTGGATTGAAACAGTAGAAAAGTACCGGCAGAAATTAAATAAATATGGGGTTGCCATCATCGTTTTTGTCATTCTCACTTTCTTTACAGGGGATAGTACCATTCTGAAACGAATTTCTTACAGTATACAAATCAACAGGTTAGAAAGCGAAATTGAATATTATACCAAGGAGAAAGAAAAAAAACTGGAAAAATTGAACGCGATAAAAAGCAGTGAGGAGAGCCTGGAAAAATACGCCCGCGAACAGTATTTGATGACAAAACCCGATGAAGAACTTTTCATTATTTCGGAATAATTATGACTGCTTATTTCAAAACTTACTTTTTTTACGTCTGCGCCGTCCTTCTTGTGGTATCCGCAGCTTTGTATATTACTGATAATAAATATGTCCCGTATGTATATGCCGTTTCGGGAGCCGGTATTGCCGTCGCCTACCTGACTCATCCTTACCGCGGGGATAATTTACGCCTGAAAAGACTGAATATACAGCAGGCAATTGCTGCAATTTTATTGCCTGTGTCTTCTTACCTCATGTTTCAGAAACGAAACGAGTGGTTTGTCACCCTGTTTATTTCTGCGATTTTGCAGTTATATGTCGCAATCATCAGGAAACGGGAGGAAAAGTAAGTAATGGAGAGAATTGTCAGCGCCCGAAACATCCGGATAAGAAACATACAGAAATTAATCGCTAAATCAAAGGAGCGGAAAGAACAGGGAATTTTTGTCATTGAAGGCGCCCGTGAGATCAATTTGGCCATAGCCGGTTCTTACATTTTTGATTCCGTATTTTATTGTCCTGAATTGTTTGCGGGAACAGGTTATCCCGAAATGCTCCGGTTGACTAATCCTAAAATTCTCTACGAAGTATCGGCCACAGTCTTTGGAAAAATAGCTTACAGGGAAAGTTCCGACGGTATTTTAGCCGTGGCCAGACCGAAAGATCACAGTTTGTCATCCCTGCATTTGCCGGAAAATCCTTTTGTCGTTCTTCTCGAATCGGTTGAGAAACCGGGGAACCTGGGCGCTATTCTGCGCACGGCGGACGCGGCAGGCGTTGACGCTCTCATCGTGTGTGATCCATTGACAGACATTTACAATCCGAATACAATCCGCTCAAGCATCGGTTGTATTTTTACCGTGCCGGTCGCCGTTTCGGAAAACGCAGCGGTTTTATCTTTCCTGAAAGAAAGGCGCATCAGGACTTTTGCCGCCGAATTGCAAGCCTCGCAACGATATCATGAAACCGATTTCAGGGGTCCGTCGGCAATCATCATGGGAACGGAGGCTGACGGTCTGTCCCCGTTTTGGCTGAAAAATGCCGATGCAAGAATAAAAATCCCGATGCGGGGAATGATTGATTCACTGAATGTTTCGGCATCAACGGCAGTGATTACTTTTGAGGCGATGAGGCAACGGCAAAAGCAGGAGGCCAGTCCGGCGTAGCGGGGACGCCAATGTCATCAAGTTAAGATAAATAAGGTAATAAGGTTAGGGTGATATTATCATTATTCATTGCTACTCAGGTTGTTTTGTTGGAAAAAACAGGTTGAAATCAGGTTTATGCGGGAATGACAGGTCTTGCAACAGTATGCGACAATTTGAAACAACGTTCGGCGGAGCCAGTTGAAAATCAACGGAGTCAAATGCGCCCAATAAACGGCATGAATTTTGAATAGCAAATTAAAATCAATATATTTGTACCGAAATTTGAAGAAAAAACAATAAAATGACACAAAAAAATTTTTCAAAAAAAGTAAAGAAAATACTCACGTTCAGCAGGGAAGAAGCCGGACGCCTGCGCAATTCCAGCATAGGAATCGAACATATTTTACTTGGAATATTGCGCGACAAAAAAAGTAATGCCGCGTCTATCATCAACTTGCTTGGTGTGGATTCCAATGAGTTGAAAACCGCTATCGACAAAGAATTGTTTGAAGAAGGCGAACATGTTTCCGAAACGCAGTTGACCATTGATAAAAGTGTTGAAAATCTACTGCGTATCAGCGTCCTGGAATCTATCAACCTGAACAGTTCGGAAACAGATACGGAACATTTGTTGCTGGCCATGTTGAAAGACCATCATTCTATTGCTTACAGGATTTTGGATCATTACGCTATCAGTTATAATAAGGTGTTCGATTTATTAACGGAAAACGGTAATGGGGAAAAAGCCGTGCAACCCCGGATGGGAACAGGTTTTACGGGGGAAGACGATGACGAGGATGACAATTCGTTTTCCAAAAAGCGGGACACTTCCCGCTCCGGCGCCGGCAACGCCAACAAAAACAGTGATACGCCGGTAATCGACAGTTTCGGTACGGATTTGACGAAAGCTGCCGAAGAAAACCGTTTGGATCCCATCGTCGGCAGGGAAAAGGAAATCGAACGTCTTGCGCAGATCTTGAGCCGCAGGAAGAAAAACAATCCGGTGTTGATTGGCGAACCGGGTGTTGGCAAATCGGCGATAGTCGAAGGTTTGGCGCTCAGGATTGTACAGCGGAAAGTATCGCGGATTCTGTTCGACAAACGGGTGGTCAACCTGGATATGACTTCCATCGTAGCCGGCACGAAATACCGCGGCCAGTTTGAAGAACGTATCAAGGCTGTTTTGAACGAATTGTCAAAAAACCCGAATGTGATTCTTTTTATCGACGAAATTCATACCATCGTAGGCGCCGGCAGCGCTTCCGGTTCGATGGATGCTGCCAATATGCTGAAACCTGCCCTGGCAAGGGGTGAAATCCAGTGTATCGGGGCAACCACGCTCGACGAATACCGTAAAAATATCGAAAAAGACGGCGCTTTGGAACGCCGGTTTCAAAAGGTGGTGGTAGATCCGACAACGGTTGAAGAAACTTTGCAGGTTCTCGAAAACATTAAGGAAAAATACGAAGATCATCACAACGTATTTTATACTCCCGAAGCCATCAAAGCCTGCGTTACCCTCACAGACCGTTATATCAGCGACCGGAATTTCCCTGACAAAGCGATTGATGCAATGGACGAAGCGGGTTCGCGCACACATATTTCCAACATCGTTGTGCCAAAAGCCATCGAAGAATTGGAAGCCCGGATTGAAGATGTTAAACAGCAGAAGGTGCAGGCGGTCAAATCGCAAAATTTTGAACTGGCCGCCGGATTTCGCGATCAGGAAAGACAGTTGTTATTGAATCTGGAAGCTTCCAAATCCAAATGGGAAGAAGAATTGCAGATAAACCGCCAGATTGTCGACGAAGAAAAAGTGGCGGAAGTAGTTGCCATGATTTCGGGCGTTCCCGTGCAGCGAATTGCCAAGGCAGAAAACCAGAAATTGCTGGAAATGGCCGACATCCTCAAAGCCAAAGTAGTCGGACAGGACGAAGCCGTCAACAAAATCGTGAAAGCGATACAGCGCAACCGTATCGGTTTGAAAGACCCGAATAAACCCATCGGAACATTTATGTTTTTAGGTCCGACCGGCGTCGGCAAAACACATTTGGCCAAGAAATTAGCCGAATATTTGTTTGACTCTGCCGATACTTTGATACGCATTGACATGAGCGAATATATGGAAAAATTCAGTGTTTCGCGGCTTATCGGAGCGCCTCCGGGATATGTGGGTTACGAAGAAGGCGGGCAACTGACGGAAAAGGTGCGCCGCAAACCGTATTCGGTGGTTTTACTTGATGAAATCGAAAAAGCGCATCCCGACGTCTTCAATATCCTCCTGCAAGTGATGGACGAAGGCCGCCTGACCGACAGTCTGGGACGCAGAATTGATTTTAAGAATACGATACTCGTCATGACATCTAACGTGGGAACGCGACAGTTGAAAGATTTCGGACGGGGCATCGGATTTGCCGTAAGTAAGAGTCCCGATGAAAAAGAGTTTTCCCGGGGCGTGATTCAAAAGGCTCTGAACCGGGCTTTTGCTCCCGAATTTCTAAACCGGGTGGACGATATTATCATGTTTGACCCATTGGATAAAGAAACGATTCATAAGATTATTGACATCGAATTGGCCGGTTTTTACAAACGGGTGCAAACCCTGGGCTATACCCTGGAAATTTCGGATAAAGTAAAAGACTTTATTGCTTCCAAAGGTTACGACGTACAGTTTGGCGCCAGGCCGTTGAAACGGGCTATCCAAAAATATCTGGAAGACGAACTGGCCGAAATGATTATCAAGGCTCATGTGCACGAGGGCGATACCATCAAAGTGGATTTTGATGAGGAGAATAAGAAAATCGTTACGGGGATTGAGGCGGCGGAAGTTTATTAAGTAAAGGTGCAATTCAAATTGTCGCTTTGACGTTGTAAACCGCAAAGGCGATAAAAGATGAAATAAAAATTTATAATCCGGAGTAAAGTTGTATTTTTACAAAAATTATTTACACGCAGATTCAAGTTATAAATGCAACTTTTTTATTGATGTTACTAATGACCCTGCTTAAAGGAGAATCAAAGTTAAGCAATTTTCTTGGTCTTCTGTTGATTTTATGCCGGAAAAGCAAT
>JAIRNV010000105.1 GCA_031257875.1 Dysgonamonadaceae bacterium
TTTTCATGTTTTATAATATTAATATCATAACGACTTGACAGATTTTTTAGTATTTAAAAAATGTTAAAAATCCAGCGCGGAACAATTAAATTCTTTTTTTTCTTCCGAACACGACTGGGTCTTAGCCCTGAACAGTTCCCCGGACTGCCCCCCTATTTTGAGGAATCTCATAACGGGTATTTCACAGATTACGGCATGAATGGCAACTACCGCAATAACCGGCGCAGGTTTGTCATATACGCGAACAGTCCGCTGCCAACGGTTGCCGACCGACTGTTCTTCATACCGGTATATTTGAAGAATAACCCGCTTCAGGAATATCATGCAGCCTGTTTCGATATGGATCAAAAACACGTGGAAAGAAAAAGAGGCACACGGTCAAAAATGCGGTTATTATCACGGCCTGCTGCATGGTTCTTTTTGTCAGTCCAGGCGTTTGCGGGAAGATGCATGACAAAAAGACAGCTGATACCATGTACTCTTTTTCCACGCCCTGCATCCTGTATCAGGATACGGGATATCAGGGATTCGGTCCGGAGAATGCTGTCATTAAACAGCCTGTAAAAAAGCCCAAAGGAAGATGCCTTACCGGGAAAGAGAAAGAGTATAACCGGCAGGTCGCTTCTTTTAGAATAAGGATAGAACATACCGTCGGTAACATCAAACGAATGAGGACAGTCAAAGACGAATGCAGACTCAGAGCCGGCAATTTTGTCGGTCATATCTTTAGTACCTGTGCAGCACTGCATAATTTCAGAATTAAATTTAATACCTGGCATTACGAAAACTAATTTACATAAACTTTAATATAAACTGTTTATAGCACATCATCACCCCAACAAATTGAAGGCACAGCCAAAAAGATTTAGCCTGAAATTTTTGACATTAAGAATAATGTTGTAATTTTACAGAATAAAAAATTAAATCATAGATTATGCAAACAGCCGTAATAAAAAGGTTTTACGCCACGTCAGCAGATAAAATTTGACCAGGGAGTTACGATTGAACATCATGCTAAAAGCAAAGGTATTATTCTGTAAATGAATGAAATGGATTTGAAAATCGTAAAAATGTCACCACTTACCGAGAGGATTTTGGATGATTATTCTGGAAATTATCGTATTGTTGGTTTTGGCACGGATATGCCTCAAAGATCGTATAATTTCTCTCGCATTTTGTATTCTTTAGTTCATATTGATGCTTTACTGGATAATGTTTATGTAATAGACCATAAGAATTTTATTGATATTGACGACATTAGCAGGGTTAGATTTGCCAAAGACGGTAATTCTATATAGATTGAAGAAATCTATTTTAACAACAAATAAATTCATGGATATAGACGCTGCATTTTACGATTCGCTGGATTTGCTGAAACAGTTAATCATCCGGCCTTCTTTTAGCAGGGAAGAAACTGAACTGGCGGATTTTCTGGAAAATTATTTAAAAGAAAAAAAATTGTTTCCGCAGAGAAAAGGAAATAATATCTGGTTGCTGTCGCCGGACTGGGATGATGGAAAACCGGCTGTTCTCCTCAATTCGCATATTGATACCGTAAAACCGACGGCCGGATGGGGTAAAGACCCTTTTTCCGCAATTGAAGAAGACGGAAAAATCTATGGATTGGGGAGTAATGATGCCGGCGCCTCTGTCGTTTCCCTGCTTCACACATTTTTAATTTTATCGGAAAAGAAACGGGACAATAATTTTATCTTTTTAGTTTCCTGTGAAGAGGAAGTTTCGGGAGCAAACGGAATCGAATCTGTTTTACCTTTGCTTCCGCCTGTCGACTGGGCGATTGTGGGCGAGCCTACGGGTATGCAGCCTGCCGTTGCCGAAAAAGGGTTGATGGCGCTTGACGCAACAGTTTACGGGAAGTCGGGACATGCGGCGCGCAATGAAGGCGAAAATGCGATTTACAAAGCGATTCCGGTTATCGAATGGTTTCGGAATAAACAGTTTCCAAAAATCAGTCTTTTGTCGGGTGCGGTGAAAATGACCGTCACCATGGTGCAGGCCGGAACGCAACACAACGTAATTCCGGACGAATGTAAATTTACGGTCGATGTCCGAACCAACGAATGTTATACCAATGAAGCGCTTTTTGCGGAAATAGCAGCATCCTGCGGTTGTGAAGTCAAAGCGCGTTCTTTCCGTTTGAATGCTTCGCATATTTCGCTTGAACATCCTGTTGTGCAGCGGGCTATTCTTCTGGGCTTAACCCCTTTTGCCTCGCCAACGCTTTCCGACCAGACTTTAATGAATTTTCCATCGTTAAAAATCGGGCCGGGGCAATCTTCGCGTTCCCACACTGCCGATGAATTTATATATTTGTTTGAAATTCGGGAAGCAATTGAGTTGTACCTCCGGTTATTAAGTAACGTGAAATGAATAAGCTGCAATAATACAATAGCATATCATTCCCCTTTTGTCGCCACAAGTTTTTCTTTTTCACAGATATTATAAACGCCAAGTATGCCGTATCCGCCCTGCATATTGGTATAAATTTTAACAGGTTCGGAAAAGATGTCGTCCGACGGGCCAATGGCCAGTTCCTGCGAATGTAGATTTTGATACAGTTTTTCCGACAGTGTATGTATTTCCACTTTTACCCGTTGCCTGACATATTCGTTCCAATCGCTGTCCGCATAATTGCTCCCGTCTATATAAATGTTCAGTGTGTATTCTTTCCCCTGAAACAGATCATCGGTAAATATCCGGTAAAAATTAGGCTCTCTCCCTTCGCTTTCCTCTGTCGGGTTATGGAAAAGCATTTCGTCGTCAATAAAAATCCTGTTCAACGACCATATGTTATTGGGTTCTTGAATGGAAGGGTGTGCTATATCGATATTGGTTTTTACTGCTATCCGGTAAAAATTCCTTTCCTGCGGATTGTCTTTTAGCGTTACATACAGCCGCATGTATCCGGTTCCGCCTTTGATAAACCATGAGTGGTCAATATTTTTTATTTCAACCGTATTAGCGGGAACAATATCATAACCTTTTACCGTTCCATGCTTTTGAGTATGAGCCGAAAATTCAATTTTATCACTGGCATTCAGTCCAGAAACAAATTTATAGTAGGCATGTACGCCGATAACGGTATCAAGCCAAAGTTGAGTGCAGGCTTTTTCATCGATATTCAACCGGATTTCCGGGTTTTCAACAATGCCCGGTTTTTGACCGGAAAAATCAAAAACGCTTTCGGAAATTTTTATCAAATTAGTGTCCGATTGGGCATTGATTACCGCATTGACAACCATTTTCGGCGCAGGTTCTTTCCCGCCGAAATCAATATCCTTCTCGCATCCGAACAACAGTAAGATGCCTGTCATTAAAACCGTATAAAAACTGCTTTTTTTCATAACTTTTTAAAAATGATAGGTGTATGAAACGGAAGGGATTACCGGGAACAGGGTAATTTGCTTTAATTTATGGACGTAATCCCCGTTTTCATCAAGGTCGCTTTCCATGATTATTTTATATGGATTCATCAGGTTGTAAACGTTATATACGCTTAAATTCAGAACGGAACAGCGATTTTTCTTTTTCTTAAAAGTATAATTTATTCCCAAATCAAGGCGGTGATAATCATCCATTTGGTAATTGTTCCGGTGGTCTAATTCCAGTAAGTCTAAACCGCCCCCATCCCATTCGGGTTCATACGGGAAGCCGGTTCTATCGGGAACATAAGGGTGGACATGGGTCATCATCGGCAGCGTTATCCGGTCGCCGGAATGGTATGTCCAGGTGGCTGTACAGTCAAATCTATTGCTTAATTTGCAGTTTAGCAATAAATTGAGCGTGTGTCTGCGGTCGTATTTGGCGGGAAACCATTCGCCGAAATTGATGTTATCGAATTTGCGCTCCGATTTCGACAGGGTATAGGACAGCGTTCCGGTAATCCGCCCTTCCCGCTTTTCCGCCGAAAATTCCAGGCCGCAGGCACGTCCCGTTCCCGCTTCCACCTTGTTTTCCCATCCCGCCGATACGCCTGTGTAGCTGATTCCATCCTTATATTCGATGACATTCCGCATGTCTTTACAGTACGCTTCAAGCGAGAGGAATACCGACTTTGACAGTTCATAAAATACACCTGCCGAGTACTGTCCCGACTGCATGGGCTTGATTTTTCCCGTAACCGGCACCCACAGGTCGGTTTGCAGGATTACGGAATTGCTCGAAAGCAGGTGAACGTATTGCTGCATCAGCGAATAACCCGCCTGCAACGCCAGTCTGTCCGTTAAAAGGTAACGCAGCGACAGGCGCGGGTCGATAGCGGTATATGTTTTATTGTCCACATTGAACAGCGAGAAGCGCAAGCCTGCATTTAACCTTATTTTCCGTGAAATGTCCCAGTCATCCTCTGCGTAGAGTGCAAATTCATTTGAATAAACATGTTGCGGCGTATTGTCGGTAACAGTTACCGTGTCGCTTTTTGAAGTCAGCGATATTACTTCGGGATTGAAATCGTGAAATGTAAACGCAGCTCCGAATTTTACCGCATGACCGGATGCAGGGGAATATTCAAAATCGCCGGAAGCGGAATAATCCCTTATTCCCGACGAAAACAAAAAATTCCGGCTTGCCTGCTGCACACCCAGCGAATCGTCCGAATTTTCATAACTGTCGTCCGTATTGATTTGGAAATTATACCGGTTGTATATAATTGATCCTTTGAAAAATAAACCGGGAGTAAGTATCCTGCTCAAATTTCCCGAAACAACGGTATTGCCCCAGTCCCACTTTTCGGTTGAAGCGTTACGGGCGGTTTCTTTGTCTTCGATGCCTGCTGTTTCCTGATTCAGTTTGTCATTACCGTTGTAGGCGCTTAAATATACGTATGTTTTATCGTCGATTTTATGATGGATTTTCGCGTTGAGGTCGTGAAAGAAAAAATTGGCGCTACTGCCGGAATTGTCCTCGATAAACCACTTGTTTGCCGCATCGACCAGCAAATCCATGTAAGTCCGTCTTGCGGAAAAGGTAAATGAAGTCCGGTCTTTTACGATTGGTCCCTCGATGTTCAACTTGAATGTTGGCAAGCCAACAGTTGCCGAGCCGGAAAACCGCTCTTTGTTGCCGTCTCTGGTCGTAATATCCACAACGGACGAAAGCCGTCCACCAAACCGCGCCGGAAAACTTGACTTGTACAGGGTAACTTTTTTCAGCGCGTCGGTATTGAATACCGAAAGGAAACCGAAAACATGACTGGGATTGTATATCGGGACGCCGTCCAGCAGGATGAGATTCTGGTCGGGGCTGCCGCCGCGTACGGATATGTCGCTTTTCCCTTCGGAAGTGTTTTGTACGCCGGGGATGAGCTGCAGCAACTTCATCAGGTCGGTTTCGCCAAGCAGGGCGGGCGCGTTTTTTATCTGTGAAAGGGGTATTTCGACTGTTCCCAGCCGCATGTCTTTCAGCCCGGCAGCGCTGCCGACAACAACTTCCGACAGTTCAGTTGAAACCGGCATCAAATGCACCTGAACGGTTGTATCTTTTGTCAAGTCAATGTTTAGCGTTTGGCTCTCATAACCGAGAAAGGAATAGCGGACTGTTCCTTTCCCTCCGGGCAGCGTTAAACTGTAAAATCCGTAAGCGTTTGAAAAGCAGCCTTTTTTGCTTTGTTCTTCATAAACGTTACTTCCGGCAAGTGTTTCTTTTGTTTCCGCATCGCGCACGTATCCGCTGATGGTGCGGTTTTGTGCGCAGAGCGAGAGGGAAAAGCAAATAAGAAGAGCAATAACTGTGATTTTCGGCATTATAAGTTTCTGTATTAATTTGTATTAGCCCGCAACTTAACAACCGCCTGATTGCTTTTTCCGACTGCTTTCAAGTCAACTTCATAGTTTTCCGTCAATTCATTTCTTAATGTTACGGAAATTTTGATGTTCCCTTTTCCAGAAACAGGCTCAACAGTGAAGTCTTTGAGGTCAGCCATATTCGGGCCGTAATAAGCGCTTAATCCGTCCGCTTCCAAATGCCACTCGTCCGTGCAGAACAAACTAAATACTTTATTTTCGTCTTTTTGTGTAAAAGTAAGTTCCATTTTGTCAACACTCACTTTATCATCGGTTATTTGTTCTATGTTTTCCTGTTTGTCGCAACTTGTCAACAAGAAACATACAACTGCAATCTTTCCCATTATATAACATATTTGTTTCATGATTATGATATTTTTTTGAAGTGCAAAGATAATGATTTTAAGTGTATTTGAACAATAAAAAACTATAGCAGAAGAAGCAAAAAACTTCTTCTGCTATAATTCTCATTGTTTAACGGGGATATAAGTCGTAATACAACTGTCTATCATAGTTGAACCCCGAAGAACTCCAATTTTCCACATCAACCCAGCCATTTCCGCTACCGTTCCATCCTCAGTTCATGTAGAATGTATCCATGTATTCGTACCATGTTTTGGTACTGACAGTAATACCAAGAATTTTTTTTGTTTGTGTGTATTTCCATGTTTGCTCATAGTATCCGTCGGCAATCCAAATGTGCCCGCTTTGGTAAGGTCATGCAAACGCTCCTGATAATATTGGATACCAGTCTCTTATATTAGCATATGCTGTCCAACTGTCAAAATTTTTCTTTTTTGCACTATGATAGCCAAGATTATTTTTTAGTCCGTTAAGAATATTATCCGGATTTGCTCCACTCCCTGAAGGGCTAAAACTATATCCCTGAATTTTATTGGCTATATCCAAAAACATTTGCGAAATTGCATTAGAAGCTGTAGTATTTAAAGTTGCAGGCATTGCGGAGTAATCGAATATTGGACCAAGGTGCAATAGAAGAACGCCCGCTTGGGTCTTTATGTGTTCCTCTCAATTGTACTCCTTTACTGTTTTCAACCTCGTCGATATTGGCAATTTCAACAGTAACTTCACCATCTTCATTCTCAATAATATACTCCCATAATTGGTAACCCTGGTTATCGACATGAATACCTGACCTTAGGTTATTGGAAATTTTTATTTTTCCACTTTCCAACCATGCCCATACGGTAGAACCTTCTTCGATTTTTTTCAAGATCGAAGTTTCCTTTTGTACCAAACGACAGCATCGGATTGGGTGCTTCCTTGTCGGCAGATAGCACCATAAAACCCTGTTCGTCTGCAAAATTTACAACGTACAAAGCGATTGTCCCGTCGGACGACTTAACCGGCTGTACTTTTTCCACACTGCGTAATACGGAGTTTTTGATAACTACCGTATCTCCCGTTTTTTGAATGGCTCCAATTGCTTTTTCGGCAAAGGCTTTCGCCTGTTCGTAAGAAACCACTCGGCTTGTAATTTTTTCCTCCGTTTCATTTGAACTTACAAATTCCTCCGGTTGAGGCATGTCTTCGGTACAACTTGACCATAAAACTGTACACAAAATCAATAAATAAATTAATTTTTTCATTTTTTTTCACTACTGACCGACTAATTTTTTCGCAAAAAAGTGGCTAACCGTATACCAGTTAGCCACTTTTTTGCGAAAAAATTAGTCGGTCAGTAGTGATTTATAATTACTATAGCATACTTTTTAAATCACCACCTTTTTTTTTATAAATCAGCATGTTAAACTACTTACGAAAGTTGAGAAAAAAAAATCCCCTTAGAATATTTGAAAAAGCAAAAAATTTTGTACTTTTGCACCATCGTTTAAAAATAGATTTCAGATGCACCTTGGAAGTGTGGGTGAGTGGCTGAAACCAACAGTTTGCTAAACTGTCGTACTCGTAAGGGTACCACGCGTTCGAATCGCGTCACTTCCGCAAATAACTCTTTCCAAACATACGGTTACACAGAGAAATATTGATTTAGAACAATTTTACCAAGTATTAACCGACATCGCTTTACATCTAAAAACATCAAATTTTGTTACCAAAATTCAGAACGGTAACAAAAGTATTAACTGCTTAAAATGGAAAATCTACAGGTACGCTTTGTCTTCGACAGGAAAAAACAGGCAGGCGAAACGAAAAAGGGACTTTTGGTTGTTGCCGTATAAAAAAAGCGTTAAAAACGAACCCTTACTTTCTTACGGAAGCGGAATGTCAAACGGTTAACAGGACGGAAGTTGAGATAGGATATAGCGGTGGGACGGTCGGAAAACGCTACGGAGACAAAGGTTATATTTCGACTTCCCTGTGCGAACCGCTTTTCGGGGACGGATTACATTTGGTTACCGGTATCAAAAACAATATGAAAAACCGTCCGGTGACGGTGAGAGATAAAATCCTTCTCCGAAAAACAATCTGTTATTAAAACGGTTAACGACAAACTGAAAAATATTTGCGAAATCGAACACTATATGCAGTCAGTCCTGTAAACTTTCTGATAAACCTGTTTGCAGGACTGACTGCATATAGTTTCTTTGAGAAAAAGCCTGCCCTAAAATTTGAATGTTCCCTGCCCGCCGAACAGTTGGAACTGTTCTTTTAATCATCCTGTTATATTGCCATAATTACTAATAATTACGGCAACATTAACAAACATTGTTTATTTTCAATTTCCGATTTATCAGCCAACCAACCAAATATCCGCAACAAACGCCGATTACATCAAATAAAAAATCCCTCCAATCGCCGCTTCGGGTGGCAGTCAGATGTTCTTGAGCGATTTCTATACCGCCGCTAAAAACAACCGGAAACAAAAAAGAGCCGCCAAAAACCGACCATCCGCTTACTTTTTGCTTCAAATGAAACGAACCGTCAAAAAATATGACGCCCGATAATCCCAGGAACATCAGGAAATGAACCCATTTATCGAAATCCGCAGGTCTAACCGGAACTTCGGGCGGATCTATAAAACATAAGATAAGAATAAGGATGATCAATAGAAAAGATATCCGATATTTTTTCAAGACGATCATAAAGCCTTTAAAATATTTTGTGATAAACTGCTTGCTCCGATCCTGAATAATTCGGGAGTGAGCCATTCTTTGCCCAGGGTTTCTTTTACAATTGCATAGTACTTCAATGCATCTTCCACCGTGCGGATGCCTCCCGAAACTTTCACGCCTGTTTTCCGGTTGTGAAGACTGTAATATTCCCGGATGGTCTGACAAATCACATAGGCCGCTTCGGGAGTTGCTCCCTGATAAACTTTACCGGTCGATGTTTTCAGGAAATCCGCACCCGAATATATTGATAAAATCGACGCCTTTTTAATATTTTCAGCTGTTTTTAACAAACCGGTTTCAAGAATTACTTTCAACCTGGCGTCCCGGCAAGCATCTTTGATTTCTTCGATTTCAACGGATAAATCTTCATAATTTCCATCTAAAAAATCCCCGGCATTCAAAACAATATCAATCTCGTCGGCGCCGTTGGCAACAGCTAATGAAACTTCGGCAATTTTCACTTCGATAAATGTTTGCGAAGACGGAAATCCGGCGGCAACGGAAGCGATTCCAACGTCGGCCGTTAAAACCTCGCGCACGGTTTGCACGAAATTCGGATAAACGCAAATCGCCGCAACATTATTCATATCCGATCTCGAACCGTCAAAATCATTGACCGTTTCAACAAATTTCCGGATACTCTCTTTGCTGTCTTCCGTATTCAAAGATGTTAAATCAATGCACGAATAAAGAAATTTCAAGACATCAGGCCGGTTGTTTTCCTGAAATTTTCCCAGAATTTCGGCTGTTTTACGGCTTACTTCTTCATCATTCAAATCCGGTTGGTAATTCCCAAGAACTTCTTCGTATTTACTCATATTATTTTAATTATGTTTATGTTTATTTTTTTTTTATTCTTTCATTTTCGAATCAATAATGATAGTTACCGGTCCGTCGTTGATTAATTCCACCTGCATATCGGCGCCAAATTCACCGGTTTGAATGTCTTTACCCAAAGCGTTTGACAACTCCGAACAAAATTCATTGTATAAAGGAAACGCAAAATCCGGTTTTGCCGCTTTGATGTAAGAAGGCCTGTTGCCTTTCTTTGTAGAAGCATGAAGGGTAAATTGGCTCACACATAAAATTGTTCCGCCGGTTTCCGACACGGAACGGTTCATTATACCGTTTTCATCGGGGAAAATTCGCAAATTAACGGTCTTTTTGACTAAAAACCCAATATCTTCTGACGTATCCGAATCCACAATACCTACCAAAACCAGCAATCCGTCTTCTATCGAAGATTTCAATTTTCCGCCGATGGTTACAGAAGCTTTGGATACCCTTTGAATAACTGCACGCATTATAAAACTGATAAAATCGCCGCTAAGGTACAACTATTCTTTGATTCTTCCAATTTTACAAAATATAGGGAATTCTATGTTCCAATCCAAACATGATATATCTGTCATTTCAGGAAAATATACCCTAAACGGGGTATTTACAGGGAATAAGATTCACCGTATCTTTGCAACGTTTTTACAGGAAAAAGGTTTACACCTGCGGCGTTTTGAACCCAAACCCGTCTACTTGTAACTCGTAACTAAAAAATATATTTTATATGAAAAAGATAACAAAAAACACAGTAATGGCAGCGTTGAGCATAAGCCTCATCGCATCTGCCTGCACCGATGCGCTCGACCAGCATCCGTCGGGACTGCTGACCGGTAACAATTTTTTTCAAACCGAAGACGACGCCGTTACTGCTGTCGCCGGCATTTACGCAATACTTGTCCACAGCGACAAGAATACGCCGCTCTACGGCGACCAGATTTTGTATCTGAACGATTTGGCATCCGACTACATGCGCGCCGGAGCAAACTCCAACAGTCCCGAAACCCGCGCTGTCAGTTCGGTAAGTTACGACGCAAGCAATTTCGAGGTGCAATGTACCTGGGAACAGCTGTACAAAGGCATTGCACGCGCCAATCTGGCCATTGACAATATTCCGAACGTAATTGCAGAGGATGCAATCAAGATACGTCTGATTAACGAAGCGAAATTTCTCCGTGCATTGCTTTATTTCAATGCCGTGCAGTTTTGGGGCGACATTCCGCTTGTCAAGTCGAGCGAATACGCCGCCGAAGACCTCAACCGTCAGCCGCGCGAAGATGTCTATGCTTTCATCGTTCAGGATTTGAAAGACGCTTCGGCACTGCCCGCCGAACAGGCGGATAAGGGCAGGGCGACGAGCGGCGCGGCGCTTGCCCTGCTGGCGCGCATATATCTTGTCCATTCGAGTTTGCCGGGCGCCAATGTTACTTCCGACCTGAACAGCGCGGTCGAAAATGCCTGCAAAGTCATCGACAGCAAACAGTATGAACTGTTTGCCAACTTCTACGACGCTTTCGACCCGGCAAAAAAGAACGGTAAGGAACATATCTTTTCGGCGCAGTTTGCTTACGGACAGGACAACGGTTTTTCGGGAAACTCGACGCAGCACTGTATCTGGAGTACGGGTTACAATCAGAACGAGCCGGTGCTGATTGTCGCCGACACAGGTTTGTTTTACAACTCCTATTCCGATGGAGACCAGCGTAAAGCCGGCAGTTATGCGAAAAGTTTTTACAATCCGGAGACAGGCAGCGTGTTTGAGTTCGACCTGCCCCGTTTCCGCAAACAGATTGACACGACAAACGGCGCCAACTGGCTTGCGTCGGCCATCAACGTTCCGGTTATCCGGTATGCGGATGTGTATTTCACTTTGGCGGAAGCGCTCAACGAACTCGGCGGCCCGGACAATGAATACAACGGTATTTCGGCTTACGATGCGCTCAATGAAATCCGCCGCCGCGCTTTTCGCGAAGGAAAATACAGCGCTTCGGGAACGGCTCCGGCAACGCACGACCTGCACGGACTGAACAAAGATTCGTTTCGAGAAACTTTGCAGCAGGAACGTTATTTCGAGTTTGTCCTCGAACAGACGCGCTGGTTCGACCTCGTGCGGTGGAAGAAACTTGTCTCGTCGGTCAAACGGACAAAGCCGGCGGTATCGGTACGCAATTACCTGTACCCGATACCCAATTCGGAACGGCTGCTCAATCCCGACGGACTGTGGCAAAACTACGGATATGAAGGCGCAACTGTCGCGAATCCGTATGATGAAACGTTTAAGTAATTGAGAAGTGCAGAAGTGAAGCAATCCGGGATAAATACGGTTCATTTATTTACGTTTGCGTAACATGAGTTCGTAATTAATTTTTTACATATACTTATTATAATTACCTTTGCTTCTCAACTAAATAATAATCAGGAATGAATGTACTGTTAATTAATGGTAGCCCTCGCAAAAACGGATGCACTTTCACCGCCCTGTCGGAAATAGCTGGCGAGCTGGAAAAACAGGAGATCAAAACGCTTATTTTTTCCATTGGAACAAAAGCAATTCGGGGCTGTATTGCCTGCGGAAAGTGTAAAACAACCGGACATTGCGCTTATTCAGACGACCCGGTAAATGAATGTATCGACTTGATAAGCAAAGCGGATGGAATTGTAGTCGGTTCGCCGGTTTATTACGCTTCGCCCAATGGCGCTTTGCTGGCTCTTTTAGACCGTGTATTTTATGCCGGAGGAAGTTCATTTACATACAAACCTGCCGCTGCCATTGTCAGTTGCCGGCGCGGTGGAGCCGCTACTGCTTTCGATGTTCTGAACAAGTATTTTACCATTTCAAATATGCCGGTCGTATCTTCTCAATACTGGAACGGGGTTCACGGTCAGACGCCGGAAGAAGTCCGGCAGGATTTGGAAGGTTTGCAGGTGATGCGGACGCTGGGACGGAATATGGCCTGGCTGTTGAAATGTATTGATGTTGCCAAAGAAACGGTGCCTTTTCCGGAAAAAGAAACGGTGCGGCAGCGGACGAATTTTATCCGTTGAAAATCGTAACGCGGTAACAGGCAAATCCTTTTTTACCTTTGTACCTCCATTTTCCGGTACTCATTCGGCGTCACGCCGACATACCGCTTAAACAGCCGGCAAAAGTACTGCGGGTACTCAAAACCGAGGTCGTAGGCTATTTCGCTTACCGACATATTTTTATCAACCAGTCTTTCTTTCGCTGTTTCTATCAGCCGCTGATGGATGTGTTCCTGTGCACTTTTGCAGGTATCCTTTCGCAGCATCCGGCTGAGGTAATCTGCAGATATGTTCATTCTGCCGGCAAAATATTTAACCGTAGGGAATCCCTGTTCTTTGGGCTGTCTGGAATAAAAATAACCGTCAAGCAACTGTTCAAAACGGGCAAGAATATCGTTCTCGACATGCAGGCAGGGAATAAATTTCCTTTCATAAAAACGCTTACAATAGTTGAGAAACAGTTCGAGACGCGAAACAATAATATCCCTGCTGTTGTCGTCCATGCCATATCTCAATTCATTTTCAATACCGCGAAAACACTCCAAAACAGTGTCGCGTTCATGCTTTGAAAGGTGCAGCGCCCAGTTTTCCATGCAGGAAAAGAAGGTGTACTTTTTCATGTTACGCTCCAGTTGCGTGCCATACAGGATGCAGGGATGAAACAAAAGCGCCCATCCTTTTTCCGGCGCGTCCGGTTTGCATTCCCACATGTTTATTACCTGCATGGGCGCTATAAATACCAGCGTTCCTGTCTGACAGTCGTGATGGCGGCTCCCGTATTTTACATTTTCACTCTGTCCTTCTTTCAGGAAAATACTGTAATAGTTAAAACGGCAGGCGCCTTCCATGTTCACGGGCTTTGTACGGGAAAAGTCTGTAATATTAATCAGCGAGTGAAGGGGTTCTACCCAGTTTTCTCTTTCAAATTCGGGAATCGAATCGTATGTCTTTATTCTGTTCATAAAAACAGTTTCAAAAACAAAGCCGAAGTGCGGTTGTAACCCCGTTCTCCGGCTTCATCTTAATTAATTAATTTTTTTATATCATTAAAAACGTGTCAAAGGTAAGCATTATTTTTCAAACAGCAAGCGAATCCGGCAAATTATTTTTGAATCTGCTTAAACTTTCTGTTCCGGCAAAATTACTATTTATACTTCACGCGGTTTTATTTTGTGCATATTGAATCGACGGATAACACGGATTTGTACTGAATATTTCTTTTTGTAGAAAAGTGTTTATCCGTATCATCCGTTTTATCTGTGTTCATAATGATAAATAACGGATTTGTATAAAACATTTTCCGATTTGTATACTTCCATGACGCAAATACCGGATAATTTTGCAGCGTTAAAATAAAAAAATAACGGCATGTGAGGCTGTCTCAAAAGAGTGATTAGAATACGGATGAACCAGTCTCATCATATATTGTTATGACAACAAAAATGAAGAAAATAAAAAAACAGCTTGCAGAATGGATTTGTTATGCACCCTGTTTTGTGTTTATTCCGCCGCTTTCACCGGCATATACGGTTTCCGTATATGAATTGCCGCCCGTAACGGTAGTTGCCTCTTTGAAGCAGGCAGGCGTTTATACGGAACAACCGCTGTCTTTCACTTCCATCGACCGGGAAGATATGGAGGCCAACCGCATAACGGAACCTAAAAACCTTTCGCTGAATGTTCCCAATTTCCTTCATGCGGATTACGGCGCCAGGATGACCGGTTCCATATATATACGGGGTATCGGGTCGCGAATGGAACAGCCGGCAGCAGGTTTGTATGTGGATCATGTGCCGGTTCTCAATAAAAACAATTATGATTTTGACTACTTCGATATGGAGCGGATTGATGTATTGCGCGGGCCGCAGGGAACGCTTTACGGACGCAATGCCGTTGGCGGAGTGATGGATGTGCATACGCTTTCGCCTTCCGATTATCAGGGTACGCGCCTGCAAGCCGGGTACGGAAACGGAAATACGTGTACGCTGCATGCCTCAACGTATCAGAAGCCGACCGAACGTTTTGCTTTTTCCATTGCCCTGAAACATTGTTCCACAGACGGTTTTTATAAAAACAGTTTTGACGGGACGCTTGCCGACCGCATGCTGAGTGAAAGCGGAAGGTTGAAAATACAGATACGGCTTTCTCCTGAATGGAAGATGGAAAATTCACTGTCCGCCAATTTTGTAAAACAAAAGGGCTTTGCCTATTCGCTCTACGACGAGGCAACCGGAAAGGTTATGCCGATCAGTCACAATGATCCCTGTACGTACGGCCGGCTGGGATTAACCGAAGGCCTGACTTTTCAATATCTTGGACAGGGCATTCGTTTTTCTTCCACAACAAGTTATCAGCGTACGGACGATGAAATGGCGCTTGACCAGGATTTTCGTCCGGTATCCATGTTTACGCTTCAGCAGGTGCAGCAGGAAAATGCTTTTACGCAGGAATTTGTAATGCGTTCAACACAAAAAAAGGAATGGCAGTGGATTTCGGGTGCATTCGGTTTTTATAAACAGGTGGATATGGAAGCGCCCGTCCTGTTTAAACAGGACGGGATAGACGAACTTATTCTTGCCCATGCGAATGCCGGAATACATACGGTTTTTCCGGATGCAAACCTGTTGATTGAAGAAACCCGGTTCCCTGTCGAAAGTTATTTTGATTTGCCGGTATACGGGTTTTCACTCTATCACCAGTCGACTTTCGGCGTCGGACGCTGGGAATTTACAGGCGGCCTGCGCGTCGACTATGAACACACGGCTATCGGCTACACCGATTCGACCTCCATCAACTACCGTTTTGCCCCGTACATGCGTGAATATAAACGGTTGCCTGTCAAAATGTCGGGCAAGCGGAGCGATTCTTTTTTTGAAATATTGCCAAAAGTAGCCGTCACGTATCAAACAGGCAGGGGCAGGCTGTATGCTTCCATGACACGCGGATATAAAACCGGCGGTTTCAACACGCAGATTTTTTCCGACATCATGCAAAACAGGATGATGGACGCTATGATGTCCGATTTGGGCGTTTACTTTAATACCGGTGAAACGCCATACAACGTCGAAACAGCGATTTCCTACAAACCGGAATACAGTTGGAATTACGAAGCGGGCGGACATTTCAGGCTGTTTGATGAAAAATTATCGGTCGATGCGGCCGTGTTTTATATCGACTGCCGAAACCAGCAGTTGACCGTTTTTCCTCCCGGAAAAACTACGGGGCGCCTGATGTCCAATGCCGGGCAAACGCAGATTTTCGGCGGCGAGCTATCTGCCTGTTACAATTATAAAAATATCCGTTTGAAAGGAAATTACGGCTACACGCATGCCACGTTTCTCCACTACCGCAGCGGCAACGAAGATTATTCGGGCAAGCGCGTGCCTTATGCGCCGGCAAACACCCTTTCGCTGAATGGCGGTTATAAATGGGCTTTGTCCCGCAAGCGGGCGGGCAGTATTTTGTTTGACGTATCCCTGCAAGGCGCGGGGAAAATTTACTGGAACGAAAGCAATACCGTTTCCCAGCCTTTCTACCGCCTTTTCAATGCGGATATTACTTTTCAAAAGGACAGTTTCAATGTTGGCTTATGGGCAAAAAACCTGACGGGAACCGATTATCATACGTTTTATTTTAAATCCGCAGGCCATTCGTTTGTTCAACAGGGGAAACCCGTTCAATTTGGAGTTTTTATCAATTTAATTTTATAACACAATGAAAAATTTCTTTTTTTTGCCGGTTATCATACCGGCGCTTTTAATGACAGCCTGCAACAGCAGCGAACCTGCCGGCGAACCCGCAGCAGTTGCAGCGAAAGGAACTTATATGGGTACAATGGTCGTTGACCAGAATGACGGCACGTTTTACACACAGGACAGTGTAAATGTCGTATTTACGCCGACGGAAGCCGGCAAGGCCGAAATAAAGATGCTGAAAGTGTCGTTTTCGTCAAGAATGCCGGTAAAACTCGATATGACTGTTCCCGATGTTACTGCGGCCGAAATATCCGAAGGTCTGTCCCTGAGTGGCGACAGTATTGTTCCGCTGGCGGGGATAGTCCCATATCCTGCATATACCATTACAGGGCTGACAGGTAAGGCAACCCCTCAAACATTGTCGTTTGAACTGATGTGCGGTGCGTATCCCCTGACTTTTTCGGGGGAAAGCCTGCCTTCGGAATAAAAATTAAATAACAGTTGTAACAATTCCCCCCCCCCTTCTCAATTCTCAACGATATTGAATGTCGTTACAATTTTGCCGGTATATTCACCGGCGCCGGTGATGATAAGCGTAGCGGTTCCGGGAGCGATGTTGTTTTTGTATCCGACGGTAAAGTCTTTGCCGAACACGAGTTTAACAACCGTTACCGATCCGTTTTTCTCTTCCCTGCAGATTCTAACCGAAGGAATCACAAACACCTCGCTGCCTGTATACGGCTGCGCTTCAATCGGGTCGATTTCGCCGTCCGCGATGTCGATTTTAACGTGCAGGCGGCCGTAACGTTTGCGAACCAGCGTGTTGTAGTGGTTCACATGCACGTTGTATTCGGAAATTAACGGCAGCGATTCTTCCGGCCTGTCCAGTTCGATGATTGCCGTTATACGCCGCGAAAGGAGGCGAAATGCACTGTCGGTTTCGCGGCGGGCGGTTTTGAAACTGATATCCGGTTTTCCGCCCTGCTCCTGTTCGGTGGCGGCGGCGTAGCTTTTAAACAGCGTGTTTAGCCGTGCCAGCTCGGTTAGCCAGGATTCGAGATGCAGGGCTTGAACGTCGGGGATATAATCGCTGCCGTTCAGTATTGCGAGGATACTGTCGACAGCGGCCGTTTCGGCGTCGTAACCGAAATGTTCCAGTCCGTGCCAGTTGTCGATCAGGCGCTGCACATGCCGGGCGCTGCTGCGAAGCGACGGGTCGCAGTGTTTTTCGTAAGCATAAAGCAGGTCGGTTATTCCTTTTAAAATCCTGTCGCGCTCTCTGTCGGTTTTGGCCTTCTTTTCGGTAAACCCGCTGCTCCGCGACCATTTGTAGAACTTCGTTTCCTGCGTCAGTTTGTCCCGGTAATCCGACAGCATGGCAGGCGCATTGATTATTTCTTTGTACCGGTCAAGTATTTCATACATCATTTCATGAAATTCAACGTGGTCGGCATTGGTATAACGCCCTGCATCCGCTTTTTTTAATTCCTTTACCATTTTCTTTTCCTTTCCTTCATCTTAAACTGTTTGTTTAATATATGATAAAAATGAATATTGGATGCAAATGTATTCAATTAATTTCATTTTCTCAACGGAATCAATGATGCTAATCGGAATTTAAACTGATTTCTTAGCGGAATCAATGATTCTAATCGGAATTTAAAGATGTAATAAGGTAATAAGGGAATAAGATTGGTTACG
>JAIRNV010000116.1 GCA_031257875.1 Dysgonamonadaceae bacterium
TGCTTTTCCGGCATAAAATCAACAGAAGACCAAGAAAATTGCTTAACTTTGATTCTCCTTTAAGCAGGGTCATTAGTAACATCAATAAAAAAGTTGCATTTATAACTTGAATCTGCGCAATCTGAAATGCACCCGTGAATTTCGGTTTATGTAATAAATAATCATTACTTTTGCAAAATGATTTACCCCGAAAATTTTGAACAGAAAACAGGCTTCGACCACATACGGCAGTTGATTGCGGCGCATTGCCTGTCGCCGCTTGGAGAAGAAAACGTATCCGGCATGTCGTTTTCTTCCGATTTTAATCATATCAGGAAGCAATTGTATCAAACCGACGAGTTTACACGAATTATTCGGGAAGAAGATGCTTTCCCCACCGATTATTTCTTTGACGTCCGCGATGCTTTGAGGAAAATCCGAATCGAAGGCGCTTACCTGATTGAAAAGGAATTGTTTGACATTCGCCGGTCGCTGGAAACCATCCATGGGATGGTCGGCTTTTTCCATCATTCCGAATCTTATCCCTATTTGCAGGAGCTTGCTTCCGGCGTGACTTCCTTTCCCCGGTTGACCGGGCAGATTGACGCAATCCTCGATAAATTCGGAAAAGTCCGCGACAACGCTTCCCCCGAACTGGCCGGTATTCGCAGGCAGCTGACGCAAACGGCCAACGGTATTTCCAAAACTTTGCAAAGTATTCTGCGGGCGGCGCAATCGGAAAGTTTAGTCGACAGGGACGTTACGCCAACCATGCGCGACGGCCGGCTGATGATTCCCGTTTTGCCGGCTTTTAAACGTAAAATAAAGGGGATTGTGCATGACGAATCGGCTTCCGGCAAGACGGTTTTTATTGAACCGGCCGAAGTGGTCGAAGCAAACAACAAAATCCGTGAGCTGGAGAGCGAAGAACGGCGCGAAATCATTCGCATCCTCACGGTTTTCACCAATCAAATCCGCCCCGATATTCCGGAAATACTCAACGCTTACCGGTTCATGGCGGACATTGATTTCATCAGGGCTAAAGCCCTGTTTGCCTTAGACGTCAACGCCATTCTTCCGGCGTTCGAGGATACCCTGCAAATAGACTGGATTCACGCCGTTCATCCTTTGCTTTATCTTTCGCATAAAAAGCAGAACAGGCCTGTTGTCCCCTTAGATATGGAATTGCCCTCCCGGCCGGCAATCCTGCTCGTATCCGGTCCTAACGCCGGCGGGAAATCGGTCTTGCTCAAAACCGCAGGCCTGTTGCAATACATGTTGCAGTCGGGTTTGCTGATTCCCGTCGATGAACGTTCCAAAACAGGCGTTTTCAAAGATATATTCCTTGATATCGGCGATGAACAGTCCATCGAAAACGACTTGTCGACTTACAGTTCCCATTTGCTCAACATGAAATTGATGTTGAAACAGGCGGGTCGCGAATCCCTGATTTTAATCGACGAATTTGGCGGAGGCACCGAGCCTAATATCGGGGGCGCGATTGCCGAAGCGCTTTTGCACCGCTTCAACGAAAAGGGGTGTTTTGGCGTCATCACAACACATTATCATAACTTAAAATTGTATGCCGACAGCCATGAAGGCGTCGTTAACGGCGCGATGCTGTATGACCGTCATCTGATGCAGCCTTTGTTCCAGCTTTCCGTCGGGCAGCCCGGCTCTTCGTTTGCCGTCGAAATAGCCCGCAAAATCGGACTGCCGGAAAATGTGATTGACGAGGCTTCCGAAAAGGTCGGCAGGGATTACATTAGTATGGACAAGTATTTGCAGGATATTGTCCGCGATAAACGGTACTGGGAAACGAAACGCCGGGAAATTCGCAGGCAGGAAAAACAGCTGGAAGAACTGTCGGAGCGCTATCGGTCGGATTTGGAAAAATTGGAATCGCAAAAAAAGGAGTGGCTGGCAAAAGCGAAAGCCGATGCGGAAAAGCTGCTCTCGGAGGCCAATGCCCAAATTGAAAATACGATCCGGGGAATCAGGGAAGCGCAGGCCGAGAAGGAAAAAACGAAAGAAATCAGGAAAGGGCTGGAAACGTTCAGGCAAAAGGTGAAGGGTGAAAGGGTGAAGGGTGAAGGGGTGAAGGGTGAAGGGCAAAAGGTGAAGGGTGAGGGGAGAAAGGCGGTTGCCGCTACTTTCTCTGTTGGCGACAGGGTGCGTATGAAGGGGCAGCAAACCGTCGGAAAAGTGTTGTCGGCCAAAGACGACTTTTTTATAGCGGCTTTTGGCGCTGTAAAAACCATTGTCAGGGCGGAACAGCTTGAGAAGGTGCAGGGCGCTAATCCGCCGTCTCCCGCATCGAACCCTTCGCCCGCTCCCGTTTTGTCGAACGGGAAACTGAATTTCAAACTTGAAATCGACGTTCGCGGAATGCGGGGCGAGGAGGCGCTGCAGGCGGTAATGTATTACATCGACGACGCCGTCAGGTACAATGCCGGGCGGGTTCGCATCCTGCACGGGACAGGTACGGGGGCTTTGCGCCAAATCATTCGTGAATATTTGAAAACGGCGCCCGGTGTGAAACATTTTCAGGACGAGCATGTGCAGTTCGGAGGCGCCGGAATAACAGTTGTAGAACTGTTGTAATTCGTAATTTACTTCCTGATGGAAGCCATAATGGAAACGGTCAACATTCCGACAATTACACCCAAAGACGCAAAGTTGGAAATGTGAAAATGCCAGTCCATTTCGTTAGCCAGCTCATTGATGCACATTTTCAAACCGATAAAAGAGAGGATAAACGTCAACCCATATTTCAAATAACGGAAATATCCCATAATGCCGCTCAGTGCAAAATAAAGCGAGCGCAAACCGAGAATGGCAAAAATATTGGATGTGTAAACGATGAACGGATCCGTAGAAACCGACATCACAGCGGGAATCGAATCGACCGCGAAAATTACATCCGAACCTTCTATCATCAAAAGCGTCAGGAAGAATTGAGTAACGTATAATTTACCGTTGATACGTTTGAAAAAATGCGTTTCCCTGTTGTCAACAGTAACGGGGAAAATATATTTGATGAATTTTATCATTTTGTTGCTTTCGAGGTCAATCGGCGCATTGTCTTTCTCTTTCTCGAAAAACATCTTCACGCCGGTATATATCAAAAATATACCGAAAACGTACATGATCCACGCAAATTTTTCGATAAGCGCAATGCCCGCAAAAATAAACACGGCGCGCACCACTATCGCCCCGATGATTCCCCAAAATAAAATACGGTGTTGATATTTCGCATCAATGTTAAACGTTGCAAAAATCATGATGAAAACAAACAGGTTATCAACGCTTAATGATTTTTCTATCAAATATCCCGTAAAAAAATCAAGCGCTTTTTGATGACCCAAAACGAAATAAACACCAACATTGAACAACAGCGCCAACCCTATCCAAAATGCGCTCCACAGTAATGCCGATTTTATCTTTACCACCTCGTCCTTTTTGTGAAAAACAAACAGGTCAAGGAGTAACATCACGATTACGAACGCAATAAATCCAATCCAAAAAACAACAGGTTCATTCATTGTAAATCTTATTTGATAATTTTCGGCAAAGGTAAAAATTTATTTTAATATGGCAAGAGGGGGGGGGGTGACAGGTAGGGCAAACGCATCTCATTATAACATATTTTAAATACTAAAGGATATCCTGTTCCGTTATTATACTAAAAAAGGAATGCAAACACTATTCAGTTATTTTAGAGAATTGACCGATCCCCGCGTGGACAGGACCAGAGAACATTTGATGGAGGACATAATTTTTATAACGGTAGCAGCGGTTATTTG
>JAIRNV010000118.1 GCA_031257875.1 Dysgonamonadaceae bacterium
CGTTGTCACCAGGAAAATACTTTAATGGAAAATTTTGCTTCAACTGCTTGAAAAGCAACTCTATCTGCCAGCGGATTCTGTAAAGAGCTGCTATCATATCTGCCCGAAATTCAAATAGACTGGTCAAAAATTCAAATTCACGTTTTAAGACACGGTCGTAAAGTGATCACGGGTCTTAAAGCGCTTTACATAATAATCAGAATTGCACTTTTTTGCGCATTTATTAATTCTACTTTAACAGATTAAAAGAGTGATAAAAATTGATATAAATATTTGCAAATAAGATAAATAAATATTATTTCTGTAATCAAATAAAAACCGGATCGAGCAACAAACAAACAGATCAAAAGAGTGGTTAATACAAGTTAAAAATAGAGATGGATATGGAGAAACACTTCGCCCCCTGTCAGGGCGGTTTAATTCATATCTTACTGAATATAAGCATATATTCATGAGTAAGACCAGGCGATTTTTCGATAAGGCTCAATGTTATTGTGAAGGGATATTTATGAGTGAACCAAGTAATATGGAGCGGATAAGCGAAGAAATGTTTGAGAGACACTGTCGCAGGCAGGCTGACATAAATAACGCTTTTGACAGGCAAATTTTAATCTGTTAAAGTAAAATTAAGATGATATTGGCGGGAATCTCACATAAAAGCGTAGTTGGAAAAAGAATTTTTTGTACTTTTGCCGTATGAAACCGATATTAATGGTAGATTTGGCTACCCAATACCAAACAATGCGGGCTGAAATGGACGATGCAATTTCAAAAGTGGTTCGTTCCGGCGAGTATATTAACGGGAAGGCCGTGCTGGATTTTTCTTCAAACCTTGCGGCTTACACGGGAGCGAAATACGTGATTCCGTGTGCAAACGGAACGGATGCACTCCTGATTGCATTGATGGCTTTGGGTTTGCAGCCGGGCGACGAGGTGATTATTCCTGATTTTACATACGTTGCTGCGGCGGAAGTAATTGCATTGCTCAAATTGATGCCCGTTCCGGTGGACGTCAATCCGGAGACTTTCAATATTGACGTAAAGAAAATGACCGATGCTCTTTCCCTGAAAACCAAAGCCATCGTTCCGGTGCATCTTTTCGGACAGTGTTCCGATATGGCGCCCATTTTGAAGATTGCCAGGGAAAATGCTTTGCATGTCGTCGAAGACAATGCCCAAAGCATCGGTTCGGTTTATACTTTTCCGTCCGGCGAGCGGCGACAGGCGGGAACAATCGCCGCCGCCGGCGCTTTGTCTTTTTTTCCGACCAAAAACTTAAGCTGTTATGGCGACGGCGGCGCTTTACTGACGAACGATGAAACTTTGGCAAAGAAAATGCGAATGATTGCCTCTCACGGACAGTCCAAAAAATATTTCCATGAATTGATTGGCTGCAATTCGCGTTTGGATACGCTGCAGGCGGCTATACTGAACGTAAAATTGCCTTATTTGGATACCTACATTCACGCGCGGCAAAAAGTGGCGCAAGCCTACAGCGAAGCTTTGGAAGCGCGTCCGGATTTGTATGAAATTCCCGAATGTATTGCGGTTTCAACGCATGTGTATCACCAGTATACGTTGAAAGTGAAGCAGAACAAACGGGATGCCTTACAAAAATATTTGAAAGAACGAAAGGTTCCCACCATGATTTATTATCCCAGTCCTTTGCACAGGCAACCAGCTTTCAGGGGGGTGATCCGAATCGGAAGCGATTTGAGCGAAACCGAAAAACTTTGCAAGTCGGCACTTTCTTTACCGGTTCATCCGGGACTGAATGAAGAACAGATTCATTATATCACCGGTTTACTGGTTAATTATGAGTAACTGGCAGGCTCATCCCACGGCAATTATTGACGATGGCGCCGAAATCGGTAAGGGAACGAAAATCTGGCATTTTTCGCATATTATGTCCGGTGCGGTGATTGGCGAAAATTGCAATATCGGACAGAATGTGGTTATTTCTCCGAAAGTAAGTTTGGGTAATAATGTGAAGGTGCAGAACAATGTCTCTGTTTATACTGGCGTTACCTGCGAAGACGATGTATTTCTCGGCCCCTGTTGTGTATTCACCAACATCTTGAATCCCCGCAGTTTTATTTCCCGTAAAAATGAGTTTAAATCCACTTTGGTAAAACGGGGCGCCAGCATAGGGGCCAACGCCACGATTCTTTGCGGTCTTACCATCGGTGAATATGCCATGATTGGGGCGGGTGCGGTAGTCACCAAAGATGTGCCGCCTTTTGCTTTGGTTGTCGGGAATCCGGGAAGGCAGGTTGGATCGGTTGATAAAGAGGGGAATACCGTTTCTTCATTCAAATAAAATTAATAATAAAACGAAACCCATAATTTTAATTTTAATTTCAACATTCCTTTCAAAATGTGCAAGGCACGGGGCATGAATACTATTTGCCCGGCTGCTGACTGAAAAAAGGCGAGAATGAAATCATCGTATTGGATATGGCAGGAACAGAAAACCCCGTAATCAGCGGATTGCGCCAGCCTGTTCTGGACGTTCTGCACGGAAACGGCGCCTATAAATTCCGCAAACAGGGCGAAAACCTGGATTTATCGGATGAAAAGCCTGTTTATTCGGGATGTTTCAAAGCAGGCAATGGTTGGCAAAAAATCCTGTTCGGCAAAACATACGAAACCCGTTATTTCTGTCTCGAAGCCCTGAATTCGCATGGAAACGACGACTTTGCATCTATCGCCGAACTGGAAATCCAGGGCAGTGACGGAAAGCCCCTTTCCCGCCAGCACTGGAAAATCGTGTACGCCGACAGCGAAGAAGCCGACGCAGCCAACAATATTGCATCCAACGTTTTCGACTTGCAGGAATCGACTATCTGGTATACTTCCTATTCTATCAACAGTGACAAACCGAACGGCGAGCATAGCCGTTTCGATGTAAATTCATCTTTAAATCAATTAAGGAATAGCGCTTTTTTTATTTTTTCAAAAAATATAGCGCTTAATATAACAAAATTGCGTATCTTCGCACGCAATTTCCGAAAATTAAATTAACAACTAAGTGTATTTATAAATGGCAACATTAGAAAAAATCAGAAATAAGGCAGGTTTGCTCGTAGGTGCAGTGGGGCTTGCTTTATTGGCTTTCATTATCGGTGACTTTCTTAAATCAGGGTCTACCTTTTTTCACCAAAGTAAGGAAAAAATTGTAATCGTTGACGGCCAGGCGGTCGGTTATCAGGAATTTATGAAACGGGTTGAAGACATGAGCGACGCCTATAAAAATAATTACGGCGGGACGCTTCAGGAAGATCAACATGACCAGATCCGCCAGACGGTATATGATGAAATGGTTGGGAAAATCTTGTTGGACAATGAATCGGAAAAAACAGGGTTAACGGTTGGTGCGGAGGAACTTGCCGATATGATTATGGGAAAGGACATTTCCCCGATGATTCAGCAATATTTCAAAAATCCTCAAACCGGTGTTTTTGACCGTAACGCTTTGATGCAGTTTCTGCAAATCATAGAATCGGAAGATATGTGGCTGAATTATTCCGCTGCCGAACAGCAGCAGCTTGCCGCTCAGAAAATGCAGTGGGATGATATGAAGAAGGCGATTGTCGAACAGAAAAAAACCGGGAAATTAATCGCATTCCTTTCTTCTGCAATGGTTTCCAATGTGATAGATGCAAAAGCCGCTTACGAAGAAAACAATGTGAATGTGGATTTTAATTTTGTTGCTCAACCTTATGCCTCCATACCGGATGCTGAGGTTGCCGTGAGCGAACGTGAACTTAAATCCCTGTACGAAAAACGAAAGGAAGAGTTTAAACAGGAAGAAGCCAGGGTGATAGATTATATCTTTGTCGCTATTGCTCCCGGCAGCAAAGACATTCAGGAAGCGATTGTCCGCCTGGATACCGTGAGAAGCGAACTTCAAAGAACCGACGACATAGCGGATATTGTCAACGATAATTCGGATGTTAAATATTCGGATGTTTATCTCTCGACAGACGCTTTGAACGAAAGCGAACGGGTTTTTGTGAGTAAAGCGGAGACAGGAGATGTGGAAGGTCCGGTTTCGGAAGGAAGCAACCTTTATTATATTCATAAATTGATTGGCAAAAAAGAGGCGCCCGATTCCGTAAAACTGAATCTGCTTGTTTTGCCTAACTTTGCGGATGATGCGAAATTAAAGGCTTATGCCGACAGTTTGACGCGTGTTGTTACAGATGGAAAACCTTTTACGGAAATGGTATCGGAATTAACCGAAGGTAAGGGCAACGGAGACGCTGGTTGGCAGACTGAAATTTCTTTGTTTCGGAACGTTTTGGATGCCAAGTTTGTAGATGCGATATTTAAATCGGACGTCAATAAAGTATCTTTTCATAAGGCTGCGCTTCGGAATTATCTGGTGCAGGTGTCCGAAAAAACCAAACCTGTTACTAAATATAAAATCGGAACCGTTCAGTATCAGATAACGGCCAGCCAGGAAACAATGAACAAAATTTATAATGATTTAAGCGCTTATATTACAACCCATAATAAATTGGAATCTTTCAAAAATTCGGGCGAAAGCGCCGGTTACGTTGTTCAAAAGGAAGTGCCGGTTTACGCCAGCCAACTCAGACTGTCTTCCGTTGAATGTTCACGTCCTGTTATTCGCTGGGCTTTCAACAGTAAGAAGGGAAGTATATCGGAAATCATGCAATGTGGCGATTATTATGTAGTTGCAGCCGTAGAAGGAAAATTGAAAAAAGGATATCGTCCGTTGAAAGACGTGGCGGATATTTTGAAAAGAGAACTGCTGAATCAAAAGAAAGGTGAGAAAATCGTCAAAAGTTTGGAAACAAAAAATTTAACTTCTTTGGAAGACTATGCGAGAGCAATGAATACGGAACCGCAGGAAGTTAAATTCGTAACGTTCTCTACGCCGAGAATTTCCTCCATAGGTGCAGACCCGGCGGTGAATGTCGTAGCGCTTTCAACCGAAAAGGGAAAAATCAGCAAACCTTTTGCCGGAAGAACGGCCACATACGTTTTAGCGGTAACGGATAGAAGAACCGGTGAACAGCCGTTTGACGGAAAAATGCAAATGCAGCAATTAGATATGCAAAACGGTTACAGGGTCATGTCGTTTATGCAGAATAATGCATTGCTGAAAGAAAATGCAAAGATAGAAGATAACAGGATACGCTTTTTCTAAGCGTCTCTGCCTTACCCGTGAGGTTGACTAAAAGATATGTCATGCGGATGTAGCGCTGACAGGTTTTTAGTCAGCCTTTATTTATGAATAAAAAAAACGATGCCGAATATTCCATTGACAGGAAAAACACAGGAGGAACTCCATGCTTTGGTGAAAGAATTGAATATGCCTGCCTTTACGGCTAAACAGATTGCCGCTTGGCTGTACAGGAAAAAAATATCTTCCATTGATGAGATGACGGATATTTCTTTGGCTGGAAGGGAAAAACTGAAAAAAAATTACGAAGCAGGCAGATTATCCTGCCGGCGACGGCAGGAATCGACCGACGGAACCTTGAAATATCTTTTTCCCGTTTTGGGAAATCAATTCATAGAAACCGTTTACATACCGGATAGGGAAAGGGCTACGCTTTGTGTCTCCACGCAGGTTGGCTGTAAAATGAACTGCCGGTTTTGTATGACGGGAAAACAGGGATTTATCGCAGGGCTTTCTCCGGCCGAAATCATGAACCAGATACTTTCCATTCAGGAACGGGACAGCCTGACAAATATTGTGTTTATGGGCATGGGAGAGCCTTTGGATAATATGGATGCGCTTTTCAAATCTTTGGAAATCCTGACTTCGGATTACGGTTTCGGCTGGAGTCCCAAACGGATTACGGTTTCGACCATCGGTCTGATTCCCGGATTGAAACGCTTTCTGGCTGAAAGTCAATGCCATTTGGCGGTCAGTATTCATTCGCCGTTCCCCGAAGAAAGGCTTTCGCTCATGCCGGTGGAAAAAGTATATCCCATCCAAAAAGTGGTGGAACTGATTAAGCAATATGACTTTTCTCATCAACGGAGGGTTTCTTTTGAGTATATTCTTTTCGGCGGTATCAATGATGATTTGAAGCATGCACGAGCCTTGGCCGGTTTATTGCGTGGCATTCCCTGCCGGGTGAATCTGATTAAATATCATGCAATTCCCGATGTGGATTTGCCGGAAACACAGGTTGAAAAAATGACGCCTTTTCGGGATTACCTTTCTTTAAGGGGAATTATTTCCACGATTCGTGCGTCGCGGGGCAAAGATATTTTTGCGGCTTGCGGGATGCTGTCGCATAATTTAACATGTTAATGCTGTAAATTCTGCAATTCTGTAAAATTTCGTGAAAAACCGTATATTTGCAACCGTTTTTTTGACAAAAAATAAACTATGAGTGATAAATTGGTAAAAGTAGGAATTAGCCAGGGCGATATCAACGGCATTTCTTACGAGTTGATAATTAAAACTTTTGAAGACGTCAGGATTTTTGAGTCTTGCATACCGGTGCTTTACGGATCGTCCAAAGTATTGGCCTATCACCGGAAAGTGATGGAACTTCCTTTCGTCAGCATCAATACGGTTCGTCATGCAGGGGAAGCCGGAATCAACCGTTTGAATATCGTGAACTGTGGAAATGAAGAAATTACAGTTGATTTTTCCCAAACAAATCAGGAATCCGAATCCATGGCGAAGCGAGCGGTGCAAATGGCATTGAGCGACCTCAAAGCCGGCCTGATTGATGTGCTGGCGCTTGCGCCGTCCAATATGGATGAAGCCCTGTTACTGTCGGAACAATTGGGTCATACACCTTTGAAAATGTTGATTAACAACAGTTTCCGGATAGCCTTGGCGAGCGATAAAATTCCTTTGTCGAATGTTCCTTCTTTGTTGACGGTTGATTTGCTTGTCGATAAAATCAAGGCTTTGCACGCTTCCTTAATCCACGATTTTATGATTACGCTCCCGCGGATAGCGGTTCTATCTTTCAACCCGGGTATGGGCATTAAGGAGCGAAAAGAGGGTAGGGAAGAGGCGGAAATCATTATTCCGGCAATAAAAGCGGTCAACGAAAGCCGGATTATTTGTTTCGGGCCGTATTCCGGCGACGATTTTTTTGCGAATGGCGATTATGCGAAATTTGATGCAATTCTTGCTATGTATCATGATCAGGGAGCAACTCCGTTTCGCAGCATGTCGTCCGACGAAGGAGTATGTTATTTTGCCGATTTGCCTTTTGTGGCGACGGCTCCGGGTCATGGCGTTTCTTACGGCAAGGCCGGTATGAATGAAAGTTCCGAAGGGTCGTTCCGAAATGCGGTCTATTTGGCAATTGATGTTTTTCAAACAAGAAAACTTGATAGGGAAATCCATGCTAATCCATTGAAAAAGCAATATTTTGAAAGAGGTTCCGATAACGAAAAATTGGACTTGACAAAAGATGAAGAATAATAAAGAGTGAATTTCAAATTGTCGCATCTCAATGACGTGTATGGCCCGTACAGTCTGGATATGTCGGCATGTACAGCGTGTATGGTATTTCAACCTCACTGCGTCATTGCGAACTGCGAAGCAGTGAAGCAATCCAGAGCGACCATTGAAAATGCACCCGAATAAAAATTAATTAAAATGAATTACGCGATAATTGCAGCCGGGGAAGGCTCCCGTTTGTTAAAAGAGGGAATCCAAATCCCCAAACCGCTGGTTAAACTTCATGACATCACATTGATTGACAGGCTTATCGATATTTTTCTAAAAAACAGGGCTTCTTCCATTTCCATCATTATCAATGAAGAAATGAAAGAAGTACAGGAACATATCGGAAAAATGTATTTGAATATACCGTTTCATATTGTAATAAAGTCGACGCCGGGTTCCATGCACAGTTTTTTTGAATTAAGCAAATATCTGCAAACAGGGAAATTTTGTCTGACAACGGTAGATACTATTTTCAAAGAAGAAGAATTTTCAAATTTTATCCGCGTCTTTGAGCAGGATACCGTGAATGACGGAGTGATGGCTATCACTTCGTATATTGATGATGAAAAGCCGTTGTATATCTCAGTGGATGAGGATACAATGATGATAAAAGATTTTTTGGACAAGCCTGTCTGCGGTGAAAAATATGTTTCCGGCGGAATTTACGGATTGACTCCAAAATCTCTTCCGACTTTGCATAAGTGTTTAGAAAACGGCTTGTTACGTATGCGCCATTATCAGCGCCAATTGATTGCCGACGGGCTGAAACTGAAAGCCTTCCCGTTTGATAAAATCGTGGATGTGGATCATGCGGAAGACGTCAAAAAAGCGGAGGATTTCCTGTGTGAACCGCCTAAACTTCATTTGGCGGCCATACGCAGGGGAAATCAATACTCGCCCAATCATATCGGGAATGACGCCGCTATTTTCAATCTGACGGTTGACTGCCTTCGGGAAAAGAACTGTGAGATAATGGCTTACTCGGAACAGGAATTTCAGGATAAGCATGTGGATGCTCCAATCATTTTCAATATGGCCAGGGATACCCGCACTATCTCGAAATTGCGGGAATTGGAGGCGGAAGGACGGAAAGTCATCAATTCGGGTTCGGGGATAAGTAACTGTACGCGGGTGAAAATGACTCAACTTTTGCTTGATAACAAAATACCTTATCCCGAAAGCCTGATTGTTTCAACTAACGAGCCTTTGCCGGAATCGGCGCTCAAACTGGGCGATTTTTGCTGGGTGAAGCGTGGAGATTCTCATGCGATTCATTATGAGGATGTTGCTTATGCAAGAAACGGTAAGGAATCCGAAAATATCCTCAATGAATTTGCTTTGCGCGGCATTTTGTCAGCGGTCTTGAGCGAACATCTGAAAGGAGACCTTATCAAGTTTTACGGCGTCAAGAACACGGATTTTTTTTACTGGTTTTATCCGAATGATTTGAATCACAGCAAATTCGGATGGGAAGCAATTAACGGAAAAGCCAAAGGTATACCGTTTGATTTGAAGTATCTCAAGGAAATTTGCACGAAAGCGGCGGAAATTTTAGATATATACATATATGGCGGCGACTGCGTGGTCGACCGGTCGGGTAATATTTTTATTATTGATTTTAACGACTGGCCGAGTTTTGCACCTTGCAGGTCTGACGCCGCACCTTATATAGCACAGTGTATTTATGAGTTTGCAACAAAATAAACCGACATTGGAATCGACATTAAAATCCGTTGATACGGAGGAATTTATCGATATTCACTTTTACCGCCCGATTGGTTATCGCTGGGCTTTGCTTTTCAATCGTTTGGGCATAACGCCCAATCAGGTTACCGTTGCCTCTATTTTTATTGGCGTTGCAGCGGGCATTTGTTTCTTTTTCAATTCATTTTGGGTTAATCTTTTAGGTGTTTTCCTGTTGGTTTGGGCTAATTCCTGCGACAGCGCCGACGGGCAGCTGGCCCGGATGACCGGTCAAAAAACCGAACTGGGACGGATATTGGACGGCGCTTGCGGCGATTGCTGGTTTATTTCGATTTATTTCGCAATTATTTTTCGTTTGTGGCCGGTTTGGGGGTTTTGGATTCTTCCCTTAACGCTTATTGCCGCTTATTATCATAGCCGGCAGGCCGCGATGGCCGATTATTACCGGAATGTTTACCTCCTGTTTTTAAAAGGTAAAAAAGGAAGCGAATGGGATAATTCCGGGGATTTGCGCAGGAGATATGCTGCAATCAGCTGGAAAAAGAAACCTTTGGTAAAATTATTTGAAAAAATCTATCTCATTTATACAAAAGAACAGGAAAGATTGACGCCTCACCTCCAGAAAATGAGGAAGATGATCAATGATAAATATGGTGGAGAAGCGCCGGAGCAGTTTCGGAAAGGTTTTTTGAAAAAAACTTTCCCGCTGTTGAAATATACCAATATGCTTTCATTCAATTTACGCTCTATTGTCTTGTTTGTCTGCATACTTTCCAATTTTGCCTGGGTCTATCTTGTGTTTGAAATCACTGTTTTGAATATCATGTATTTATATATGGTGTCGAAACATGAAAAAATTTGTAGCAACGGCAGTTTATCGGTTAAAGGAATTATTTTCGATTACGGCGCCACGATTGACAGTAATGGAAAACATTGGGCGGAAGTGCTTTGGGATGCTTACGCAACGCTCGGCATACCGGTAAGCAAGCAGCAATTTAAAGACGCTTATGTGTATGGCGAGCGCTATTTGGCTATGCATCCGGTGATTCTTCCGGATGATAATTTCAAAAATGTCCTTTTGAAGAAGACCGGTTTACAGTTGCAATGCTTAAAAGACGGGGGGGGGTTACCTGCAAATTATAATTCTTTGGAAGTTTCGTTGGCTATTTCAAATCAATGTTATAACTTTGTCCTCGCTGTTTTAAATAATGCGAGACCTGTTTTGGAAAAATTGGCTACCCAATATTCTTTGGCACTGGTTTCTAATTTTTACGGAAATATAGAAACTGTTTTAAAAGAGTTTGGAATAAGAAAATATTTTGGAGAAATCATCGAATCGTCGGTGGTGGGTATCCGCAAGCCCGATCCCGCTATTTTTGCTTTGGGTGTGAAGCGTTTGGGATTGAAACCGGAAGAAGTAGTTGTGATTGGCGATTCGTATAAAAAAGATATTTTTCCTGCGAAACAAACCGGTTGCCGGACAATTTGGCTGAAAGGCGCGGGTTGGGACGGCGACGGATCGGGAACTGCGGACTTTATTATTACGGATTTCAGCGATCTAAAAATGTTGTTGTAATATTGTTTCTGTCATTCCCGCTGTTGCGGCGAGGTTCTACCCCTCGCCGCAACTGTCCGGACAGGTTGAACCTGTTTGAATAAACGGCGCGGGGCGCAACCTCGCACCAACACAGCACCGGTAGCGGTGAAATAAACGGTGATTGATAATTTTTCAACCACAATCAATTAATTATTAAAAACGTAATAGTTATGAAAAAAATGCAAGTAGAGGATGTTAAAGGTAAACTTGGCGTTCTTGTAATTGGAGTTGGTGGTGCGGTAGCAACAACATTTATTGCGGGTACAATGATTGTCCGCAAGGGTTTGGGGATACCTGTCGGTTCGATTACTCAACTGGCAACCATTCGTTTGGGAAAAAGGGAAGAAAACAGGTTCCCCAGGATTAAAGATGTAGTGCCTTTAGCAGATTTGAATGATATTGTTTTCGGGGGGTGGGACCTTTTTGAAGAAAATGCTTATGAAGCGGCTCGATATGCGGAAGTTTTGACCGGAGAAGATTTAGACAAGGTAAAAAACGAATTGCAGGCCATTCACCCGATGAAAGCGGTTTTCGACCAGAATTTCGTAAAACGTTTGCATGGAACCTGGGTGAAAGAAGCTCCGACAAAATGGGATTTGAAAGAGGCTGTTCGTAGGGATATTCAAGAATTTAAATCAAAAAACGGTTTAGACAGAGTCGTTTGCATCTGGTGTGGTAGTACCGAAGTATTTACTCCGGTAAGCGCTGTACACGAAACCTTACCGGCTTTGCAAAAAGCGATGAAAGAAAACAGTCCCGAAATTGCACCTTCGATGATTTATGCTTACGCTGCTATCGAAGAAGGTATTCCTTATATTAACGGCGCCCCGAATCTGACGGTTGATATGCCTGCTATTTGGGATTTTGCCGCACAGAAACAGGTTCCGGTTTGCGGTAAGGATTTCAAAACCGGGCAAACGATGTTGAAAACCGTACTTTCGCCGATGTTGAAAACCCGCATGTTGGGTTTGAGCGGTTGGTTCTCTACCAATATTCTCGGCAATCGCGACGGTGAAGTGCTGGACGATCCGGGCTCTTTCAAAACGAAAGAAGAATCGAAACTTTCGGTTATTCACAATATTTTGCAACCGGATCTTTATCCGCAATTGTACGGGGATGTTTATCACAAAGTTCGGATTAACTATTATCCTCCGCGCAAAGACAATAAGGAAGGTTGGGATAACATTGACATTTTCGGCTGGTTAGGGTATCCGATGCAACTGAAAGTTGATTTCCTTTGCAGGGATTCTATTTTGGCGGCTCCGCTTTGTTTGGATTTGGTACTGTTTGCCGATTTGGCTAAGCGTGTGGGATTTAGTGGAATACAATCCTGGTTGTCGTTCTATTTCAAAAGCCCGATGCACGATTACGAACATATTGCCGAACATGATTTGTTTATCCAGTATGTGAAGTTGAAGAATACTTTGCGTCGGATTATTGGCGAAGAGACGATTGATTTTATTGATTGATAATGTGAAAGTTGAAGGGTAAAAGGTAAAGGGTAAACCGCCGAATCCCTTTTACCCTTGACCTTTCACCTTTCACCCTTTACCTTCAAAATTTTAAGTGAAAGAAAAATTAATTGATATAGAAACATTACAACGGGTTTCCCCGATATTTAAAAAAACATACGGTTCGCTTTTGGCGAAACTTGCAATGAAGTTTTGCGGTTTTGACAAAGTGAACCGTGTCTATGATTCGGGTAAATATAAAACGGGGACGGATATTGAAGATGCAATGATAGATGGACTGGGCGTTACCCGTAAAGTTCATAATATAGATATACTTAGACAATTTGACGGAAAACCTTTTATTACGGTATCCAACCATCCTTACGGTCATATTGACGGCATTATGCTCATCGGAGAAGTCGCTAAAATTCGTCCTGATTACAGGGTGATGGTGAATTGGATGTTGAATATGGTAGATATTATGCAGGATCATTTTATAGGAGTAAATCCGTATGATCAGGATACTGTAAACCGGTCAAGTCTATTGGGCGTGAAAAAATGTATGGCACAATTGAAAGCAAACCATCCGGTGGGTTTTTTCCCGGCCGGGGCTGTGTCGAAAAATATCGGAAGAAACAGGGTGAAGGATAGGGATTGGCAGGATAGTGTGATTAAGCTCATCCGGAAAGCAAACGTTCCTGTTATTCCTGCTTATTTTTCCGGACAAAATTCGTATTTTTTTAATTTACTTGATATAATCGACTGGCGGGTGCGAACTCTTCGATTGTGCCACGAGTTGGATACTAAAAAAGGCAAGACGGTTCACCTTGTTTTCGGGGAGCCGATTATGCCGGAAACACAAAAACAATTTACCGATATCCTGCAATTGGGCGAATTTTTGAAAGAAAGCACGTATCAATTAGCGGCAGTTATATAAGAGGGTGTATTTTTCATTTTCAAAAAACAACTAATTTTGCAAAAATTGTTTTCCGGATGGAAAAGGCAAATAATATGGAATTTCAAGATATCTGGGAAAATATTTTTTTGCCGGAGCAAACTTATCGGATTATGGAAAACTTGTCCGATCCGGTTATTTTTTTTCTCTTGGAAGGTAATATCCGGTTTACGATCAATGATACGGACGTTTATACGCTTGATGCCGGTGAAATGGCTTTGTTGCCGGAAGCTATCCTTTGCAGGATAGAAGCCTTGAAACAAAGCGCTATTATGAAATGCGCCTTGTCGGTAGAATCTTTGCTGGTGAAAATTAAATTGTTGGAAGAATTAAGTTTCGAAAATACAAACTATGAAGAAATCGTAAAAAAGATGCCGGTTTCGGAGATTATCGGGCAGTTTCTTTTGTTACTGCGTAAATGTATGACCAAAGGACTCGTTTCGTATTATTTCCTTGATTTGAAAAGAAATGAATTGAACTTGCTTTTGTTTGCTTGCTATGAAAAAAAAGCGTTAGCCCGGTTTTTTCAGCCTTTTTTGTCGAAAGACATTCAATTCAAACATTTTGTTTTGAGTAATTACCTTAAGGTGAAGAATGTTCAGGAATTGGCGATATTGGCCAACTATTCGGCGTCGGGGTTTATCAAAAAATTTCAAAAAGTTTTTAACGAATCGCCTTATCAATGGATGCAAAAGCAAAAAGCGGCGAAAATCAGGATAGATATAAGCAGAGGCGTTAAGTCTTTGCAAGAAATAGCTAATGAGTATAAGTTTTCTTCTTATCAACATTTTTCGGGCTTTTGCAAAGCCATGCTCGGCTTTCCGCCGACTGATATCCGGCTAAAGGGGCATAACCTCTTGCTATGAATTGATAGAAGTGCACAAAGGTAAAAATATATGTCATATAGGTAATAATTTATGAGTGTCAATGTTAGAATTTGATATACCTTTGTTGCGTTTTTAGAGAAAATATTCTTTTATTTCAATGCTTGTAAGCTTTTTATGAATTGGGATTATGGCTAAACAGACATCATTCGCTCATCAGAAGGAAGTTTGGTTGCAGTTTGCGTCCGTACTTTCCGAGTGTGAGAACGAATTTAAGGGGTTGATTTACAAGGTGAATATACTGCCATGGTAGTTTTAAATTCTTCCATAGCGGTTTTTCTTTTAGAAGAAGGACGGGTCGTTATTTCCGAGTCTATCAAAGAAAAGCGAAAAAGTGTATCGTAGTCGTTGCGGCTGTGATAGTTTTAGTTTTTAAATATGGCATTTATTTCCGAAAGGGATACATATAAATTAAGCGAGATGTGGCCGAATCCATGAATAGCATAAAAATGAAAAGGCCGGCGTTTTATCGAATATATAATGCTGCAATAAAAAAATAGAACTCTAAAAACAACAATTAGAATATTGCCTCTAAAAAAATTATAAGTTGAGAAGAATATAAATGAAAAAAAAATTATAGTGTAATATGAAACGATTAATTACCGTTTTAATATCCTTTATAGGATATTTGAGCTTATTCGGACAAAGTGCGTCGGTAGTAGTTGCCGGTAAAATGTATGTGGGTGGGACTACAGTACGCTCGGAAGGTCCGGTACATGTTTATGCAAGTGCTGCTGATACGGGTAAAATTGATATAGCTTCAACCAACAGCAGGTTGCAGGCTGATACTATCATTTTTTATTCGAATGATACAAACGACGGGTTGCTACTAAATCGGGGCGCTGTAAAAGCGACTGCCGGAGGAGCAAATCCGAAAGCGGTTATCCTTCGTAAAAAATTTGAGCCGCGTATACACACCTATTTTTCACTTCCGTTTGGTGTAAAGAAAGATAACATTTATGTGGCAGGGACAAAAGTTAAACTTATAGATGGGGAAAATGAAATAGACTGGGAATTTGTGGTTTTCGAGTTTGATTATGTAAAGAGGGCGGAAACCGGCTCTGTACGTGCAGACGTTGTATGGACGGAAATTGGCGGAGTACCATCCGGTACTATTAAATATGATACCTTAAAAAGAGGTACCGGTTACCAGTTTTATTACGACGGGCCTGCTTCAGATGTTGATTTTTATGCTGTTTCTTCTGATATAGCGAAATTATTCGACACAAATGATAAACATCTTCAGTACCCTGTGTATAAAGGAACTAGGGGATGGGCCAATGGTGACAAACTCAATGGTTGGACTTTCGTAGGAGGCCTTAATTCTTCTACTTTTGAAATTTCAAAAGATAATCTGATCTACCCTGGTACAGTAGTTTATTATCAGAACCAGACAAATTCGCAAGCAAACGAAAAAGGTACTTGGGAAGACGTTATTTTATCAAATAATGAGCGCCATAAAATAGGCCCGTACACACCTTTTTTTATACATAGTCCGGTTGATGGTTTGAGCGACGGCGAAACACGCTACGACATTTTAACTTTTAGAAAAGAGGGGCTATCGCTTATAAGCGCTGAATTTCGTTCTGCGGGAGACGAATCCGATCCTGTAAAAGATCGATTGTATTTTGCGCTTGCTTCGAACAAAGACAATACATTCGACCGTTTTTATTTGGATTTTGCCGAAGGATATGAGGAATCTTTCCATGCGGTAAAAGATGCTATAAAAATGGTAAATGAATATCCGACCAAGCCTGTCGTATGGAGTCTGCGGGATGGAGAATCACTCGTTGTGAATGGTCTTCCTACGGCTGACGAGCAGGTAGTGCCAGTGGGATTCTCCGTTCCCGAAGCCGGAGATTACACCATTTCTTTAGACCCGTTACGTCTTGCGGATGTGAGGAATGTGGTTTTGGTGGATAATCAGGCAAATCAAAAAGTTGATTTGTTGCAGTATCCCTATTCGTTCCGAAGCGAAAAGGTTATAGGCGATGATAAGCGATTTGTCTTGTATATCAATAGCTCTTACACGGAAACACCGACGAAAGCAGATGATCTTTTTGCTTATGTGAAAGATAATATATTGACGGTAAAGAACCTGGGTGAAGGCAACAAGGTTCGGGTATTGGACTTGACTGGCCGCACGGTAGCTTCTGGAAAAGCATCCGGCAGGGAGTTTTCCTTTCCGTTGAGCCGGAAAGGCGTTTATGTTGTTAATATAGGAGAAAAGGCATCAATACTGAAAGTTCTCAATAAGTAAAAAAAAACGAACATAAATAAAGGAGATTATATAATGAATTTAAAAATAAAAATCATATTATTTGCGGGTGTTTTTCTTATGAGTATGGGAAGCGCCGTTTATTCTCAAGGTGTATTTAAGAATAATTCGACAAGTACCGGTGAAGTTTTCACAACAAAATCGAAGCCGGCATCAACAGATGCTGTTTCTTTAGGTAATACTGGCCTCTTCAGATCAGGAAATAAACCACCGGGTGGCGGTGGAAATGTTCCCGGAGAAGAAATGCCTGTCGGTGAAGGACTCGCGATACTCAGTTTATTGAGTGGCGGTTATATCATGCTAAAAAAAAGAAGAGCAAAAGACGGACAATGAGTCTTAATATAAAAGTAATTTCTTTGGTGATGCTGCTTGGTGTGGTTTCTTGTACTTCCTATAAGCGAGTATCCTACTTTCAGGAAAAGGGAAATCCAAGGGAGTTTGAAACGCAATCTCATGCCGGCAAGGGTGTTGTTTTACTTCAGCCTGACGATGTGTTGGCAATAATGGTCAATGTAATCAGCGAACAAAAGATAGCGTTGGATTATAACTTACCACTTCAGCCGATAACTACGAATTTTGAAGATGATGGCGAGTATGTTGATATGGGTGTTACGAGGCAGACTTATCTTGTTTCGAAAAATGGAGAGATAGATTTTCCGACCTTGGGTCGCATCAAAGTAGCGGGTTATACACAGGAAGAATTGCAGGAATATATTAAGAAATTGCTTAATGAGCGAATGAAAGTGGATCCGGTAGTAACCGTTCGTTTGATGAATTTCAGAATAATGGTTACAGGTGAGGTAAACAAGCCGGGACAATACACTATCAACAAAAACAGGATTGACTTGTTTGAAGCATTGACTTTAGCCGGAGATTTGACGATATACGGAAAGCGTGAGAATGTGACGGTTCGTCGCCAATTGCCGGATGGTACTTTTAAGTATGTAAGGCTGGATTTAAGTAAGGCGGATGTAACAACCTCGCCTTATTTTTACCTTCGTCAAAACGATATGGTATATGTCCAACCAAACAAGACAAAAGTGCTACAATCAGATATTTCATTATGGAGTACGATTATGAATATGGCGTCTTTTTTGATGAGCATAGTTACGTTTTTGGCGGTTTACAAAAAACGGTAGAAAAGATATAATTTATAAAATGGAGAGTACAAAACAAAGCGAGGCAACGAAGTCGAAATCCAGGGAAGTTGATTTTCAATGGTTTATAGTTGGTTTTTTTGCCTATTGGTATTGGTTTTTACTTTCCGTTATATTGTTCTTTCTTGCAGGTTATCTCTATTTGCGTTATTCCGTGCCTGTTTTTGAAGTTAGCTCAAAGGTTGCAGTAAAAGATAGTAGAAAAGGAGGATTGAGTAATACCGAACTTGCTTTCTATGAAAACTTGGGTTTTTTGCAGGCCAACAGCAGCGTAGAAAACGAGATAAAAGTCTTAGGCTCGCGAAACCTGATAGAATCTGCAGTTTTGGAAAATGAACTTTACATCCGGTATATAGTTAAAGGGAATATTAAAGATACGGAATTGTACGGAAATTCGAATCCTTTTTACAGTTCAACTCCGATAAAGGTTTTTGCGGATCAGCAAATTATCTCCTCTTTAAAAGGGTCGATTATCATGCAGGTTAGGGTGGGGGATAACTCAACTATTCGAGTAGAAGGAAGTTACGGTTCCTATACGTTTGAAAGCGAGTATGCGTCTCTGCCGGGAGTTCTTGATACGCCTGTCGGTGAATTGCTTTTGTTACCGGGCGAAACAACGGTTTTGCGCAAGCAGTATCCACTGGAAGTGCAGATTGTTCCGCCTTTGCGGATAGCTCAACATTATGGACGTTTGCTGAATGTGGAACTGACTGATAAAAATACGACCATTGTGGCATTATCGCTTCGGGAAACGCATAAAAAAAGAGGGGAAGATTTTTTACGAACGTTGATTGATGTGTATAACAGGGTTACCATGGCCGAGAAAAATAAGGCCGCCCGTACAGCTTCCGGTTTCATACAGGAACGATTGGAAGTGCTGGGTAAAGACCTGCAGGAAGCCGAAAAAAAAGTAGAAACTTACAAAAAGGATAATTATATAGCAAGTATTTTGGTAGAGTCTGAAATAGCGGTGACTGAGGATAATATAATGGGAAAGAAGATTCTTCAACTTGAAACACAGAAAAAGATGCTTTCTTATTTGTTGGATGAGTTGAATAAAGGCAGTTCACAAATTATACCTCAATTAGGGGATGATAGCCACACACCGCTAAACCTGCTTCTTGAAAAATATAATGCATACATCACCGAACGGGAACGATTGTTGAACCTTGCGATGCCTGACGCTCCGGTTCTCAAACGGCAGGAAGAACAAATTGCTTCTTTGCGGATGAATATCCGTAAGAATATCAAGGGTTTAATGTATGCATTAGATAAAGAGAAGGATGAATTTACTGGATTAAGTTCCAAATACACATCTGATGTTCGGGATATTTCCCGTCGTGAACGCGAATTGGAAGATTTGGAGCGCACAAAGAATATTAAAGCGGAGTTGTATATAACATTGTTAGCCCAAAAGGAAGGCGTTGAGCTTACGGTGGCTATTACGGCGCCCAGCGCAACGATACTGGAAGATCCGTTATCTTCGGATGTTCCGGTGTCTCCCAATAAATTCATGATTTATATACTCTGCCTGATCGGAGGTTTCTTGTTTCCTTTCTTAGTTATTGCCGTGCGGGAAATGATGAATTTCAGGTTGTCACAGGAAAACGAAGTCAATCGTTTTTCGGAAGCGCCGGTTATTATATCTTTACCGTTTGTAAAGAAAATGAAGGAAAATGTTCTTGTCACTCCGAATGCAACAACGCCGGTCGTAGAGTGTTTTCGTTTATTACGAACCAATTTGCAGTTTATTCTTGGTACGGAAAAGAAATCTATTTTATTGACATCTACAGTGAGTGGAGAAGGTAAGACATTTATATCAATGAATTTAGCAGCGACTTTTGCATTGAAATACAAAACCCTGCTGGTAGGTTTGGATGTTCGTCGTCCCAAAATGAATTCATATCTTGGCTTACCGAACAGGAAAGGTTTAATATCTTACATATTAGGAGAAGAGACCGACATTGATAAATTGTTAACCAGAAATATAAATAATTCTAATTTGGATATATTGGTATCTGGTCCTGTTCCTCCTAATCCGAATGAATTATTGATAGATAAGTCATTGGACGAATTGTTTGTTATACTTCGTCAAAAATATGAATATATTATTATTGACAGTTCTCCGGTGGGCAGTGTTTCCGATGCTTTCCTGTTAAATCGAATTTCGGATATTTCTCTTTATGTGATGCGAGGAGGTCTTACGCCCAAGTCGGCGATTTCGTTAGTTAATAATATTTATAGAGAAAAACGTTTGAATAATTTGAATCTGGTATTGAACGGATTTGATAAAGGACGTTATGGCTATGGTTCCGACTATGGCTACGGTGGTTATGGTTATGGTTATGGTTATGAATTTAAGTCCGAACAATAATCGACTAAAATATATTTAAAAATAAAAGAACATGAAAAAAGTATTTCATTTATTATTTGTACTGATTTTATCAGTTTTTGTGTTTCCTATTATAGCTCAGGAAGAGAGTAGTTTGTCGGAAACAATGTTCAGCAACACTGTCAGAGATAATTGGTATGTATCTATCGGCCCAAGTGTTAACCTTATGTTTGGTGAACAGGACCTATTGGTATCGCCCCATAAGCGGCTAAAGTTGGGTGGTGAAATTTCAGTGGGAAAGTGGTTTAATCCGAATACGGGGATCAGTTTCAATGTAATGGGAGGAGGTCTTCGCGGTTTTAACATGACAGCGTATGCATATCCCGGATATTATTTGCCGTATTATACTTCTGAAGGCGAACACGGAAAAAAACCAATGGGTGGTGACTTTTGGCGTGATGCTAATAAAGAGTATTGGAACCAAAACTATGAGCAAGCAACCGGGAAAAATGGAGAATCGGGTTTTTGGCAAGATTTTAATTATGGCGTCGCTACTATTGACTTGATGGGTAATTTAACGAATCTTTTCCGCGGACATGAGGTAGAAAACAGCAGGTTTGACCTTGCGGTTTTTGGAGGTTTAGGCGCTAATTACGCTTTAGATAACGGAGCGACTACTCCGGGGTTCTATTGGCTGGCAGCACGAACAGGTGTGCGTGCCAATTTCAATTTAACTGAAAAATTAGGTATTTATGTTGAGCCGGTTGTATATTTTACCGATGGGGAATTTGACGGATATAAAGGCACTACGATAGGTGATTTATATACAAATTTGTCGTTTGGCGTACAATATGCCTTTAACAAAAAGGTTTCTTCTTTTGAGAAGATAACTGTAGACGAACTTGACCGTTTGAACCGCAGGGTGAATGAAAACCGCGATTTGATTGAAAATCATCAGGATATTCTTGACCGTCATCAAAGATTGATTGATAAATTAAGTAATGCTCAGGCTGAAAAACCGGTTACTGTTATTCATAACTCGTTACCCGGATACATTCGTTTTGCTTTAAATTCTCATCACATCGAAAAAAGTGAATATTCCAAATTACAGGACGCTGCCGACTTTTTGAAGAGTAAGCCGGGATCAAAATTGTTACTGATAGGTTATGCGGATAAATTGACGGGCGGTCCTACTTATAACTATATTCTGAGTAAAAAACGCGTTGAAACGATCAAAAAAGAATTATTGCGTCTCGGTGTTAGTAATAGTAGTTTATCTATTGAGTGGAAAGGAGATAAAGAACAACCTTTCACAACAAACGAATGGAACCGCGTTGTGATTATGGTCGAAAGACGATAAAACGTTAGATTGTAAGTGAAAAGTTTATAAACCTCTGTTTTTTGAATAAAACAGGAGTTTGTAAACTTTTTTTTGCCTGTAAGTTTCTATACCCGTACCAATAAATAGCGATAATGAAACGCTCTCTGTATGTAATTTTGGATTTACTTATCGTTTACGGAAGTATTCTCCTTGCTTATTTTTTGTTGTTTCAATTAGAGATGCTTGATGATTTTGATAAAAATTTTAAGGCATTTCAAATCATAACACCGTTTATCGGAATATTTTATCTTGTCTTAATGTACATCTTCGGGTTGCATAATATAGCCCGGAAGACTGTCAATGAATTAATTTATACGGTTTTTTTGATTTCAGTCCTAATGGCGGTCGGTATTATGGGAATTAGTTTCTTTGTCAGGGAAACGGCCTTGGCTTTTCCGCGAAGCGTTATCCTTTTATCTACACTTTTCTATTTTCTATTATTGTCTTTTTGGCGATTGCTTGTTGTGTTTATAACAGGAAAGATACATGGAATCAAAACAATAACCATCATCGGCGATAGAGATTCTAAAATATTTGAAGCCCTTATGAATAAATATCAAAATCACTATAGAATCGAAAACCGATGTGCTGATTTTGACATTTCGACCGATTTTGATGCGATTATAGAATCTGTAGATGAAATATTTTTATCTACGGATATTCCGCAAAAAATACGGAGGAAAATTCTGGCGCTTTCGATAAAATATAAAAAAGGAGTGTTTTTTGTACCTGAATATTACGATCTAAGTATTATGGCTTCCACCTTTGACAAGACGAGTGACTTGCCTACCTACAGGGTTAATCATCTCGAACTTTCTCCGGAAGATGAATTTGTTAAGCGGGTTGTGGATATTGTATTGGCGTGTGTTGTTTTGGTTACAGTTCTTCCGTTTGCCCTTGTAGCCGCCATGCTGGTTAAGTTGGACGGAGGCCCGGTCTTTTATTCCCAAGAACGTTTGACGAAAAATAACAAACCGTTTAAAATTTTGAAATTCAGGACAATGATTCCTGATGCGGAAAAATTGTCCGGTCCTGTATTGGCTGGCGAAGATGATACCCGGATTACAAAAACAGGCAAGTTGATGCGAACAATCCGAATAGACGAGGTGCCTCAACTGATCAATATTTTTAAGGGGGAAATGAGTTTTGTAGGTCCGCGTCCCGAACGCCCGTTTTTTGTAGAACAGTTTGAACAGGAAATTCCCGAATACCGTTACCGGTCGGTGGTTAAGGCCGGATTGACGGGTTTGGCTCAGGTTGAGGGGAAATACAATACGAGCGTTGAAAATAAGTTACGTTATGATTTAATATATATCAATAATTATTCGCTTTGGCAGGATTTGCTGATTATCTTACGGACAATAAAAATTTTGTTTACGAAAAGCAGTGCGGAAGGGGTAGGGATTATGAACAATTTAGACACATGAAAACATGCAAATAAACGTTACGGAATATCTGGACAGAACAGTACAGTTATTTCCACAAAAAATAGCTGTCGACGATATTCATAAATCATTAACTTTTAGTCAAATACAAAAACAAGCGCGGGCGCTTGCGGGACTCATTATCGAACAAGGGTTACAGAATGCACCGGTTGCTGTTTGTATGCAAAAAGGGTGTGACATGGTCGCCTGTTTTGCGGCTATTAGTTATTCGGGGAATTTTTATGTTCCCATTGATATGAAATCGCCAGACAGCAGAATTAAAAATATTTTTGATTCCCTTCGCTCTAAGGTAATTATAACGAATAAGGCAAATGATGACAGACTTAAATCGTTTTTTGACGGGAAAATTATCTTGATAGAAAATGTGGAAAATATCGAACCGGATGCTTCCGTAGAAAAATTGATACACTCTCGGCAGGAACGGGTAATTGATACCGATCCGGTTTATTCGATTTTCACTTCCGGTTCGACCGGAAATCCCAAGGGCGTGGTTATTTCCCACCGTGGAGTTATTGATTATATGGATTGGGCAATTTCGACTTTTTCCGTAAACGAAAAAGCAGTCATAGCCAACCAGGCGCCGTTTTATTTCGATAATTCGACACTTGATCTTTACCTGATGTTCGGCGCCGGCGCCACTTTGGTGATTGTGCCGGAAGAGTATTATGCGTTTCCAGCCAAACTCATTGATTTACTTAATGAAAAAAAGATAAACTTCGTATTTTGGGTGCCTTTTGTATTGATCAATGTGGCAAATTATAACTTGCTTGAACAAAAGAAACCCGAATACCTCGAAAAAATTCTGTTCGCAGGAGAAGTGATGCCCAATAAGCACCTCAATTACTGGCGAAAAAATCTTCCCGACTGTCTGTATGCCAATCTGTACGGGCCAACGGAAATTACAGTTGACTGTACTTGTTACATTGTGGACAGGGAATTTTCCGACGAAGAACCGTTGCCTGTCGGGAAACCGTGCCGGAATAGCGGGATTTTGATTCTTACCGAAGATAATCGAGCTGCTAAAGTTAATGAAACAGGTGAGTTATGTGTGAGAGGCTCCTCTTTGGCAATGGGCTATTACAATGACCCGGAAAGAACGGCGAAGTCGTTTGTACAAAATCCACTTAACATCCACTATCCCGAATTGATTTACCGCACCGGCGATATGGCTTATTGGAACGAGCGCGGCGAAGTGATGTACGTTGGACGTAGAGACTTTCAAATCAAGCACAACGGCTATCGAATTGAGTTGGGTGAAATCGAAAATGCAGTTTTAGGAACGAAGTCGGTTGATACGGCTTGTGTCATCTATAACCATACCCGTAAGGAAATTGAGATGTTTTATCAAGCGGCTGATGAATTGAATGCCGGTGAATTTCGGAAACGAATGATGGAGTTTGTCCCGAAATACATGGTTCCGACTAAATATTACCGTTTGGAAAAATTCCCGCTTAGTGCGAATGGGAAGATTGACCGGTTGAAGCTGGCGGAGCAAATCAGTGGATAATAATGATTAATGATATTAATGATTAATGATTAATGTTTGGTTTTTCAGGTAATCACTAATCACTAATCACTAATCACTAATCATTAACCGTTAATCATTATTAAAAAAACAGCTGCAGCTGCATGGCGACAGCATTGTTTTTCCCCAGCGCTTTGTTGTCGGTATAAATGTAGTTTAGTTGAATACGGGTCAAGAAAGCGAGATAATAATTAACGCCTGCGGTTATATCGCTGATTTCGTTGTTTGTAAGCAACTTGTTTTCATCGTAGTATTCGTATTTTCCCAAAACTTCCCATTTGCCGGGAGAAAATTTCCAAACGGCAGAGCCGTAATAACCTTCCCGTTTCAAACCGCCGTTATTGCCTGAAACATATTCCGCCCGCGCATAAAATTTTTTGCTGTTGTATTCCGTACCGACCGTCCAAAGATCGCGGACATGATTGCCCGGTACATTGCCTATAGGCGCATTTAATTTCCCCGAATAGACGGATCCGCCGATTCTCAAATCTTTAACGGGTTGATAATAAACCGTCCCGATAAAATCCTTGTGATTATTATTGTCTTTGGTATTGAAACCGGTACCGTTGAATAATCCGGTATAGTATTCGATACGGAAAAAATTATCCTTCTTGAAAAGGCGGCCGGACAATTGCAAGCCTGCGTCCCGTCCGACTTTAGGGCTGCCTTTCACTCCGCCGGGGTCAAGTTGATTAAAGTCGCCCGCGCTGCCCGACATCGCCCTCATCGAACGCGAAAAATAGATGGTTTCAATCTGGGTTGGCGATATCGGATTTTCGATGGTGAAAGGTATTTTAAACTGTCCGAACCGCACGTTGATGGCATCTTTAGGAAGCCATTCCCCGTACAGTTCATGCAGGCAGGCGTTGGGGCCGAAGTCGTACATCAGCATGTATCCGAACTGTTTTTTAGACCCGATTTGCCCCATTGCAAACAGGATAGCGCGGGCAACATCGAAGGAGTTGTTTGACGTCAGTCGTTCGATTCCCCCGCTGGGGCGCTCACTGATGTTGTCGATAATTTGCCCGTATCCGTACAGTTGGAAGGATTCGCAGGTGAAAGCGTCTTTTAATTTTTTTGTGATTTCTCTGTTTTCCTGTGCAAATAAGTTAACGCCTATCGCGTAAACACATAAAAGTAAAGTTAATTTTGTTTTCATTTTTTTTATAAAAGTTAGTTAGTGATGCGAAATAAACAGGATGTAACAGTTATCCTTTCCACTACCGTAGCGTAACCTACGGTAGCGGCTATGTTAACCGTTATATCCTGTTTATTTTTTATACCTTAATTATAATCATTAATGAATACTCAATGCTGTACCTAAAGGCCAAAGGCCTTATATCAATAGCGCAGGGCAACGCCCAATGTCGTCAGCTTAAGGAATCCCATGCCCTGAAAGGGCATAATCAATAGCGTAGGGCAACGCCCTACGGGATGATGCGATTGTCGGTCACTAAGCCCTGAAAGGGCGATATCCCGTTGATTTCGCCCCGTTGGGGCTGGGGTTTGGCCTGCATTTCTTCTCCACAGGGCGTTGCCCTGCGCTATTGATTATCGGGCTTTCAGCCCTTTGGGTAAAAGATTGAGTATTCATTTAATCATTTTTTCCATTTACAAACTCTTTTTTCCAAAATATCTATGGTAAAGAACAGTATGAAACCGAGCAGGGATAAAACAAATATGCCGGCATACATTTCCCCGTAAGCCAGTCGCATCCATGAATCGACGATATAAAATCCCATTCCCTTGTCGGTTCCGAAAGTTTCGGTGAAAAACAAAACCGAAGCGGCTGTTCCGATGGCCACGCGAATGGCTGTCAGCGTTTCCGGCAGAATGGCGGGGAGAGTAATCCACCTTAAGATTTGCCGTTTGTTTGCCCCCAACGAAATCAGTACGTGAAAATCTTCACGCGGAATATGCAGCGCCGCATCCCGAATCGACACAATGAGCTGGAATACCAGAATCATGACAATCATGGCTATTTTGGCCGCCTCGCCGATTCCCAGCAGCAGCATGACTATCGGCAACAGGGCTAATTTGGGAACCGGATAGGTAAAATAGAGTAGGGGACTGCATATTTTATTTATTTTCGGATAATTGGCTAATAACAATCCTGTGGGGACGGCAATCAGCAGGGCGATAAACAAGCCTTCAAGAATGCGGCAGGCGCTGGCGATAGCATGTATGCCTAAATTCATTTCTCCCATAATTCCTGTAAATGATTGTAAATCTGTTGTTCGACCAGGTAAAAATCCTGTTCCGTCCGGTTTGACCGGTGTGAGAACAGCGGATTTTCCAAAACTTCAAGCACATTGGCCGGCTGTCGGGACAGCAGAACGATGTATTTCCCGATTTGCACGGCTTCCCGCAGGCTGTGCGTTACGAACAGGGTTGTTGTCCGGCGTTCCCGCCACAGTTGGAGGAAAAGTTCGATGGAACGTTCCGCAGTAAAAGTGTCTAAGGAGGAAAAGGGTTCGTCCATCAGCAACAGTTTGGGGCGAAGCAGCCACGCGCGCGCCAAAGCGACCCGCTGTTGCTGTCCCCCGCTGAGTTCTTTGGGGTAACGGTTGAGCAAAGGACTGATTTCCAACTGTTCGATAATGTGATTGTCTTCGGGAAAAGACGATGTTTTCCGTATTTTTTTACTGATAAAAAGATTGGATTTGACAGTCAGCCAGTCCAGCAAACCGAATTGCTGCGGAATGTAGCCGATTGATTGCGTAGCGGGACAAACAGGCCGGCCTTTCATCAGAATTTCCCCGTTTACCGGTTTGACAATGCCGCAAATGGCTTTCAACAGCGTCGATTTCCCGCAGCCCGACGGGCCAACCAGACAGTAGATATTTCCTTCTTCTATCGAAAGATTGAATTCATTAAGAATGTCTGTTTCCCCATAACGGATACTTAAATTCTTAACAGACAGAAAAATATTTTCCATAACTGTTTTATCCTCCGTGTAACTCCGTGAAACCTGCTCCGTGTAACTCTGTGTTATAAATAAAAAACACGGAGTTGCACGGAGTGGGTTTCACGGAGTTGCACGGAGTGGGTTATTTGATGAATTGACTGTCTAAAACACTTTCGCCGGAAAAATCACCGGGAATCAATTTTTTCCCCTGCAACCAAACCGTTACGGCATGAATGTCTTTCTCCTGCGGCATTCCGGCGTGTGTATAATCCGGCAACCGGACAGATTGAACGAGCGGTTCGGGAAATCCGATGTCTTCCGTTAAAATCGTTTTAATGTCTTCGACGGGATGTGATTTGATGTAATCGACCGCCTCATTATAAGCGCTGTAAAAGGCTTCAATTTCGGCTGTTTTCTGTTCAATGGCAGCGGTTTTAAACATGATTCCCGTTACGGCATAACCTAAATGTTCCATGCAAACAATCGAATGAGCGCCTTTCATTTCCGCAATCGCAATGAAAGGGTCGGGTAGGGCGGTCGCTGCGGATTTTCCGTTCAGCAGCATTTCCAGACGGATGGGAATTTTATTGATTTCCTGTTTTTCAATGTCGTCCGGGGAGATTCCTGCGGATTGCAGGGCTGTTTCGATACAGAAGTCAATCACCGTGTTGCGGGAAACGCTGACGGTTTTTCCTTTGAGGCCGTCGATTTGCCGGATGGTCGAATCGGCCGTCATCAGGCAGAAAGTCGCATTGCAGGCGGAAGTAATTTTCAAATCCACGCCGCCGGCTTTTTGCAAAATGGCTCCGGTATAGTCGATGACCGTTCCGTCGATATTACCGCTTTGAAAGGCGGCGTCCCGTTCGTTGGCAGAGTAAAATTTTTGCAGTTCCACTTTCACCCCGTATTTTTCAAAAAGCCCCTTTTCGCGGGCGACAGCCAAAGGAACATAATCCATAGACGACATGACGCCGACTTTCAACATAACCGGTTCATCCCTTTTTTGTTTGCAGGAGATGAAAGAAGACAAAGTAAGTGCGGCGAGCGCACAATAATAAAAAACAGTTTTCATTTGTATTGTAAATATTGGTAATTGATGTTACGCATGAAGACAGATTTTACACAGGCCTGCCTGAAGTCCTGCAGGGATGACCCTTTTATTAACTTTTCTTGAATTTCGTAGTGTAATCAACGATATATAAGGCATTTTTATCTTCTTCCGAAAATGAAGCGAAAAATTCTTTGGGTGTTTTGCATTTTGCTTTCTCTTCAGTCATGTTCTTTTCTGTTTTTGGGTGTAATCAATCTGTGTACCCGTCCTTTTTCGATATCTTCAAAAGCAAGATCCAATCCGGTTTTTACTGCTTTTTCCCCGGTGGTAAAAAAACCCATAGACAAAATATATTCTAACGTTTTTTGTGCGCGAACATCTTTTGCGTCATAATTTAATGTAATCGTTGCCATATAATTTATTTAATTAATAATCAAACAATTCTTTAAGATCAATTTTCAATCCCTTAAAAATGGAAACCGGGACTTTTGTGTCGTATTCGTAAGTTGTACCGGCGCTGTACTTCCCGTTTTCCTGCAACAGAAAGACAGAGAGCGCTTTTTCCTTCGGATAAACCACCCAGTATTCTTTCACGCCCGATGCCTCATACAAAAAGAACTTTTCGTTCAAATCGCGTTTGGCTGTCGATGGCGACTGTACTTCCACAATCAAATCGGGAGCGCCGATACAGCCTTTGTCGTCCAATTTCCGGGGGTCGCAGACAACGCAAATATCGGGTTGAACTACCGTATAAATCTCTTTGTCGGCTGTTTCTCCATTTTTGGGTAAACGGACGTCGAACGGCGCAGCATATACTTTACATTCTCCTTTTCGCTTTTTAATAAACAGGTAAAATATACTTTGCAGAGCGGCAGATGCGCTCGCATGAAACCGTGTCGGAGCGCTCATCAGGTACACGACGCCGTCAATCAGCTCGCGGCGTTTATCGTCCATCCACATCAGATAATCGGCGTATGTATACAGTTTTGATTTTCTGAGATAATAAGTTCCGGACGGCTCTTCCACCCGCATCGGGTCGTTTCTTTCCCGCAATTCCTCTTCTGTCGGGTATCGCTTTTCGATTCTTATTCCATTCATAAAAGTCAGTTATTAGTTACTTGTCAACTCGTTTACTCATCTCATCAGTAATTTTTCCATTGATTTCGGCAGGTAAAACGTATTGTTTTTATCGACATAAACAACTACGCTGTTTAATTTCAACTCCTTACCGTTACATTTTGCAATATTGGTATTGGGGTGAATCTCCAGGGTTGTTTCTTTGTTTTTTACCGTTAATACGGGATTATCGCTCAAGGTATCAACCGTAAAGGTGTAATTTTTGAAAACGTCCGTATGTTTGGCAAAGTATTCGCCGGTCAGAGATTCGAACTGTTTTTCCAGTCCCATCGCATTGCGTATGTAATGATTCAGTTCAACATTGGTGTGGAAACCCGTCATGCGTCCGCCGGGTCGCGGGTCGTAAACCGCCAGGAAAACTTCTTCGCCCGTGTGGCCTGTGGTGGTAAATCCGAAACAGGTGTATTTATCCAGTATTTTGGCAACTTCTTTCGTCAGTTTGGAGCCTTTCATTCTTTCTTCGTCTGAAAGGGCGCTCAAATGATAGTCCGCCGTTTGCAGCAGCAGCTGATATTCTTCGTCGGTCAGGGCAATGCCCGTCAGTTCGAGTACCGTTTGCCGCAAACCGTCCGGCGGTGTGTCGTGTAAAACCCTGATTAAAGCATCTACGCTGGTTTTGAATTTGGCAACGTTGCCAAACAGCTGGTCTTTGGTCAGCGTGGAATATCCGGGGCATTTGTTTGAGCCGATGCTGATGCCGCTGTTTCCATGGTCGGGAACAACCACGACCAGCGTTTCCCCGTCGCTTTCGGCAAACCGGAAGGCTTCGCCGCAGGCCTTGTCAAATGCCAGCACATCCGAAATAATCGCTCTTGCGTCGTTTGCATGAGCCGCCCAGTCGATTTTGCTGCCTTCTACCATCAGGAAAAAGCCGTTTTTATTACGCGACAGTTTGTCAATTGCGATTTTTGTCATTTCGGCTAATGACGGTTCCTGTTCGGGATTTCGGTCGATATCGTAAGCCATGTCTTTATCTGCAAACAGCGCCCACATTTTATCTCCTGAATAATTCCGGAACCCGTTTATATCGTTCAGGAAAAGGCCGTAACCTTCGTTTTGAAGAAACCGTTTGTTTTCGTCATTTAAAAGGGAAACGCCGCCGCCAATCACTACATCTATTTGATTGTGGACGATTTGAGGCGCAATCCATCCGTACCTGTCTCTCCGGTAACTGTGAGCCGAACAGTCGGCGGGGGTGGCATGCGGAAACTCGCAGGTAAAAACCAGACCCGTCGATTTGTGTTGCGCGATGCGGGCTGCCTCCAGCAGAGTTATTAGCGGCTGGTAAGCTTTCAGGGAATCCATCGGGAGAATATCGTTTGCCGGATCTGCTACGGGATAGGTGGATACATAGCCTGCACGGCTCGGATAGCCGGTCATGTAACAGGATGTTGTGGGCGCGGAATCCCCTATCGGTGCGTTTGAGCAAAAGGTCAGAATGGTGCCGCAAAGATACGGGTCGATGTTTAACCGGGTCGCATCGGGATTCAGGTAGTGTTGAAACCAGCGTGCAGTCGATACGGAAGCCAAAGATGTTCCATCCGGAATTAGTAAAATAACGTTTTTAACTGTTTTGTTTTGTGGGCGGGCGCAACCGTCGTGAAGAAAAATAAAACTTGCTGCGAAAAGAATCAAAAAAGAAGCGCTTAATAACCGTTTCATAATATAATATAATGATTAGTGATTAATGATTAATGATTAATTCGGGGGGCAAAGATATGGAAAATAATGATTAACGGTTCATGCGACTGGAGTTTTTTTTATTCTGCAAAAAGAAATATTCGGTGAAAAACCGTGTTATCCGTCTCATCCGTTTTATCTGTGTGCTTATCTCAATTATCGCTACTCAGCTTGTTTTGTTATTAAATAAGGTGACGGGATTATTATCCGTATCCTGCCCGCAATGCACAAAATCATACCGGTGAACCGGCATCTCGTAGAGATGCAAAGCTCGGTAGAAAATAGCGTTCCCCGCCTTCACCTGCATC
>JAIRNV010000130.1 GCA_031257875.1 Dysgonamonadaceae bacterium
GGCCTACATCTACGGGCCTGCTTTGCCCAGAATATTTTTTGCAGGCGTAAAGGTTTCTTTCTAATTTTAAGGCATGTAAAAGTAATAGCAAGGTATTTGAATGATTTTAGTAAAAACAATTAAAACAACAAGTAAAATGAACACACAAATCAAAACGGCCTTTTACTGGCTACTGTTGGGGATATGTTTCCTCACGCATACACTGCTGCACATGTACGGACTGTTCTACGGCGCGGATATCAGCCTGCCCGACGCAACAGGCGAAGTGTCGCTCGGTGTGCAGGCGTTCAACACAGTGATTTTTACCGTTACCTTTTTGATGGCATTGCTTTCGGTAAACCTTTCGAGCAAAGGGTTCCGGTGGTTTTCCCTCGTATGGGCGTCGCTGTTCCTGCTGCTCAACCTTTTTCATCTGGGCGCAACGGCGTTTGTCGAAGCGTTCGACCTCTCGCAGGTTTGCCTGCTGACGTTTGTATTGGCAGTGAATGTGCTGCTGGTTGCCACGCTGTTTTATCGGAAGAATGAAACGAAAACAAGTAATTAATTCTTTAATAATAACAATTTAAATAATAAGTACAATGAACAATTTATTAGAAATCTCAATTCTTTTGGATGGAATATGCCGCCCGACCTGTACGCCGAACTCACCAACAACCACAGCCAGCAATTAATAAGATATAATTAAGGTAATAAGGTTGGTTACGGATGAAACAATGCTACTCAGGTTGTTTTGTTGTTAAATAAGGTTGGGAATAAGGTTTTTCCGCATTTGGAATCCCCGATATAAACCTTATTCCCAACCTTAATATTTAATAACAAAACAACCTTATCTTGTTTATTTCGCATTACTAAAACAGATAATTAAAGATGCGATAGATAAAAAGCGGCATTATTTCCCCCATTCGTTAGCAATTCCCCATTTTTCCCTGTACCACGAAGGCCGGTAATATTTATGGAAACGATATTCCGTATTTTCCACCACATTTTTAAATTCCTCCGACTGAACCGCCTCCTTAAAATCCTTTACCCAGGTTTCATCCCTGTCGGCGTCCTGTATGACAAACGTATTCAGGAAAAGGTCGCTCTCGTCCACTTCGCGGATAATCGCCCTGTCGAGGATACCGAGCAGGTCGGCGTCGTCGCCGTAGATGACGCCGATGGCGATACCGTCGAGGATGCGCGGTATCTGTTCCGCTTTCACCGTTTTGACAGTCAGGCCGAAGGGATTGTGGGCGACGTCATGTTCGGTGGCGGCAAATTTGTCGATACTGTCTTTTAATTTGAGAAATCCGAGGTTTTCGAGGAAAATCAGCGAACGCGGGAGATTCGTGGCATCGTCGGGCATAGCGACAATGTCGCCCGGTTTCACTGCCTGTTTGAGTTCGTCGACAGTAGCAACCGGATATTTATCGGAAAAGATGCCCATGTGCGCACTTGGGACGGTAATCAGCGGCGAGATTTTCCATTTCGGGTTGTTTGATTTTTCAAAATTCAACGCCGATTCGTGCTGTCCGATGTTGATATCCACAAAACCGTCTACCAGCGTTTGGTTGAAGACATGCTGGTCGTCGAGTTGCAGGAGTTGAACGGTGTATCCTTTTTTTTCAAGCACAGGCTTGATGGCATGTTTAATCAAATCGGGATATGTCGGTTTCTGTGTTACGCCGATAAGAATGGTATGGCTGGCGCGCCTTGCCTGCTTGTCGGGTTGAGATGAACAGGCAAGCAATGTGACAGACCAGGCGATTGCGTATAAATAAGATATCAAATTATTTGTTTTCATTTTGCATATTTTTCTGTTTATTATTCGTATCCATTGGCTAAATAAGGATTGGCGCCGCTATCTTCGCCGCTGTACCCCCAGTTTTGCCACAAGCCGTCGGGATTGACGTCCCGCTGTTTCTGCGGTATGGGAAAACGGTAATTGCGGAAAGATGCCGCCGGTTTGGTTTTCCTTACGGATTTCACATAAATTTTCCATCGAACCAAATCGAACCAGCGGACGCTTTCGGTAACAAATTCTTTGTAACGTTCTTCACGTAAAGAATCCCGAAACTGTTCCTTTGTCAGGTCCTTGAAATCAAAACCGGAAGGAGTGTCCAAATCCTGCCTGAAAGCTCTCCGGCGAATTTGGTTTATTGCCCAGTAAGCCCTGTCGGTGGGTCCATACAGTTCGTTAGTCGCTTCAGCCAAAGTAAACAGCACATCGGCATAACGGATAATCGGCGTATTAACCGGACGTCCTCCGCTGGTATTCAAAACGGCAGTCGTATCAATGTATTTCCTGAAACGGGGTTTCTCAAATGTAAAAATACTGTTCGTTGCCGGATTGTAGAGATGTTTGGCATAGCTGCCGCTTTTGCGTTGATCCGAATCCGAATATATATCGTAAAACAGGGCGGTATCGGAAATCAGGATAACCGGTTCCAGAGAGTTTGAAAATCCCGAACTCCATACGCAGTGTGTGATGGAATTTCCCGACGAGGTTGCACTCGCCTGTCCCACGATGTATTGCGCCGAAAAGATGTGTTCTTTTCCGTTTTTTGTGGCGATGTCGAAAATATTGAAAAAGTTCTCAAACAATTCATATTTCTGACTGACGATTACTTTTTCCGCATATTCGATGGCTTTGCCATAATTTTCCGAAGGATTTTTCAGGCTCGCCCAAACCAAATATACTCTTGACAACAAAGCCGCAGCGGCTCCACCTGTGGCTCTTCCGGGATCAACATTCGGCGTCGGCAATTCTTCCGCATCGGTGAGGTCCCGTATAATCTGTTCATACACTTTATCCACCTCTTCGCGGTATAATCCGGCATTGTGGCTTACTTCGTGCAATACCAGCGGAACTTCGCCGAATAGCTGTACCGCATTGAAATAATATAAAGCGCGAAGGAATTTAGCTTCGTTTATCAGTCGGCTTTTCACATTTTCCGGCGCATTCACTGCCGGAATGTTATCAATAGCAATATTCGCACGGTTGATACCCCTGTACAGCTGTTTCCAAATCAAATCGATTCGCTGATTATCGGCTCCATAAGCAGCAGAGGAAAGATTTCGCGTTTCGGCGCTGTTGCTGTGCGCCCCGATAGTCATGTAGTCGGAGGAAAGATCGCTGATGTAGAGCAGTGCATCTCCATACAAAGGGATATCACCGGCTTCGTAGGTCAGTGCGGAATATACACCCGATATGGCAGCAACAGCATCCACTTCCGTTTTGTATTCGGCAAAAACGCTTCCTTCCGGTGAGAGATCCAAATCCTGGCAGGAAAATGCCAGGAATAACAAACTTGATGATACAAATAATTTTTTCATGAAATGTTTATTTTTAAAGCGTAATTTCCAAGCCTATGGAGAAACCTCTGGCAGTAGGATAAGCGCCGTAATCAATGCCCTGTAATAAATTGCTTTGTTCGTTCCCTCCGCTTCTTGATAATTCGGGGTCGTAACCCGAATATCTGGTCCATGTAAACAGGTTTTGCGCAGTGAAAAACAAACGTATTTTTTCTTCCACACCGTTTCTCAGACGGAAAGGAAGCGTATATCCGAGGGTCAGGTTCTTGATCCGGAGATACGAAGCGTCTTCTACAAAGCGGCTGTCAAAATTGAAATTGCTTTGACTGCTCGCCCGGGGTATTGCAGTTGATGGCTTTGCCTGCGTCCACCGGTCGGTCAAATCTTTTACCGTATTCAATGTGGTTGTTAATTCCGCTCTGTTTCGCAGTGCATTATACAACTCATTGCCGTAACTGCCCTGAAAAGAAAAAGAGAAATCAAACCGGCCACAGGAAAAGCTGTTGAAGATACCGTAAATAAAATCGGGCTGTGAATTACCGATGATATCCCTGTCGGCAGGCGTTATTTTATTATCGCTATCTTTGTCGACATATTTAGCATCGCCCGGTTGCATTACATAATCCGCACCCAGCCAGGTTGTAACCGGCGCTTTGGATGCTTCTTCCCGATTCTGTACGACACCGTCGAAAACGTAACCGTGATAGGTACCCAGGGGATATCCGACTTTTACAATGAGAGGAGCAGCATAGCTCAATGCCCCGGAAGAGGGATAGTCAATCGGAAAATTATCGCGATTGCCCAAATCCAGTACTTCATTGATGTTTTTCGACCAGTTGAGGGAAGCAGTCCATGTGATTTTTTTTGTTTTTACTATATTGCCGTTGAGTCCGATTTCAAGTCCTTTGTTGGAAACGCTACCGGTATTCATTAATATTGAAGAATATCCGGTGGTTGTTTCTACAGGCAGATCAAGCAGTAAATCGGTCGTTTTTTTATAGTAGGCGTCAATGCTTACATTCACCCTGCCGTTCTGGAAACCGCCATCCAAACCGATGTTGTACTGGGAGGTCTTTTCCCATTTCAAATCAGGGTTGGCAATATTAACGGGAACATAAGCCGTTACAATCAATGCGTTGTCGAATGAATAATTTTCGGGTGCAAGGCGTTTTACATATTGATAGTCGCCAAATTCCTGGTTACCGGTTGTTCCGGCGCTCAAACGGAGTTTCAGGTTACTCAAAGTTGCCGCCCGATTCCTTAAAAATGCTTCATTGTTAATATTCCATGCAAAACCGATGGAAGGAAAATATCCCCATTTATGGCCGGAAGCAAAACGGGAAGAGCCGTCCGCCCGTAAAGTGGCAGTCAGGTTATACCGGTTGGCATAAGAATAATTTATGCGACCGATACACGATTCAATTATACTTGCGGTTGCATCGGAATAAGGAAGCGATGCGCCCGATGCACTTTGCAAACTGTTGAAAGTAGTTTTGTCGTCCAGAAACTTCGTAACGATTGCCAGCGCCGACTTTTCATCGCTGCGCTGCACGGTATAACCGATCAATCCTCCCAGTACATGGCCTTCTTTCCATCGCTTATCGTAGTTCAATGTCAATTCCGACTGCCAGGAATTGACCTCTTTTGCGCCCACCGAAGCATATCCCCCTGTTTCAATCCCGTAAGAAGACAAACGTGAAGCATACAGGTTCTGCCGGGTGTTGATTAAATCGGCGCCGGCGTTCAGTTTGGCTTTCAATCCCTGTATTATTTCATATTCTGCAAAAAAGTTTCCCAAAGTCCGGTTCACTTTGGTTTCATTCACATTATTCAGTAAATCGGCAATGGGATTGGAAGTCAAGCCTTCCTCATTTTTACTTTGTTCCGAAAACGGATTGATGTAATTGAAAGCGCCGTCGGCATTATAAACCGGCACTACCGGCGATGTACGCAAAATAGAAGCCCATGTATTGGGGTCGTTTCTTGAAGAACCGGATATGCCGTTCTGTTCGGTATGAGTACCGATGATATTGAAACCTATCCTGAAGTTTTTGAAAACATCGCGATCCAGATTGGCCCGGAAAGTGTAGCGTTTGAAGCCGGTATTGAGCAAGATGCCTGTTTGATTGAAGTAGTTACCGGAAACAACGTATCTTCCTTTTTCATCTCCGCCTGAAATGGCTAACTGATGGTCTTGCGTCACACCTGTACGTAAAGCCGCCGACTGCCAGTCATAGCTCCGGTTGGGGTCTATCTGCGAAGGGTCATCGTATTTATTCCACCAGTCTTCATTGGTTAATTCCCTGTAAAGCGAAGCCCATTCCTGTCCGTTCATCCAGTCCACTTTTTTAGCGATTGTCTGCCACCCGTATGACGACCGGTATTGTATCCTTCCCGATCCTCTTACCCCTTTTTTGGTCGTAATAATAATGACTCCATTGGCGCCTCTTGTTCCATAAATAGCGGTGGCGGAAGCGTCTTTTAATATTTCGACAGACTCAATATCCGCCGGATTGATTGTGGATAAGAGATTAAATCCGGCATCAATTCTCGGTCTGCTTAGCGTTGCATTTGAAGAACCGGTAGCCGAATTACTGTTATCGTTGTACGAAATAAAGCCGTCTATCACATAGAGCGGTTCATTGCCTCCCGTAATGGAATTACCTCCCCGAATCCTGATTGTAGAGGTTGCTCCGGGCTGTCCGGAAGTCTGAATAACATTTACGCCCGGAATGGCGCCACCCAGCAGATTGTCGAAGGAAGACGCGAGTTGTCCCAGTTGCAGTTTAGGAACGGAAGAGATGGAACCTGTCAGTTCTTTCCATTTTTGCGTTCCATAGCCCACAACGACGACTTCATTCAGTAAACTTTGCTCTTCATTCAGGAAAAGCGTGACGGGTTCGGTATATTCATAAATTTCCAAATCCAGGTTTTTATATCCCAGATAGCTTATTGACAATGTCGCGGGAAATGATTTTACCGTTAGCGTAAAATATCCGGACAAATCGGTAACTGCTGCGGCATTGTCATTCACTGCACTGATATTAACCCCCACCAGCGATTCGTTTGTCCGTCCGTCCAGTATGCGTCCTTCTATTTTCGTCTGCCGGGCAAGTAGCGGAGATAAAAAGCCGGAAACAAGGAGAAAAGCCAGTGACATACCTGTTTTTATTAGAGATTGCTGTATTGTTGTCATAATTCTTATAAATTATTGATAAATAATCGAATCATTCCGGATTCCCCATTTCTCCACGTACCATGACGGACGTTGAAAATCGGTAAATATGTATTGAGGATCTTCCACCACGTTTTTAAATTCTTCGGAATACAATACCTCAATCAAATCTTTTGTCCATTGTTGAGCAACACTTTCCGGTTTTACGACAAATCCGACCAGAAAACGCTCGTCGGTAATATATTCTTTCACGATACGGGATTCGGTATTATTGGAAGTCAGGGCATCCGTACCGAATACCAGGGCGCCCGCCACACTTTCCAATACCCGCACGCACTGGGTTGATTCTATCGTTTTCAATACGATACCGTACGGATTTTCGGCAACGTCATTTTCCGAGGCATAATACTTGTTTATATTCTCTTTCAGTTTCAACAACCCGATGTTTTCCAGCATAATTAATCCGCGGGAAAGGTTCGACGGATCATTGGGTACGGCAATGATGTCGTTTGGCTTCAATTCCTGTTTCAGTTCTTTCAGGTTTTTGGCTTTCAGCGTTTTGGTATGCAGTCCATACACGGTACTCGGAACGGTAATCAGCATCTCCATGTCAACATGTTGTCCTTTTTCGTAAAATTCCATAGCGGCTTCGTGTCCGGTAAGATAGGTGTCGATTTCTCCTTTGTCCAGTAAGTCAACCAGCAGATAAACATTATTGACGGCTTTTACCTCCACATGATATCCTTTCTTTTCCAATTCCCTGTGAATGGCTTTATCAAAAAGCACCGGATAGGAAGCAGTCAAACCGACGCCCACCGTAACGGTTTTTTTGTCCGTTTCCGTCGTTCCTTTCCGTGAACATCCCGATAATAAAATGATCAAGGTAAATAATCCTATTCCTGTTATCCTGTTTTTCTTTTTCATCATGATTTATTTTTATGTTTTTACTCTTTTGACAAATATTCTTGGGTGCATCGGGTACACGGTTCACGGTAAGGGACTGCATTTTGACGTCTTGTACCGTGTACCCAATGCACCAAACCGTCCCGCGTGGCATATAAATAAAGTTTATATCATTTGGGAATGCAAAGGTAATGGGGTTGAAAAGCGTATGCAATACCATGTTTGCGGTATTTTATCAGTGGTTAGTGATTACACTTTGCACAAAAACGTCCCGCGTGGAGTATAATTAATGGTTCCTGATTCCGGATTGACGGGTATTGCAGGTAGGGCTTGTCCCTGCCTGCGATGCAGTGAAGCAATCAGGAATTACAAATTGCGAATTACGAGTTACCCGTAATTCGTAATTCATAATTCGTAATTGATAACCTTCGCCCTCGCAATGATTGGCAAAATCCGATGCCGTGAGGCATCGCCCAATACCGTCAACTTAAGGCTAAAAGCCTTATATCCATTGGCGCATGGCAACGTCTAATGTTATCAGGTTAAGATAAATAAGGTAATAAGGTTATGGGGGTAGTATTATCATTATTTATTGCTACTGAGGTTGTTTTGTTGTTAAATAAGGTTGGGAATAAGGTTTTTTTTCGCAACAACTTTTGCGTTCTCTACCTGAAAAGGCGATATCATGGTTGATTCCGCCCTTTCAGGGCTTGGTGATCAACAATCGCTATCATCCACAGGGCGTTGCCTAATGTCGTCAACTTAAGGAGCAAGTATCTATAAATTACTAAGATATAATAAGGTAATAAGGTTGGCTGTGGATAGAATAATTCTCTGCTACTAAGGTTGTTTTGTTGGAAAAATAAGGTTGGGAATAAGGTTTTTTGCATTGGGAATCCCGGAATAAACCTTATTTCCAACCTTATTTTAACAACAAAACAACCTCAGTAGCAATAAATAATGATAATACTACCCCCATAACCTTATTACCTTATTTATCTTAACCTGATAACATTAGACGTTGCCCTGTGCTATTGATACAAGGCTTTCAGCCTTAAGACGGCTGCGATTATTTAACCTTGCGACAATTTGAATTGCACCCGATATTCTTTTAATATTTTTATTAATAAAGCATTGTCTTCTTCTTTCCCGACGGTTATACGCAACCGTTCCGGAAATCCAAATTCCCGGCCGCCGCGTACCAGAATGCCCTGATTTTTTAATACGGATACAACTCCTTCCGAGTCCTGTAAGACATGAACCAGTAAAAAATTGGCATTGGAACGAATATAGGGGAATCCCAGCCGGTCGAACTCCCGGTAGAAATAATCTAACTGAAGAGCGGTTTGCTCCAGTGTATACCGGTAAAAATCCCTGTCTTCCAAACTTGCCAAAGCAGCTTCCACAGCCCAGGAATTTGTACTCATCGGCGTCTTGAAATTGCGCATGGCATTTGTTACAGATTCGCAGGCTATCATATAACCTATCCGGAACGAAGCCGGTCCGTATACTTTCGAAAATGTACGCAATAACGCAACATTACCGTATTTTTTTACCAGTCCGATGGAATTAACGGGAGGAACTTCACGGACAAAATCAATGTAGGCTTCATCCAAAACAACTAAAATATCCGGTGATATATTCTCTAATAATTCGCGGATTTCGGACTCGGCAATCACGGTTCCGGTTGGATTATTGGGATTACACAACCATATCAACCGTGTTTTTCCGGTAATTGCTTTCCGTATGTTTTTTAAGGAAATACCGTAATCTTCACCCAAAGGGACTTCGATGACATTAGCATTGGCAATGGATGACGCTATTCTGTACCAGTCAAAGGAAGAAGCAGAGGTAATCACTTCGTCGCCTGGATTCAGGAAAATTTGCGGAATCACGCCTATCAGTTCAAACAGTCCGTTTCCGGTTACAATATTTTCTCCGGCGATACGGTGAATCGCGGCCAGTTTCCCGACCAGCTTACCGGCATAAATATCGGGATAACGGGACAGCCTTTTGTATGCCTTTTCTATCGCTATGGGAACACCGGGAGAATAGCCAAACGGATTCTCGTTGCGATCCATCTGTATGTATTCCCTGTCTGTTGCCACATCACGCTTTATGTAGCGCCTTTGTAGATTGACAATATTATCTTTGGCTTTAATCTGTGACATAATACGGTTGTTTTCCGGATAAAACGGGATGATTCAGGCGGGTTTCAATCAATTTACTTGTTTTGTAAATCGCTGCTTCTATGTTGCTTTTGCTTCCGTCAATATTCAAAACAGGATAAAGTTTCAATACTTCTCCCATTCGTTGGGCGATATCACTTACTTTTTGCAGGGGATCATCATCCGTTATTCCAAAGCGGTACAGAGTAAACAGACTGTTGTATTTTGCAAATAAACGGACGGTACCGTCAATGTCCGTTTGATTCTCATTGAGCAATACCTGCTGCAACAGTAATCCGAAGGCTATTTTTTCGCCGTGCAATAATTCCGGAGCAGGAACGACTTGCGTGGAAAGGTTGTAAAAAGTGTGGGCAATGCCGGGATACGCTCTTGCCGTATGGAAACTGCCAGCCAATCCTGCCAGATAAACAATCGCATCCACGGTTTGGATGGCAGCCCGGGCTACAATTCCCTTGCGGGCTTCATGCAATGCGGTATGAACATTTTCGGTCAGCGACCGGAATGCAAGCCGGGATATAGAACGGATAACCTGAAAATGTGTATCCGAAACATTTTCTTCCGTATACGGATTTATTTCATACCATTTGGCAAAAGTATCGATAACTCCTGCATAGGTGTAACGGACAGGAGCATTGACAAGTATCCGCGTATCGGCTAATACGGACACCGGAGCAAAATCGTTGCGGAGAATTTCCACAAAATGCCCTTCATTATCATATAAAATGGAAACGGCCGCCCATGCCGCGCAAGTGGCGGCAACCGTAGGAACGGTAATTACCGGGACATTGAGCAAATTTCCCAGCGCTTTTGCCGTATCAATTACACGTCCGCCTCCAATTCCGGTTACAGCATCTATTGTTTTTCCATAAACAGATGCATACGACCGGATTTTCTCCCGTGTCGGATAGCCTTTGAAATATTCCAGGCGGTAAGAAATATCGGCCTGTTCCAAACTTGGGAATAGCTGAGTTTTTACAGATTCGATGCTTTTTTCCGAACCGATAAGTAATATTCTTTTCCCGTATTTCCGAATGTAATCTCCGGCTTTAATCAAAATATCCGGTTGATTTACATATTCTTTAGGAGATATAATTTTAAGCATATTATTTAATTATTACAAATCTACCGGCATCCCGCACCCGGTCCGTCACAACTGTTTCCTGCACCGCAGGCGCCGTTCATCCGCAGGGCTTCGCGGGGAATTTCACCTTTGACAAAAAGCGTTCCGGCGATATCGCGGATGTTGCCGGCAACCGATTCCACCCGGACGCCATGACTTTGTAACCGTTCGTAAGGAGTGCGGCCTAAACCGCTTACCAGCAATGCACCGCAATCCGGAACCAACCGGGCTATTGCATCCCAGCGATTGTGCGAGTGATCGGGAACAGGAACGGGGCGCTGTTCTATCAGTTTCACTTTTCCGTTATCGAAACCGTAAATCCATAACTGCGTGGCTTCTCCCAAATGATGATTAATGGAAATTCCATCACTGCTTGCCACAGCGATATACGGATAGCCCCCCACACCCTCCGAAAGGGGGCTTTCCCCCTCCTTTGGAGGGGGAAGGGGGAGGCCAAGCAATCCCGCGGCGTCTGCCCGGCAACGGGCGCAGTGCGACATTTGCCGGATATGTAGCGACGTCTGCGCGCGAATCAGCCTCATCACTTTCGGCGACGGCTCTTCCAACGATTCGCAGGGAGTGCCGGCGACCGGTATCAACGGGATACAGTTCTGGATGTCGGCGCCAAGTTTCGCAACATACCGCGATATTTCGGGGATGTGATGCTCGTTGACCCTCGGAATGACAACCGTGTTTATCTTCACCGTGATTCCGTGTTCTTTCAGCAGCCTGACAGCCTTCGTCTGGTTTTCGAGCAGGATTTCGGCGCCTTCACGTCCGTGATACGTCTTTTTCCCGTAAGAAACCCATTCGTAAACGTTAGCGCCGACGTTCGCATCAACGGCATTGACGGTGACGGTAACATGCGAGACATTGACCGCTGCCAGGCGCGGCACATATTCCGGCAAAGTCAGACCGTTGGTGGATACGCACAGTAATTTATCGGGAAATGCGGCATGTACGCGCTCCAGTGTTTCGAGTGTATCTTCGGGACTGGCAAACGGGTCGCCGGGGCCGGCAATTCCTACGACCGACAGATTGTCGATACGTTCAAGCACGCCCGACAGATATTCAACCGCCCGAACAGGTTTCATCACCGAAGTAGTTACGCCCGGACGGCTCTCGTTAGCGCAGTCGAATTTGCGGTTACAAAAGTTGCACTGCACATTGCATTTCGGCGCTACCGCCAAATGTATCCTTCCGGAAGTATGCCGCACTTCTGCATTAAAACAGGGATGGTTGTTAATTGACAATTGACAATTGATAATTGATAATTGATAATTTTTTATCTGCCCTGTCATTTTCAATCAAATATTTGTTCTGTTCTGCCATTGTCAATTATCAATTAAATATTAGCATATGCTCCCCGTATTTCACCCGATTCGATAGCGAGCAACTGGTCGGCCCATAACGCCGACCATTCGCGGAGTTCGTCAATATTGAGCGGGGTAGGGACTTTCGATTCGGTATGTTCGTGAATCTTGCGAGCCAGACTGCGGTAGATATCCGCCTGTTTCGACTCGGGTTGCGCTTCGATAGTCGTTCGCCCCGACAGTTCGGACTGCGTGACGGTTATTGAGCGCGGAATGTATTCCACAACCTGAGTGCCTGTTTTTCCGGCAAAATCGTCGATAATCGACTGCTGATAATCGCTGTTGATGGAGTTTGCAATGATGCCGCCAAACAGTGCGCCTCCGGTGTTGGAATACTTCTTGATACCCTTCATCAGATTGTTGGCGGCATAAATAGCCATGAAATCCGACGACGAAACGGTGAAAACATGTTCGGCGATTCCTTCGCGAATGGGTACGGCAAAACCGCCGCATACCACGTCGCCCAGGACGTCGAAAATGACATAATCCAACTCTAACTCCGTGAAAATGTTTTGCTGTTTCAACAGTTCAACCGCAGTGATAATCCCGCGTCCGGCGCACCCGACGCCCGGCGCCGGGCCTCCCGCTTCGACGCAGTACACGCCTTTGAATCCCTGAAATATCGCTTCGTGAGCATTGACTTTCGATTTCTCACGCAACAAATCCAGTACGGTGGGAATATATTTTCCGTCACGTAAAGTATTTGTCGAATCGCTCTTCGGGTCGCATCCGAACTGTAAAACTTTGTAGCCTGCTTCAACCAGTGCAGCGCTGATGTTTGAGGTCGTTGTCGATTTCCCGATACCTCCTTTACCGTAAATGGCAATCTGTTTAATTTTTTTTGACATGTTTATATATTAAAAAACTGATTATATACTGCCGCAAGAGGATGCCCAAAAGGCAAAAGAACGCAAATTACGCAAATAACCGCAAATTTACATCAATTTGACAGGTACAGTGGCTCTTACAAAAATGGTTTTTGCGCAAATTTGCGTAATTTACGTCATTTGCGTTCGAAAAAAATACCCACGGTTGGTGCGAGGCTGTGCCTTGTCCTGACAGAGATTCCCTGTGCGGGAATGACATTTTTGGGCTGCAAAGGTACGCGCTTCCGTTTTATTACGAAATACCCTATTTAGGGTAATTTTTAGTATACTTCCCGCGGTTTGCAACAGTGAGACTGTCGCAACCATCGTTGTCCCTGCAGGTAGGGTGCAAAAGGTACGCGAAAAAAAACATGGTAGCAAATGATTATGGCGGAATAACTCTTTGCTACTAAGGTAATCTTGTTAGGAAAATAAGGTTTTTCTCATTTTGTCATTCCCGCGAAGACGGGAATGACAGGGCTGCAACATATTCAGAATAAAGTCCTTCTTTTTACCGCCTCATACAACAACACCGCAGCAGCAGCCGAAACATTCAACGAAGCAATTTTCCCGAAAACAGGTATTTTCACCATTTCATCGCAAATCCGGAGATTATCGGACGAAATACCGTAATCTTCGCCTCCCATCACGATGGCGGTAGGATTTTCATAATCGACTGACGTGTAACTTTTCGATGCTTTTTCCGTCGCGGCGACAACCGTATAACCGCTGTTTTTCAGGAAACGGATGGCTTCGGTAATGCTTGTTTCTTTGCAGACGGGAATATTCAAAAGCGCTCCGGCCGAAGTCTTTACCGCATCGGCGCTGACCGAAACGCTGTGGTGGGCAGGTATGACAATGGCGTCGACGCCGGCGCATTCGCATGTCCGTGCAATAGCGCCGAAATTGCGGACATCGGTCACGCCGTCCAGCAACACTATCAAAGGGTTTTTCCCCTCTTCATACAAAAACGGTACAATATCTTCCAACTGCTGGTAAGCCACAGCCGAAATAAAAGCAATGACCCCCTGGTGGTTTTTGCGGGTCAGGCGATCTAATTTTTCCTGGGGAACCCGTTGAACGGGAATTTTGGTTTCCCTGACAATACTGAAAAGTTCGCGCGACAAATCGTTTTGCAGGTCGCGTCTCATCAATATCTTATCTATTTCTTTTCCAGCCTGGATAGCTTCAATTACAGCCCTTGTGCCGAAAATCATTTCCGTTTCTTTCATTTTGTTTGTTTAGGAATATTTAAATAAAATGGATTGCTTCGGGCTGTTGCTTTCGCTACGCCGTCGGTTAAAACCGACGGTAACGAAAGATTTTTTCAAATAACCGGATTGCTTCATTGCCGGTTTAAACCGGCAAAGTATTTCAATCTCACTGCATCATTCGCAATGACGGGCTGCGATTATTTAACCTCACTGCGTCATTCACAATGACGGCTACGGTTATTCAACAATACTTTCGCATTTTCAACCGCAGCCTCCGTCAATACGGCACCGCTTAACATCAGAGCGATTTCATGCACCCGCTCTGCATCAAACAGCCGCTGGATTTGCGTTTCGGTCGAATCCGTATTTTCGTCTTTATAAACCCGAAACTGCGATTCCCCTTTGGCTGCAATTTGCGGCAAATGCGTGATGGTAATCACTTGCATCATTGTTCCCATCCGGCGCATGATATTTCCCATTTTGTCGGCTATTTCACCCGAAACGCCGGTATCTATTTCATCAAAAATAATGCTCGGAAGCGCCATCGCTCCGGCAATTAAAGATTTGATGCCCAGCATCAGCCGCGATATTTCCCCGCCGGAAGCCGTTTGTGCAACCGGTTTAAGTTCGCCGTTTTTACTGGCTGAAAACAGGTAGGCGACCTCGTCCGAACCGGTAGCGTCAGGCGCTTTGGGCGATAATTCCACAGCAAAGCGTATGTAAGGCATTCCCAAGATGCCGATTGTTTCAACCAGTTCCTTTTCAAGTTGTCCGGCCGCTTTTTTCCGCGATTCCGAAAGAGAAGCGGCCTGCTGCAATACCTGCGCCAGCGCCTGCGACAGATTCTTTTCCATGTTTTCCAATTCTTCGCCCGAATGGTCGATTTCCCTAATTTGCGTTTCCAACCGGTTGCGCAGGGCAATCAATTCTTCTACGGAACCTGAATGATGTTTGAGCTGCAAAGAATAAATCAAGTCGAGGCGTTCATTCACTTCCTGCAACCGTTCCGGATTAAAATCCAGACTTTCCTGCCTGGCCTCCGCTTCCGGCGCCAGGTCTTTCATATCCAGGTAGGTAGAAGCAAGCCTTTCTGAAATTTCATCCGAAGCGGGATAAATCTTTTGCAGGGACTGCGAAATATTCAACGCTTCTTTCAAGATGGAAACAACCCCGTTTCCGTCCGACGAAAGCAGTTGCCCGATGCGGTAAAGTCCCGATTTGATTTCCTCCACATGCGACAAAGTTTCCCGTTCCACCTCCAAAGCCGCCTGTTCGCCCGCTTGCAACCGCGCTTCATCCAGTTGCTTAAATTGAAAGCGGATATAATCTTCTTCCGCCTGTTGCCGGCCGATTTTTTCTTTCAGTGCATTGAGTTGCCGGCCGATGGACAGATATTTTTTATATGCCGCCTGATATTCGTTTTGCAAACCCCTATTCCGGGCTAAAACATCCAAAACCTGCAACTGGAACTGATTGTCGGCCAGTAGCAAATTCTGGTGCTGCGAATGAATGTCGATGAGGTAAGCGCCCAATTCTTTCAGATCGTTCAATCCGGCGGGACTGTCATTGATGAACGCCCGCGATTTCCCGGACGGCCAGATTTCCCGCCGTAAAATGCAGGAGCGTGGGTCGTATTCCAAATCCCGCTCCCTGAAAAAGGATTCCAGCTGGTAGGAAGAAATGTCGAAAGCGCCTTCAACCAGACATTTGTCAGCGCCCTGTTTGATGGATTTGGCGTCCGCCCGCTGTCCCAGAATCAGGGACAAAGCGCCTAAAATAATGGATTTTCCGGCGCCGGTTTCACCGGTAATAACAGAAAATCCAGAGGGAAAACTGATTTCCAGTTTGGAAATCAGCGCATAATTGTAAATAGCTAATGTTTGCAGCATCGGATTGATGATTTATTTTCTGAGGGGTTCCAGGTCTGCGGAGGAAGCGGGGAAAATATTCCTCAACAAATCGTAGGTATTCTTTTTTTCTTCGGCAGTGGCATTGCTCGCAATAGACACGATTTCGTTCAATTTGCAGTCGGCGAACATTTGAAGCAGTATTTCGGAATTGCGCAGGTTGCGTATCTCTTTCAGGACAGGTAAAGCGTTGAGTATCGTAGTCCTTCCCCGGTCGGGATTGGCAGCCATTTCGTCCAGACCCTTCCTGTGGTAGGTATACCAAAATTCGCGGTAAGGCTTCATCGTTTCGCCGAAAAAAGCATTGACAATGGAAGTCCGGCTGCGATTATCTTCGAACGCCGACCAGCCCGTCCAATCCGGACTGGACTGCGCCTGCGTAGCCATATTCTGGGCTTCCTGATAAAAAGCATTTCCGCCGAAAATTGAAAAACTGTCGAAATCCTGAGCCAAAATCAACCGGCAGTAAAAGGCCAAAGTAGCAACCAGATTATTGTCAATCATGTTTTGCGTAAATTCCAGCGTTTGATTTTCCATGTACTCAAATTCCAGTTTCGTATCGCGATAATTCAAAGTCGGAGTAACATACGTGGCATTGTAAACCGGACGGCGCGACTGGACAAACAATTCGGACTTAAAACTATTGTCCGAAACCTGTTGGGTAACCGTGAGCGAAAATGTACAGTCAATCCTTTCATTTGGGGTGAGATTCACGTTACTCCATTTTGTTTCGTTGATTAACCGCGTCATGGCCTGTTCCATGGTAGTGAAAACATTCCTGTTCGGGCTTTGAATCCGGTCGCTGTTGACGGAAACCCTGGCGTTCAATTCTCCGGCATGTATTTGTATCACAGCGGGAAAAAGCAGGGCGAAAATCCATAAATATTTCATTTTAATCACCTTTATTATTCATATTTTGAAGCCGTAAAGGTAAGAATTGTTTTTCAAAAAAACAATCTGTGTGGGATAAAGGGTACACGGTGCGGGGGTGCACGGTGTATTCTGTCATTCCCGCGAAAGCGGGAATGACAGAGCGACCCTATTCCGGCAGGCTTTGCCTGCCCCGCAGGTAGAACCTGCAAAGATAGGGCGAACAAGGCAGTGTCTTGTCCGAATGCGGGTCTTTTCCATCGAAAAATATTTGGTAGTGATATAATAAAAGTATGCTGTCGTAAAAAATTTGGCAATCAAAGCAATAAGAACTGTTTTTGTTTTATGAAAATAGAAATTCTCATAGCGCTTCAAAAAAGATTTAGCGATGCAAAATAAACAAAATATAACGGTTCATCTAAAGTGTCGTCCCAGCGGGACATGGCGGGCAGGCAATTGTTCAGTCCGTAAGCTAAAGCATACGGTTAATAAAGTATCGTCCCTGCGGGGCTTGGGATTAGGGAAGATGCTTATGAAAGAAGTCGCGGCGATTGCTGTAAAACGGGATTGCGGACGGCTTGAGTGGTCGTGCCTTGATTGGAACGAACCTTCGATCCGGTTTTA
>JAIRNV010000146.1 GCA_031257875.1 Dysgonamonadaceae bacterium
GCGGGAGACTTGCGTCGAGTGGTGCAAGTCCCACGCACGGCTACGAGAGACTTGCGTCGAGTGGTGCAAGTCCCACGCACGGCTGCGAGAGACTTGCGTCGAGTGGTGCAAGTCCCACGTACGGCTGCATGAGGTGAAACTACTGTTATATAAGGATAAAATACCGTTGATTTATATTGTGCCGACAAAGGTAATGAATCATTTTAGTGGTTAGTGGTTAGTGATTAATACTGATTCACGATACGGAAAACCTTATTCCCAACCTTATTTAACAACAAAACAAGCTGAGTAGCAATGAATGATGCTCATATTTCCCCGACCTTATTACCTTATTTATCTTAAGTTGACGACATTGGGCACATCTGAAAGTAATTGATAACATGCCTGTACTGAAAAATGAAATATTGAAAAAATATTTGTAAAAAAAAGAAAAATATGGCTGTCACTCGCTACGTAAACTTCCGTTATTTTTACTTTTCCGTTTTTAGTAATGCAAAATAAACAAAATATAACGGTTCATATAAAGTGTCGTCCCTGCGGGACTTGGCGGGCAGGCAATCGTTCAGTCCGTATGCTTTAGCTTGCGGACTGAAGTCTCACGGAGTGGATTGTTACAGGTTATTTATTTTTTATTCCTAAATGCCTTATTTTTAATATAAATTTTAACTTTTGACCTAATAATTATTGCCTGCAAAAACATACCCGCGCAGAGTATATAAGCCTAAAAACTTTTAAAAATATGTTATAGAATATGTTTTTTTTTTTGGCCGGATGAAAAAAAAAGTATTCCTTTGCAGTCGATAACCTAAAACAATCTTTTTGCCTTACAAAAAACTAATGCCTATTAAAAACTGAGATAAAAGGGGCCATTGTGAAGTGGCGCCCTTTTTGTATTTTAAAAGAATTGAAGTATCTTTGCGGCTTGTTGTAACGTGATTCTCTCAATAATGAAAAACATACGAAATTTCTGTATCATAGCGCATATCGACCATGGCAAAAGTACCCTGGCCGATCGTTTGCTGGAATATACCCAAACCGTTACCGCCAAAGAAATGCAGGACCAGGTTCTGGATAATATGGATTTGGAGCGCGAGCGGGGAATTACTATCAAAAGCCATGCTATCCAGATGCAATATAATTATAAAGGTGAAAATTATATTTTAAATCTGATAGACACTCCGGGTCATGTGGATTTTTCTTATGAGGTTTCCCGTTCGATTGCCGCCTGCGAAGGCGCACTGTTAATAATCGACGCGGCGCAGGGCATTCAGGCTCAGACAATTTCAAACCTTTACATGGCGCTGGAAAATGATTTGGAAATCATTCCCGTACTCAATAAAATTGATTTGCCGCAGGCGATGCCCGAAGAAGTGGAAGACCAGATTGTCGAGTTGTTGGGCTGCGACAGGAAAGATATTCTTCGCGCCAGTGGAAAAACAGGCGATGGCGTTTATGCAATTCTCGACGCTGTAGTAGAAAAAGTGCCGGCTCCGAAAGGCGACCCCAACGCTCCCTTGCAGGCTTTGATTTTTGATTCTGTTTTTAACGCATTTCGCGGAATCATCGCTTATTTCAAGATTGAAAACGGTTCTATCAGGAAAGGGGATAAAGTGAAGTTTATTGCAACCGGAAAAGAATACGAAGCCGACGAAGTAGGTATTCTCAAATTGGAAATGTCTCCCCGTGAAGAAGTTACCTGCGGAGATGTGGGCTATATTATTTCCGGGATAAAGGTTTCAAAAGAGGTGAAAGTGGGCGATACCATCACCCATATCAACCGGCCTTCGGACAAGGCAATAGAAGGTTTTGAAGAAGTGAAGCCGATGGTTTTCGCCGGCGTGTATCCGATTGAAACGGAAGATTTTGAAAACTTGCGATCCTCGCTCGAAAAGCTGCAGTTAAACGATGCGTCGCTGACTTTCCAGCCGGAGTCGTCCGTTGCGCTCGGTTTCGGGTTCCGTTGCGGATTCCTGGGTTTACTCCACATGGAAATCGTGCAGGAACGGTTAGACCGCGAATTTAATATGGATGTGATTACTACGGTTCCCAACGTTTCCTACAGGGTTTACGGCAAACAGGGCGATTGCAGGGAAGTTCACAATCCGGCAGGATTGCCCGATTCGACTTTGATAGACCACATTGACGAGCCTTTTATCCGCGCTTCCGTCATTACCAATTTGGCGTATATCGGGCCGATTATGACTTTATGTCTCGGTAAACGGGGCGTTTTGGTTAAACAGGATTATATTTCGGGCGACAGGGTTGAGATTCTTTTCGATTTGCCTCTGGGTGAAATTGTAATTGATTTTTACGATAAACTGAAAAGCATTTCCAAAGGTTATGCTTCTTTTGATTATCACATGCACGATTACCGTCCGTCGAAACTGATCAAACTGGATATTTTGCTGAACGGGGAGCAAGTTGATGCCCTTTCCACTTTAACGCATGTGGACAATGCCGTTACTTTCGGCCGCCGGATGTGTGAAAAACTGAAAGACCTGATTCCCCGCCAGCAATTTGACGTTGCCATTCAAGCGGCTATCGGGGCGAAAATCATTGCCCGCGAAACAATCAAAGCCGTGCGTAAAGACGTGACGGCCAAGTGTTACGGAGGCGATATTACCCGTAAGCGGAAGTTGCTTGAGAAACAAAAAGAGGGGAAAAAGCGCATGAAACAGGTCGGGAATGTGGAGGTGCCGCAGAAAGCGTTTCTGGCGGTATTAAAGTTGGATTAAAATCCGCAAATCGAGTAGGTAGGGGGATTACTCCCCCGCCCGCTCACAATAGCTCCCATTCCTTTTTCTTTACCATCCCTGTCGAAGTCGAAACCGCTGTACAGATGTTTGAACGGTTTGTATCCCAATGAAACGGTGTTTCTCTTGAATTGGACTCAATGCATTGAAACAAAAAAGAAACAGGATCGCCATGGCAGGTTAGACCCGGGCGTTGCTACCCGCATCACTACTTTTGAATATGTAACCAATATAAAGAGAGCATCCTCTTTATCACCTTCCTTTGCTGCAGACAGGCAAAATAGAAGACCCCATCCTTCATGAAAATACAGATACTTTGTAACATTTTACTACTGCTAATTTTTCTGCTTATTACTTAAGCGGATGCTTTTGCTTTTGCTCCTGCTATTATGCACAGGATGTGAATGGATAAAAGTTATTTATCCCTGAATCCGATCACTGTAAAGTTTGTAATTCCCAAAATTTTATCATACCTTTGCCCCCGCTAATGCAAATTTCAAACTAAACAATAAAAAATTATTAGAAAAAAATGGCAACAAAAATCAGATTGCAAAGACACGGTCGCAAAGGGTACGCGTTTTACCACATCGTGATCGCAGATAGCAGAGCTCCACGTGATGGAAAATTTATCGAAAGGATTGGGTCTTATAACCCTAATACGAATCCTGCTACAGTAGATTTGAAATTCGAAAGAGCTTTGTATTGGCTGCAAGTAGGCGCTCAACCTACGGATACGGCAAAGAATATTCTTTCCAAAGAAGGTGTTCTCCTGAAAAAACATTTATTGGGTGGCGTGAAGAAAGGCGCTTTTTCCGAAGCGGAAGCCGAACAGAAATTTGAAGTTTGGTTAAATGCAAAACAGAGTGCCGTCAAAACGGAAATCAGTAAATTGACTGACGCTCAAAGAGCTGTTGCAAAAGCCAAGTTAGACGCAGAAAAAGCGGTAAACAAAGCCAAGGCGGAAGCATTGGCCGCCAAAAGAGCGGAATTAGCGGCAGCGAAAAAAATTGCAGAAACCGGGGCCGCCGGTGAAGAAAATCCCGTTGCAGACGCTCCGCCTGCGGAAACTCCTCCCGCAGAATAAACATAAAAGGGCGAAAGACTGGGGTATCCCAATTGCTTTCGCCCTTTGTCTTTTACTTTTCTTTTTTCCACAACCTCGTCATATCTTCCAGAGTCTTCCCTTGTGCGGCAACTGCTATCGCAACCGCTTTGCCTCGAACCGTATTCGGGAAAATTTCGGATATCAGCACCCACCAGACTGGCCCCAGGACATCATAAAAAATGCAGCGTAAACAATGATGGAAACAACCGGAACAAGACCTTTTATGCCGAAATTATCGCAAACAGCCACGGCAAAAGCGCCCGTTGCCAACCCAGTCGAACCGATAATCAACAAGGGTTTACGGTCGAATTTATCTACGGTTACAATAGCAACCACCGTAAACAGGATGTTTACAACACCCATAATCACTGTTTGTATCATGCCGTCGCCCGCGCCCGCACTTTCAAAAATACGCGGCGAATAATACAGCACGGCATTGATTCCGATTGCCTGCTGGAATACCGACAACAGGATTCCGGTAACGACTACCGGTGCGCCGTAAGCAAACAGTTTTTCCGTTTTTTCTTTCGATGCGGTCTGAATATCGTTTAAAATCTCCTTCGCTTTGTCCAGTCCGTTTACTTTTGTGAGGACAGACAGTGCCTTTTCATTCTGCCAGACAAGTACCGGATAGCGCGGTGTTTTGGGAACGAAAAACAGCAGTATGCCGAATACGGCCGCCACATACGCTTCCGATCCGAACATGTACCGCCAGCCGGTAGAAATCGTCCATGGGTCGGATGCCGGATTTACCGAAAGCAGTCCTTCGGCGCTTCTGTCAATAACAGGATTGGTGTGGTCGCCCAATATCAGGTAATTCACAAAATATACTACCAACATGCCAAATATAATGGCAAACTGATTGCAGGAAACCAGCGTCCCCCGAATACCGGACGGCGCTATTTCGGCGATGTACACAGGCACTATGGCCGATGATGTAGACTAAATTATATTCCCTCATGAGAATTAAAAATTTTTCATTCAATTAAATGTACATATTGACAATGGCTTCGTAAAGCTCCTGTTTTCCGCTGATTTGATCCGGTTCGCCGTTGGATTTGGCAAAAGCGGCCAGGTCTTCGAGCGAAAGTTTACCCTGTTCAAACGCTTTGCCTTTTCCGCTGTCGAAAGAAGCATAGCGCCCGGCAAGCATTTTCGGATAAGGCGATTTTTCCAGAATGGCTGCTGCCGTTTCCAGTGCGCGGGCAAGAGCATCCATTCCCGAAATATGTGCGATGAAAATATCTTCCAAGTCAGTTGAACTGCGGCGCGTTTTGGCGTCGTAATAACGGAATGCCAAAGGATTTTTACTTTCTTTTCCTTCAAATTTAATTTTCCCTATTGCGGGGAAATACGCTTTTGTTGCCATAAAATAAATTTATAAAATTAAAAATTAATATTAGAGTTTATGTAAATTAAATTTTGTATATTACACACACGCGCGTATCTTTGCAGGATGAAATATTTGGATTATCACAACAACGAAAAGAAATTCCGTTCTTTGACGGGCCTTAGCCCTGAACAGTTCCCCGGACTGCCCCCCCTATTTTGAGGAATCTCATAACGGGTATTTCACAGATTACGGCATGAATGGCAGCTACCGCAATAACCGGCGCAGGTTTGTCATATACGCGAACAGTCCGCTGCCA
>JAIRNV010000148.1 GCA_031257875.1 Dysgonamonadaceae bacterium
GCGGGAGACTTGCGTCGAGTGGTGCAAGTCCCACGCACGGCTACGAGAGACTTGCGTCGAGTGGTGCAAGTCCCACGCACGGCTGCGAGAGACTTGCGTCGAGTGGTGCAAGTCCCACGCAGGCTGCGGGAGACTTGCGTCGAGTGGTGCAAGTCTCTCTATTGCTCATAATGTTTAGAATTTATAATTGTTGATAGTATTTAGTAATGCGAAATAAACAGGATATTGCAGTTTTGAACTTTTCCTCCGTGTCCCTCCGTGAAATTTCCTCCGTGAAACTCCGTGTTATAAATAAAAAAACACAGAGTTACACGGAGGAAATTTCACGGAGGGACACAGAGTTGATTGTTACATGTTATTTATTTTTTATTCCTAATCATTAATCATTAATCATTTAATATGAAATATATAAAAATTTTCCCCGTATTAATCGCGACGCTGTTTGCCGCATGCGAAGATTCCCTGCTGAATTTCCCGCCGCAAACCCAAATTGAAGACGGCGCAATCATTATCAGCCAGTCTTCGGCAGAAAAAGCGCTTGTCGGCGTATATGCTTCACTCCGGGGCATTTCGGGTACGGCCGTCCTGACTTATGAAACGGCTGCCGACAACGTCATACTGAACAGCCTGCGGTCTGTAGTAGTGCCTACTCTGAAAGCCGACGGAGGCGTTACCGGAGGCGCCGACCGTACCGATGGCGGAGGCTATGGCAGCTATTACACGCTCATTAACCGTGCAAACCACGTTATCACGTCGGTTAATAGCCTCGACAATAGCCTTTTTACAGGAAACAGCAAGGATATAATCCTTGCCGAAGCGCACACGCTTCGTGCACTGGCCTGCTTTGACCTGGCACGGACTTACGGCAATGTCCCCGTTGTCTTGCAGCCTTCGACTGCAACCAGTCAGACGGGCATAAAAAAGAGTCTTAAAGCCGATGTATTCAGGCAGGTTGAAGCCGATTTGGATATTGCCGAAGCGAAGCTGACCGGTACGGCATGGAATGTCAACAAAGGCCGCGTTTCAATTTGGGCGGTCTATGCTTTCAAAGCCCGTCTTTACCTTTATCAGGAGCGCTGGGCTGATGCCGAAAGCTATGCATCCCGGCTTATCGAAAATCCCGACTTGAGGTTGACGGAATTGAAAGAAGGCGAAAACTGGTTTGTGACGCGCTTTTCTACCGAAGCTATTTTTGAGGTGGCTTGCAGCATCTCCGAGGCCAACCCGGTGCGTACCAACTTTGCAACTGCCGCGGAAGGCGGTCTCGGCGATTATATAGCTGCGCCCGGTTTCGCCGATTTGCTGAACGATCCGCTCGCCGGCGGTAAACGATCCATCTACATAGCACGCGAGAACGCAATAGATGCATGGTTGATAAGAATATACAACAAATCAGACCGTTCTTCCTCTGTGTTTTTGTTCCGCCTTGCCGAGCAATATCTGATTCGCGCCGAAGCCCGTTTGAAAAAGACGCCGGCGGATATTCAGGGAGCAATCAGCGATATTAATGTGATAAAGGAACGTGCAGATGTGGAAACGATAGCCCCAAGTGTCAGGAGTATAGATGACTTGCTGCTGGTTGTCGAAAACGAAAACCGCCTGGAATTTGCATTTGAAGGGCACCGGTATCCCGACATCATTCGCACCGGACGCGCCGGAGCTGTGTTTGGCGCTTTGAATCCCGCATACCTGGATTCGCGCTATTGGGTTGTTCCCATCCCGACAAGCGAATTGAAAAATGATCCTGACCTTGAACAGAACGGTGATGGGGTTTATTAATTAATGATTAATGATTAGCGGTTAATAATCGTAGCTGTCATCAGCGAAAGCGAAGCCCGCTCGGCGTAGCGTCCCGCTACGTCGGGCTAAATGCGAGACTCCTGCCTTGCAAAACATTGAAAAACGGAAATGTAAAGTGGGACGTTTAACTTTGTATGCAAGGCTATAGCTTACTTTGCCGAAGTGCACCCGTACTTTGAAAGAATTCTCCTGCACTCGGGAAAAATACGGATAAAAAATTCCCGCAGCAAGCCGTATTAAAAAAAATACTCATACCTTTGCACCCGTAATTTATAAACCTAAAAAAAAGAACCGTAATGAAACGTAACACTCAAGCACAGGAAATAGCCGGCACCGAAGTAACGGCGAGCGGCATCGGGGAGCATCGGGATGTACCGGCGCAACGCAATACTGGCGTCGCTTTTGCCAACCGGTTGCAGGCAAACACAGGTGCGTGCATTTCAATGAAAGGTTTGTCGGAGTTAATATGTATAATAAGTAACGGGCAAACTGTTTCGCACTTTATGTTTGTTGCCGGATTGAAGAGTTTTCACTCTAAATTTTCCGGACACATGAAACGGACATGCAAAACCCGCATTCAAGCGTATCCGCATGTTGCGAGTTCCATGTAACCTTTTAAAAACAAATGATGTACATATGAAAAATTTTAAAACAGCAGAGCGGGTTTCTACCGACATTTCAGACAATTATGTTTTTGCACGTTCGGTTCTCGCTTACAAAGAAGCGGCAAAACTGGTGAGCGGTACAATACTCGAAGCAGGTACCGGTACCGGCTATGGACTGGAAGAGTTATCAAAAACAGCCGGAAAAATTGTGAGTATAGACAAAATAGATGTTTCAAAAATAATAGATGCTTCGAGGTATGGCAATGTTTATTTGAAGCAAATGCAATTTCCGCCGTTCAAAGAAATAGCAGACAGCGCTTTTGATTTTGTTATCAGTTTTCAGGTAATTGAACATATTAAAAACGATAAATATTTTCTTGAAGAAGTGATTCGTATTTTAAAACCGGCAGGAAAATTTATAGTTACTACTCCCAACCGTCTCACTTCGCTTACAAGAAATCCTTTTCATGTCCGTGAATATACTCCGCAGCAGTTTGACGGGTTACTCGACAGATATTTTGGGAAAATAGAACGGTACGGGGTGTTTGGAAATGAGAAAGTAATGAAATATTATAACAATAACCGGGCTTCCGTAGAAAAAATAACCCGCTTTGATGTTCTTAAAATGCAATGGTGGGCGCCCCGTTTTTTACTTCGGTTACCGTACAGTATTTTTAACCGCATCAACAGATTTCTTCTGTTAAAGCAAGATACTTCGCTCGCTGTTTCCATAGCAGCGGACGATTATTTTATAGCCCCGGTCAATAATGATTGTTTTGATTTGTTTTATGTGGCGGAAAAACAGTAACTCCTGTTTTTCCCTCTTTCAGCAGAAAAACAAAATAAGCAACTGAGCGCATAGCACCCGCAAAAACATCGTCAGCGGATAAACAGCCGCATAAGCAACCGCCGGAGCGTCATTTTCCGCAACGGCGTTGGAATAGGCCAGAGCGGGAGGATCGGTGGTGCTGCCCGATAACAATCCAATCAGCGTAAAATAGTTCAGTTTGAAAACCAGCCGTCCGACAATTCCCACTATCAACAGGGGAATGACCGTAATCATAAATCCCAGGCCAATCCAGACGTAACCGCCGTTGACAATCGTCGAAACAAAGTTCTCGCCGGCTTCGATGCCGACACATGCCAGAAACAGGCAGATGCCCAGTTCCCTCAGCATCAGGTTGGCGCTCATCGTCGTATAAGTTACCAAATGGTATTTCGGACCGAAAATACTGATTAAAATGGCAACAATCAACGGGCCGCCTGCCAGACCTAATTTCACTGGCTGGGGAATACAGGGGAAAGCAAACGGAATGCTTCCCAGCAGAACGCCAAGGAATATTCCGATGAATATCGGCGCTAAATTCGGTTCATTCAAACGTTTCATCTGGTTGCCGAGTATTTTTTCAACGCTCAGGATGGAGTTGGCGTCGCCCACTACCGTCACCCGGTCGCCTACCTGCAGCGACAGCCTGGGGTCGGCAATCAAATCGACTCCCGAACGGTTGACGCGCGTGATATTGACGCCGAAATTGCTCCGCAGATGTAACTCCTTTATAAGTTTCCCGTTTATTACGGATCTTGAGATCAGTATTCTCCGTGATACCAAATGCGAATCCAGCAGTTCCCATTCATCCTGCTCCATCGAAACCGGTATCCCCAGAAAGGTCTGTATGGCCTCCCTATTCACGGAAGTAGTGGCTACAAATATCTTGTCGCCCTCATTCAGTACCGTCTTGGAGGACGCGATTTCCACAGTAGCGTTGTTTATATGCAAAACCCTGGATATTATAAATTTACGGTTTATCAAACGGTGAATTTCCCCGATATTCTTTCCGAAAACGGACGGATTTTTCACTTCTACGGAAGTCAGTTCAAACAGTTCCCTGTCCTGATCGGACAGGCGAATGAGATTTTCCAGTTCCCTGTCCTGTTTGATTTTAAAAATAAACCGCATCAGCATAATGGAACCGATAATCCCGACCACGGCCATAGGATAGGCTACCGCATAACCCGAAGCAATACTCGAATCGTTTGTCCCGTGAGACATATCGTAAAAAGCCTGTTGGGCGGCGCCCAAACCCGGCGTATTCGTAACGGCGCCCGACATGATACCGACCATGGTTTGCATGGGAATGTCCCGAACATAATGAATAATGACGGTAATCGCAACTCCCGACAGCACAACGGACAGGGCTAACATATTGAGCGTGAGTCCTCCTTTTTTGAAAGAAGAAAAAAAGCCCGGCCCAACCTGCAGGCCGATGGAATATACGAAAAGAATCAGGCCAAATTCTTTCATGAAATGCAAAATTTCATGATTGACCTTTAAACCGAGATGTCCTGCTAAAATTCCCGCAAAAAGAACAAAAGTAATTCCCAAAGAAATCCCGAACAGTTTGATTTTACCGAGACCGATTCCCGAGGCTATGACTAATGCAAATAATAAAACGGTATGGGCAACCCCATTACCGGTAAATAATTCTGTTATCCAGTTCATGTTTGATTATTGAAAAAATAAAAAAAAGAATTTTTATCTCACTAATAGATGGGTAATATTTCCTGTGAAAAGTTTGACCGATATAGCCAGCAGAATGATTCCAAAAAATTTACGAAGCACGTAAATCCCGCAGGGACCAGTTAATTTTTCAACTATGCTTACGTTGCGCAGAACGAAAAAAACGATAGCCATATTTAGCAATAAAGCGGTAATGATGGTCGAAGAACTGAACTCGGCTTTCAGCGAAAGCAAAGCCGTAAATGCACCCGGCCCCGCAAGAAGCGGAAAAATAACCGGAATAATGGTTGCCGACCCGCCCGGACTGTCCATTTTGAAAAGCTCCCAGCCGAAAGTCATTTCGCAGGCGATTACAAAAATAACCAGCGCCCCGGCTGCCGCAAAGGACGATACATCCACATTGAACAAACGTAAAATCCCTTCGCCGGCAAAGAAAAAGACCAAAAGAATAAGGAAAGAAAAAAGCGAGGCTTTGAACGGACTGAATGTCTTTTGTTTCGTTTGCAAATCGGCGAAAATGGGTAAACTGCCCGTTACGTCGATAATCGCAAAAAGCACAATAAATGCGCTTGCCAGGTCTTTAAAATCAAACGGAAAAAACATATTTTATTTTTCAGAATTATTGATACACAATGCGTCGTTTAACGAAATGACCGCGTCGGCATAATTTTCCCTGGCAATCACAAACTGCATGTTGACCTGTTTCAGCGACTGCCCGAAACACTCGATATTGATGCCTTTTTCGTATAATGCTTTAGCCCCCCGGTATAAAAATCCGGGACGGGCAATATTGGTTCCCATGGCACAGACGATAGCTGCCGGACGTACTGTCAGCCGGTAAACTGTTGCCCGCAGCTCGTCCAGCATCTTGTGTACGTAAGGTTTGTCATTCACGACCATCGTAATGCTGTTCGCATTCGTTGATTTCAGGATATAACTTACATTGTATTTCTTCATTATTTCCATGATTTTCAAGTCATAACCGACTTCGCCGACCATCAAAGGGTCGTGGACTTCAAAAGCAATAACCCTGTCGGTTCCCGAAACAATTTCAATTTTCGGTTCGGGCGAAATATAGTCTTTGGAAATTACTGTTCCCGGATGACCGGGTTCGAAAGTATTTTTGATACGGATTTTTATTCCGGCCAGTTCCAACGGTTTCGCCGCTTTGGGATGAATCGCTTCCATACCCACATCGGCCAGCTGGTCGGCAATGATATAACTCGTTTTTCCAACGGGAATCGATTTTTCAACGCCGACAATTTTCGGGTCGGCGCTCGAAAGATGATATTCTTTGTGAATGATGGCCTCGTCGGCCTTCACTTCCACCGCTATTTTGCTAAACGTTACTTCGGAATATCCGCGGTCGAATGCACGCATAATGCCTTCCGTACCTTTGGTATAACCTGTTGCCGCGCACAAAGTCTTTGAGAAGTCAATATCGCGGAAAGCCTTGTGGATGCGTTCGTCGATAGTCAGCGCCTCGTCGTCGTTGAATCCGCACAAATCAATGAAAGTCGCATTAATTCCGTTATTATTCAATATATTGACGGAATTCCAGGCAGAGTGCGCTTCTCCCAGAGACGCCAGAATTTCGCGGGCTGCCGGATAAATACTCGATTTTTCCACATAACCCGAAGTCAGGACTTTGTACATAGACGAAAGGTATAACTTTGCCTGTTCAATCCGGTAACGGATAAAACGGTCGGCTTCGGCAACATTCAGGCCGATGGACTCAAACCGGCAATTAATATGTGTCAGTTTACCGTATATATCATCCAGCGCACATTCATAATTTTCGTTGTTGAGGAATTGCGAGTAAACACCCGCTTCGCCGGTTTTTTTGTGTTCCAGAAGCCAGTTGGTAACATTGTTGTAGGCAGATACGACAAAAATCCGGTTGTACAACTCATTTCCTTTGCGATTACCTGTGATAATATTGTTCAGGCAATCATCGAACCGGGACATTGAAGTCCCTCCGATTTTTTCTACTGTCAGCATGAATTTATTTTTTCATTGTAAAATCGGCTGCAAAGGTACGTAAATTTTAGGGGATTATTATATGTTCATAATATTTGTCGGATGTATTCCCTCCCAAAGATAAGCATCTATCAATTAATAAGGTAATAAGGTTGGTTACGGATGGAACAATTCTCTGCTACTCAGGTTGTTTTGTTGGAAAAAATCAGGTTGAAATAAGGTTTATGTAATGCGAAATAAACAAGATATGACAGTTAATAAAGTGTCGTCCCTGCGGGACTTGGCGGAGATGGAGCCGCACTCTGACCGTAAGCTAAAGCATACGGTTAATAAAGTATCGTCCCTGCGGGACTTGGCGGGCAGGCAACCGTTCAGTCCGCAAGCTTTAGCTTACGGACTGTTACAACACGGAGTTTCACGGAGGGACACGGAGTTGATAGTTACTTGTTATTTATTTTTTATTCCTGAATTGATGCCTCCCTCAAAAAAAGACCCGGGAAGTGGTTTTTCAAGTCCGATTTTTAAAAATGTTCCCGAAGGCAGAAATAAATTTGTGATTTCCATTGAAAATTACCAACTTTGCGATGAAAATAAATGAATCATTAATCATTAAAAAAAATAGAATCATGAAATTAAAAATTTATTTATTAGCGGGTATTTTGCTGTCCGGGGTTTCTCAGGCACATGCCGAAAGGGGTCAATGTGGTGATAATGTCCACTGGTATTTTGCAGATTCTGTTTTGACTGTTTATGGTCAAGGGGATTTTCATGACCGTACTTATGAATATTTAAACAATCAAATTAAATCCGTTGTTATTAAGGAAGGGGTTATATCTATGGGGGCAGACGTTTTTGCAGATTTTCCTTCATTAACTTCGCTCACCCTTCCGAAGAGTTTTTTATTTATCGGTAACAGGGCTTTTTTTAATTGTCCGAACTTCACTACCGTTATAACTTTAAATCCACTTCCGCCGGTTATTCCGTATTGGGAGGCTTTTGAAAATTACGCCTCCATTACAGCGTATGTACCGTTTGGATCAGTAGAAGCCTATCGGTCTGAAGGTGTCTGGGACATGTGCAGGATTGTGGAGTCGGATTCTGTGTTTTCTCAGCTATATGCTCAATCGGGAAAATTTGGTGATCATGTTTACTGGTCGCTTGTAGATTCGGTATTAACTGTTTCCGGACAAGGCAATATGTCTGATAATGGTTATAACTTATCACGTGAAATCACCTTTAGTGCCGGTCACTGGTATGCCTGTCGCCATGGAATTAAAACAGTCATTATTGAAGAAGGAGTAACTTCAACAGGTAATGCTGCTTTTTATGACTGTACCTCGCTGACTTCAGTTGTAATACCGTCAACTTGTCGTTTTATTAACTCACTGAGTTTTATGGGTTGTAATTCTTTAGTAGAAGTTATAAACAAGGCGTCAGAACCTGCGGATATAACGTATTGGGAATCGTCTGTAAATCTTAATCCATTTTATGAATTAGATTTAACAAAGATGACACTTTATGTTCACCCCGAATCGGTCAATCACTATAATATGGTTTATGGGTGGAATGATTTTGGTAATATTACAGAACTGAACAGCAACTACGAAGCCCTGCAATCCCTCGCTGTAAGCGCCGGGACGCTTTCACCCGCATTTAATCCGAACACTCTTTCATATCATGTTACAGTTCCAGATTCCGTAACGGAAATTACAGTTACACACTCGGCAAGACACGGTGAAGCTACCGTAACCGGCGCAGAAGTAAAAACCCTGAATGCAGGTGACAATTCTTTTGACATAATAGTAAGAGCCAAAGGCAGTATCACAACCCGGACTTACAGTATCACTGTCCGTCGCCTTTCCAACAACGCAGTCCTGCAATCCCTCGCGGTAAGCCCCGGATGGCTTGTTCCCGAATTTCATCCCGATACGCTTGTATATAGAGATACTGTTCCATACTCCGTAAAGGAAATTACAGTTACACCCTCAACAAGACACAGTGGGGCTACCGTATCGGGGGGGGGCTCCAGGCAACTGTCTGACGGATGGAATAAGATTGACATACGTGTAGAAGCCGAAGATATCACTATAACCCGGACTTACAGAGTAGAAATTTACCGCATTTCCAGTGATGCAACCCTGAAGTCTCTCCAGCTTGCTCCGGACAATCCGGTTGATTTTCATCCCGATACTCTTGAGTATAAGGTTTCCGTACCGTATTCAACAGTTACAGTTCTTGCCGAAAAGAATGATCCACACGCTTCCGTATCCGGTAATCATACGGGTATTAAAGAGTTGAATGTCGGTGAGAATACTTTTGAAATTACGGTAACTGCCGAGACCGGAATCCATACAAAGACTTATACCTTAAAAGTATACCGTCAAGGCACAACCCTGAAAAGCCTTGCTGTTGCTTCGACAGGCCAGACAGCTGTAGTTCTTTCACCCCCGTTTAGTTCTGGTGTTCTCAATTATACCGGTACTGTTCCAAATTCGGTGACGGATATTACAATTAATGCCTTGTCGAGCGATGCGGCAGCTTCCGTAACCGGCACCGGTCACAAGTCACTGAATGCAGGTATTAATACTTTCAATATTACAGTTACCGATAAGGTTTATACCGTATCCGTATATCGCCAAAGCAGCGACGCAACCCTGAAAAGCCTGTGGATTAGCCATGCTGTAATGTTTCCCGCTTTTGATGCGGATGTTGATTCCTATACGGCAGTCCTGCCTTACAGGACGGACAGCGTTACCCTGAACGCAACGCCAGCTCAAACGGGGGCAACCGTTCAGGGAACGGGGAGAAAGCCGTTAAAGCCGGGTGAAAATGTTTTCAGCATTACAGTAACCGCCGAAGACAGTATCTTTAAAAAAACTTATACGGTCGGCATGACCGGAGATAATTTATCGACAGGTTTCCATGTAGCCGGCGAACCTGCCGCCGTACATATCTATACCGCAAACGGCAGGCTGCATGTCAATTCACCGGCAGCCGAACGGATTAACGTTTATTCCGTCGCCGGAACGCTGCTTTACAGTTTCGACAAGCCGGCGGGCGCTTTCACCCTTCACCGTTCACCCTTTCACCCTTCACCGGTACTGATTGTAAAAGGCAGTTCCGGATGGGTTAAAAAAATTAGTGGTTAATGATTAATGATTAATAAAATAACCACTAACCACTAATCATTAACTACCGGTAATCGCACAAGTGCATTTCAGAATGTTGTTGCATTCTGAAATGCACTTGTTTTTTTTACATGTACTTGTACCCAACCGGCGATTTGCGCTGTTTATCTTCCAAAAGCGTATTGACAATCTGTTCAAACAGCAGGCTTGCGCCTTCGTATCCCAACGTTCTCGCATGTGCGGCGCCAATGCGGTCGTGTATCGGAAAGCCCGTGCGAACAAGGGGAATGTCCATCTTCCGGGCAATGTAATAACCTTTACTGTTGCCAATCATCAAATCGGGCTGAAGTCCTGTCATCAGGTTTTCCATTCGTTCAAAGCTCATTCCCTGACCGATAACCATATCCGGGGGATATAAATCACCCAGTACGTTTTTTAAAGTATCCTGCAATTTGCCGCTTTCGCCGCCCGATGCACAGAGTACGGGACGAATCCCAATTTCCGCAGCAAACGACGCCAGGGCAACCACCAGGTCTTCTTCCCCGTAAATCACGGCGCGTTTGCCGGATACGTATTTATGGCCGTCGATATAGAGATCGATGAGGCGTCCGCGCTGTTCGCGGTATTTTTCGGGAACCGCTTTGCCGGAAACGGAGGCAAGCAGGTCGAAAAACCTGTCCGTCTCATTGACGCCGACCGGCAGGCCTGTTCTGTGGCAGGGAACGTCAAACTGCTTTTGCAGATATTCCCCTGCCGATTCCGATTGGCGGTTTTCCCTGACGGCCCCGTTCCTGCCACCGGAGTTCAGGATATAGCCCAACTCCACCGAAAGCATTGCCGATGCGCTGCGTTTCAGGTCTGCAATGCTTGTCCCGCCTTCGGGAATACGCTGGTAAGCATCCCACGAAACGCCGTCGAGCGTTTGGGAATAATCGGGAAACAGCATGGCGTCTATCCCGAAATCGCCGGTTATCTCTTTCAGGTGGCGGATATCTTCGGGCGAAATAAAATTGCAGAACAGGTTGATGTGCTTCCCCGTTGCTTCATTTTCACGGTTGGCCAAAGCTTTTACGGTAGCATATACGGCTTCGTGAAAACCTTCGTAATGTGTTCCCTGATAACTTGGAGTAGAGGCGAATACCATTTCCGGAAGATTCTTTTCCCCTTTGTGTACAATCCTGTATTCATCAATCAGGCGCTGCACGTCTTCACCAATGGTTTCGGCAAGGCAGGTACTTGCAATGGTAATGATTTTCGGATGATACTGGCTGATGATATTGTCGATGCCGGTATTAAAATTTCTGTTTCCGCCGAAGATGGTTGTTTCTTCGCTGAAATTGGAGGAGGCGATGTCTACCGGCTCTCGGAAGTGGCTTATCAGGTAACGCCTGATATAGGTTGCGCATCCCTGCGAACCGTGCAGCATGGGCAATACGCCTTCGATGCCTTTGAAGGCTATGCATGCGCCTAAAGGTGCGCATTGTTTGCAGGCGTTGCAGGACGATGAAATGTTATCAATCATATCTTTTTTTGAGTAAACTCGTTAACTTGTCAACTCGTTAACTTGTTTACTCTTAATTTCCAAACCGGACTCGTAACCGTTTCATAGACTTCGCGGGCAAAATTAAGCATCCCTTCATATCCCGCGAGCGCGAGTTTCCGCTCATGGTTATGGTCGCAGAACCCGATTCCCAGCTTATAGGCGATGGGACGTTCCTTTACGCCTCCGATAAAAAGGTTGGCGCCCGTTTGTTTTACAAATTCCGACAGTTCCACGGGGTTGGAATCATCGACCAGGATACAGCCGTCGTCGCAAATTGTTTTCAGCAGTTTGTAATCTTCCGTGTTTCCGGTCTGCGTACCGGCTATCATCGTTTTTATCCCGATAAGCCGCAATGCTTTTACCAGCGAGATGGCTTTGAATGCGCCGCCTACGTATATTGCCGCTATTTTCCCCTGCAAGGCTTTTTTGTAGGGTTCGAGGGCGGGCAACAGGCGGCTTAACTCGTCTTTTACCAGTTCGCGGGCTTTATCCATCATCGTTTCATCGCCAAAGAACCGGGCTACTTCATAAAGCGCGTCCGACATGTCTTCTATCCCGAAATAGGAAACTTTGATAAACGGGATGCCGTATTTTTCCTTCATCGTCTTTGCCAGATGAATCATGGAACCGGAGCACTGGACGACGTTCAGCGAAGCCCGGTGTGCATTCCGGATGTCCTTTACCCGCCCGTCGCCGGTGATTGAGGCAAGAATCTGCACGCCCATCCGTTTGTAGTATCCGGTCAGTATCCACAGTTCGCCCGCCAGATTGAAATCGCCCAGGATATTGATGCTTTGTGGCGATACCGCCTTTGAACCGTCGGTTCCGATAAGGCTTGCCATGGCATCGCAGGCGATTTTGTAGCCGTCTTTTTTCGTTCCCTGAAACCCTTCCGCCATGACGGGTATCACGGGAATGTTTTTTTCCGACGAAACACGTTTGCAAACCGACCGGACGTCATCGCCGATAACTCCGACAATGCAGGTCGAATATACAAATGCCGCTTCGGGATGATACCTTTCTATCAACTCGTGCAAGGCCAGGTACAGTTGCTTTTCGCCGCCGAAAATGACGTGCTTTTCCCGCAAGTCGGTAGAAAAACTGCTGCGGTGCAATTCCGGCCCCGACGACATGGCGCCGCGTATATCCCAAGTATAGGCGGCACAGCCAATCGGGCCGTGTACCAGATGAAGCGCGTCGGCAATGGGATACAGCACAACCCGCGAGCCGCAGAAAACGCAGGCCCGCTGGCTGACGGAACCCGCAAGGCTGGGCTTGCCTCCTTCCAGTTCAAAGGAATCTTTTCCTTTTGTGAGGATTTGTTTTTCCCGTTTCTGTAAAAAATCAGTCATACCGTATTTGTTTCTTTCAAGTATTTCAAGTATTTTTGCAATCTTAACTTATAAAATGAAAATATTATGTCAACCGACGAACAACAATTAATCAAACAACAGTCCTATGCCGAAGCCATCCGCTATATGGAAAATGCCAAAGAAACTCTGAAAAAAGCGGGCAAAGAAGACCACTATTACAAAGACCGCAAATATGTAAAAACCGCCTGCGGCACCGCTTACAACGGCGTACTTATCGCCCTGGACGCTTACCTCCGCTTGAAGGGAATAAAGAAAACGAAAGGCCGCAAATCAATCGAATACTACTGCGAACAAGTGGGCAATCTTGACAAAAAGATGCTGCGGCAAGTAAACAGCGCTTACGAAACACTGCATTTATCCGGTTATTATGACGGTATATTGAATGCGCGTATTATAAAAACCGGATTCGATGAAGCCTACGGAATTATCGAAAAAATCAAGCCGGAGCAAATGTAACAACTGCTCATATCTTCATTCTTTCAAATTTAACACCCCAATATTGTTACATTACCTGTTTCATCAACCGTCCACGAAATTTTTTCGTCCCACGACAATTCTTTTGCTTTTGGACGACGGTCGAAAATCACCAAATAAGCCGGGACCGATGAATCGAATTTATCACGATATTCCTGAATCTGTTCCAGACCTTCTTCACGGACTGCGGCAGGACTGTCATAAGAATGAATGATTTTTATTTCGATGATATAGTGTTTCCCGGCATATTCCACCATTAAGTCCATGCGTCCGCGACCGGCGGCTAATTCTCTGTCGATATCTCCGCCTCCGTTGGTGACGCGTTGGAGATACGCCATCAGCAGGAGATGCGGAAAGGCTTCGGTATAATCGGCTTTTTCCTCCCATATTGCTGAATGCCGGCGCCAGAATTTTTGAAATTCCTGCAACAGCCTGTCCATATCAAGTTCGCCGTTGTCTTTTTGCCATTGCCACGACGAAGGCGGCGGAAAGGAATCGTGATATTCCGAGCTGATATAACGTGTAAGTATTTCTTCGTAAACGGGATTGGCAATAGTGAAGCCCGTGCCGGAACTCCATTTTACCAGACCTAAATCCAGGGTTAGTTCCACATTCGGATTTGTTCGTCCCAGCGGATCACTGCTGCCTGTAATAATCGTCTGTATCACGAATTTCACTCTTGGGTCGCGAAGACGCGCACCCAAAGAATCCAGATGCGTCTCCCGTGCTTCTATCATCTGTCCCCGCGCTTGCTTGACGAGTTCCAAAGTAACGGTTTCCGAACTTTCGTCGTCCAGAATGCGCAGGGTAGCCCGCTTGAACAGAGAATTTACAATCCACGGCTGTCCCCCGGACTGTTCGTAAACATAATCAAGCGCTTCCCGCGTGATTTGCTGTCCGGTCTCTTCCGTTCGCTGTGCAAATAATTTAGCGACATCGTCTTTGGTAAAGTTTGACAGCATGGCCGAATCTTCTTTGATATTGAACGGCGAACCGGGATTGACCGATTTTCCGTCTTTGGCTCTGATAATGTAATCTTTCAAGTCGCGCATACCGACTAATGCAATGGATACGGGAAATTTGCCAACGTCTCGAGTGGCGAATCCGCCCCGCAATTGCCGTAAAAAACTTACCATTGTTTCATCAACCAGTACATCCACTTCGTCGAATAAAACTATTAACGGCTTGGGAGCGACTAATTCCGACCAGTTGATTAAAGTAGTATGTAAAAGTCCTTCATGATTTCTTTCTGTAATAGAGGGAACAGGCACCCCTGATACTTTGGCGAAATTGCAAATGTCCTGATAGATTGTAAA
>JAIRNV010000211.1 GCA_031257875.1 Dysgonamonadaceae bacterium
TGCTATTTTATTTGGATTAGAGGTTTTTATCTACTATTTATGTTGTTATACTTCACGCGGTTTTATTTTGTGCATTGATTTATTCCGGATTGCTTCAGGCTTCGCCTTCGCCGGTGACGCGGTTATTGAACCTCACCGCGTCACCGGCGAACTGCGAAGCAGTGAAGCAATCCGGAATAAGTACCGTTCATTTGTTTCTGTTTGCGTAACATGAACAATTATTTATTGAAAATCCTAACGAATTAAGATGCGTTTGCCCTGCCCCGTTGAAACGAAAAGATTGGCAGTATGAAAAAAAGTTGTAAATTTGCCGAAATTTTTTGTTTATGCAAGAGTCAATTATCATACGTAATTTTGGTCCGACTAAGGCTACACACAGCCATTATATTATCAATCATTTATAACCGACATCCCCACCGCTATATTTGCAACCCGAAAACATAAAAAAACAACAAGCCCATGTCACTTCCTTTCGTTCATTTACACGTACACTCACACTATTCTTTACTGGACGGTATGTCGTCCATTCCCGACCTGGTCAAAAAAGCCGTCCGCGACGGAATGAAAGCTTTGGCGCTGACCGATCATGGAAACATGTTCGGAGCAAAAGAGTTTTACGATTACGTAAACAAGAAAAATAAAAAAAAGGAAGAACACGAGAAATTCAAACCGATTCTTGGCGTGGAGGCTTATGTTGCCCACCGTTCGTTGAAATACAATAATACACATCCCGAAAGGACGAAAGAAGATGTCGGCGGCTGGCACCTGATTCTTCTGGCAAAAAACAGGAAAGGCTATCAAAACCTTTGTAAAATGGTTTCCGTTTCGTGGATAGACGGTTTTTACAATAAACCGCGTATCGACCATGAACTGCTCGAACGGTACAGTGAAGGCATTATCGCCTGTTCGGCCTGCCTGGGGGGCGAAATACCGCAAAAACTGATGGGCGGGAAATACCGGGTGGACGATGATGTGCAGCCCGCTGCCGGTTCGTTTGGCGATACGTCCCTGACCATTTCCGAAAAGCAAATGGCCGATGCGGAAAAGTCCATCGCCTGGTTTAAGCGTGTATTCGGCGACGATTTTTACCTCGAACTGCAACGCCACCGCACCGATAAGCCGGACGCCGATACGGAAGTTTACAGGAAACAGGCGGCCATTATGCCGGCCATGCTGGAACTGGCAAAGAAAACCGGCACAAAATATATCTGTACAAACGACGTCCACTTCGTAGAGGAAGAACACTGCGACGCCCACGACCGCCTGATTTGCCTTGCCACAGGCCGGGAACTGAACGACCCCAAACGGATGCGTTATACCAAACAGGAGTGGTTTAAGACCCGGGACGAAATGGCGGCGGTTTTTCCCGACCTGCCCGAAGCATTGACTAATACGGTGGAAATTGCCGAAAAGGTGGAATTTTATTCCATCGACAGCGACCCGCTGATGCCCGATTTCCCCCTCCCCGAAGGATTTGACAGCGCCGACGAATACCTGAAATTTCTTACCCTCGAAGGTGCAAAGCGGCGCTACGGCGATCCGCCCAAAGAAGACGTCATGGAGCGGATTGTGTTTGAGCTGGAAACCATTCGCAAAATGGGATTTCCGGGTTACTTCCTGATTGTGCAGGATTTTATCGGGGCAGCCCGAAACATGGGCGTTTCCGTAGGCCCTGGACGCGGTTCGGTCGCCGGTTCGGCGGTGGCGTATTGCCTGGAAATTACGGATATCGACCCTTTGAAATACGATTTGCTGTTTGAGCGGTTTCTCAATCCCGACCGTATTTCCATGCCCGATATCGACATTGATTTCGACGACGACGGCCGCGCAGACGTATTGCGCTGGGTGACGGAAAAATACGGCAGGGAAAAGGTTGCCCACATCATTACTTACGGTACGATGGCGACAAAATCCTCCATCAAAGACGTTGCGCGCGTACAGGGTTTGCCGCTTTCGGAAGCCGACCGCCTGACGAAACTGATTCCCGACCGCCTGCCGGAAGATAAAAACGGCAATATGCCCAAAATAAATATTGCCAATTGTATCCAATATGTGCCGGAATTGAAGGAAGCACGCAATTCGACGGATAAAAACCTGTCCGATACGCTCAAATATGCCGAAATGCTCGAAGGCACCGTCCGCCAGGTCGGCGTTCATGCCTGCGGGGTAATCATCGGGGCCGAAGACTTGACGAACTTCGTCCCGCTCAGCACCGCAAAGGAAAAAGGCAGCGACGAGGAACTGCTGGTGACGCAGTACGAGGGATCCGTCATCGAATCCATCGGTTTGATAAAGATGGACTTCCTGGGTCTGAAAACACTGTCTATTATTAAGGAAGCCCTGTCCAACATCAAAAAATCCAAAGGCATCTCAATTGATATTTCCAAAATCCCTATCGACGACGAAAAAACTTACGAACTGTACAGCAAAGGGCAAACCGTAGGTACATTCCAGTTTGAATCGGCGGGAATGCAAAAATACCTCCGCGAACTGAAACCGACCAAGTTTGAGGATTTGATTGCGATGAATGCCCTGTACCGTCCGGGACCTATGGCTTATATTCCCGATTTTATCGAACGGAAACACGGACGCAGGAAAATTACGTACGATTTTCCGGAAATGGAATCGCGGCTGGAAGATACCTACGGCATCACGGTTTATCAGGAACAGGTCATGCTTTTGAGCCGCGACCTGGCCGGGTTCACACGCGGACAGTCCGACGAATTGCGTAAAGCGATGGGTAAGAAACTCATCGACAAAATGGAAGCGTTGCATACCAGGTTTATTGAAGGGGCTTTGGCGAAAGGTTTTTCGCCCAGAGAAAAACTGGAAAAAATATGGTCCGACTGGGCGGAATTTGCCAAATATGCGTTCAACAAATCCCATGCAACCTGTTATTCGTGGGTTTCCTATCAAACGGCTTACCTCAAAGCCAACTATCCGGCCGAATTTATGGCCGCCAACTTAACGCGCAACAAGGTTGACATCGGTGAAATCACCAAGTTCATGGATGAGTGCCGGAGCCTGGGCATTGTAGTGAAAGGCCCTGATGTGAACGAATCGGAATTGAATTTTACCGTAAACAGGGAAGGAAATATCCGTTTCGGACTGGGCGGCGTAAAAAGTGTCGGTACTTCGGCGGTGGAGGCGATTATAAAGGAGCGGGAAACAAACGGCCCTTTCAAAAGCATTTTCGATTTTGTGGAACGGGTAAACCTGACCGCCTGCACCAGAAAGACTCTGGAATCCCTCTGTTATTCGGGCGCTTTCGACGCTTTTCGCGAAATCAGGCGCGAACAGCTTTTTGCCGCGAACGGCAAAGGGGAAGTGTTTCTGGAAGTTCTGATGCGTTACGGCAACAAGTATCAGACGGATAAAAATTCGGCTACGCTTTCCCTGTTCGACGACTTCGGCGCGGTAGATATTGCCCGTCCCGAGATTCCCCAAACCGAACCGTGGAGCAATATCGAACGTTTAAATAAGGAAAAGGACGTGGTCGGTATTTATCTGTCTTCCCATCCTTTGGACGATTATTACCTGATCCTGAATTATATTTGCAATACGGGGATGGCCGGTCTGGAAGCCGCAAAAAATCCGGATTCCGTCAATAAGGAACTGGTAATCGGCGGGATCGTAACCGCTTTCAAACAGGGAAACACAAAGACCGGGAATCCTTACGGTGTCCTGAAACTGGAAGATTTTACGGGAACCGGTGAAATTCCTTTGTTTGGAAAAGACTATATCGAATTCGGAAAATACGGCATTCCGAACATGTATCTGTTAATCAAAGGAAAATATCAGCCCCGGCAATATAAGGAGTCGGTTCTGGATTTTAAGATTTCGTCTATCCGGCCGATGTCGGAAATAAAAGATTCATTAATTAATAAGATAACTGTCTTTTTACCGCTGCATGAGTTAAACGAAAAAATGGTTGCCGAACTGTCGTCCATGATAAAAAACAATCCGGGAAACTGTGCATTTTATTTCAAAATAGAAGATGTGGAAAAACAATTATCCGTATCTTTGTACGCCGAAACGCAAAAATACGCAATAGATAAAAAAACAGTCCGCTTTTTGGAAGATAACAGTATTAAATTCAGTATTAATTCATAAAAGAAAAAAAATTATGACACAACAAATTACAAGTGCCAACTTCAAGACGTTGGCGGAAGGCGACAAACCGTTAGTGGTTGATTTTTGGGCAGAATGGTGCGGCCCGTGTCGAATGGTAGGCCCCATCATTGAAGAACTTGCACAGGAATACGAAGGCCGGGTCGTAGTAGGCAAAGTCAATGTAGATGAAAACGACGACCTGGCCGGCGAATTTGAAATTCGCAGTATTCCTACCATTCTCTTTTTCAAAAACGGTGAAATCGTAGATAGATATGTCGGCGCCGCTCCGAAATCATTACTGGAAGAAAAATTGAAGAAGATTTTGTGATGCGCTTTTTGAAGGCGCGAAAGCGGGAAATAGCGTTCGGCGGCGCCAATCCCATGATAATCCACGAGAGAATCAGGCTATACCGACCCCAAATACAGGAAGAACATCCCGATTAATACCAAAACCAAATCCAAAGCCTTGCTTTTCAGGTTTTTCTCCCGGTAAATGAGAGCGCCGGACAGGAAAACAACAATTACATTACTCCGTCGAATCAGGGATACTACGGAAATCAGGGAATCGGGGTCGGTCAATGCCTTAAAATACAGGAAATCGGCTATGGCAAGGAAAACGGATATAAGCGGAATATTCCAGCTCCACCGGAAAGCCGTTGTCTTTTTCCGTACCGGAAACCACAAAAGGAACAGTATAGGAAGCATGGTAAAAAACTGGTAAAAATTGAACCACGACTGCACGGTCATGACGTCCAGGCTTCGCATCAGGTATTTATCGTATAAACCGCTTGCCGCTCCGGTTACGACCGACAGCGCCAGAAACAGAATCCATTTATTGTGTGTAAAGTTTATCCCTTCCTTTTTACCGGAATGGGCTATCAGGAAAAACGACAGTATTGCCGTTAAAATACCAATCCACTGATATAAATTCAGTCTTTCCCCGAAAATAAGTAACGCACCCAGTAAGACCGCAACGGGTTGGCCGGCTTTGACGGGGCCGGACAAGGTCAACGGTAAATGTTTTGTAGCAAAATAGTTGAATATCCAGGAAGACAATACAATCAACGATTTGATAAAAATCAAAAGATGAACATGTAACGAAGCCGGCGGAATAAAAAAGGCCGCTTCCCATAATTTCTCAGGGAAAAAAGAGGAAATACAAATGAGTGGAAGGAAAATCAAACTGCCGAACAGGGTATTGAGGAATAATACCGGAATAACGGCGTTACGGGTCAGGGAAGCCTTTTTGCAGACTTCATAAATTCCCAATGATAAGGCGGAAAGGAATGAAAGATAAATCCACATCGGTTTATTCTCCTTATATTGTTATACTTCACGCGGTATGGTTTTGTGCATTACAGGTACCCTGCCGGCAATAATCCCGTCAGGGATTGAAGTTCGGTAGAAACGTTTGATCGCACAGCACCCCGCATGACGTCAGTTATGCGGACAAATGCCGCATCTCTACGAGATGCCGGTTCACCATTCACCACAAATCATTAATTTTTGATAAATCCGGATGCACAAAACCATACCGCGTAAAGTATATATATCCATTCGCCAACGCATAATTCCAAATGTCAATATCGTTTGCCGGTACGTTCAGTCCCGTCAAATCTACATGGTCGCATTCTTCATATATTGGACTTAATATATTTATCAGCTTCCATGAAATATTAGCGTCAAGTAATATTTTCATATTTTGAACTGTTACATTGCTACCATTATTTTCGTGATTTCTTCACGCCGTGCGGCAAAAGTCAGCACTGCCTGTATATGCACTTCTTTCAATAATGGATAATCATCCAGTATTTCCGCAACGGGAATGCCTTCCGACAACCATTGAAGAATATCGCCAACAGCTATTCTTGTACTCTTAATACAGGGCTTTCCAAAACGGATGCCTTGATCAATAACAATATAGTTTGATATCTCTGAAATGTTCTGTACCATCACTTTTAATTTTTAATTATCGGCGCAAAGGTACAACTTTTGCCTGTTTTGCAGGACAAAAGCATGAACTTTCGCCCGCACCGCGAAAATCAATCCGCCTGTTAATCCAAAATTAGCGCTATATTGGGGTGTTTTTCAGTGTGTAAAAGAAGTAATGCTATATGTGCAGGGACCGGCCATCGACGACAGGGAGAAACAGATTACCGGTACCGAATAAAAAAACGGTAATGTCATAGATTATCGGAATAAATAATTACCTTTGCGGTCAAAAAACAGAAAGTATGATACATACGACAGTAATTAAGTGTCCCCACTGCGGGAGCAACAACCTGGTCAAGCAA
>JAIRNV010000008.1 GCA_031257875.1 Dysgonamonadaceae bacterium
TTGGCTCGTGTGTTTGCCGTCATGAACCGCGAAACTCCATACGTTAATACAAGAAAATTTGCTGCATAAGTTTTAATTATTTTTAACTAAATATATTTGGAATTTAGCATAGAATGCAAAGTGCAAGTAAACGCAAATTAAAAATAAAATCCTAACTTTGCAATCCGATTTGAAAGTAATGGATGAAACTGTATTAAAGCAAGAACAAGACTCTTTTCCGGCCGTTTACCGCAAGTTGTTACGGAGTATCGCCGATTCCGTTTCCCCTGAAACCGTAAAAAAAGCAAAAGAGCATATTTTAGCGGCTGCCGGTTCAGGCGCTTATGCCGGCGACGTTTACGGATTAAATCCTTTGTATCGTAATTTGCAGACTGCTTTGATTATTTCAAACGAAATCGGTCTGAAAGGTATGTCAGCGGTTGCCATCGTCCTTTCTCAGTCTGTCATACAGGGTTATTACACAATTGATTATATAAGAAAAACATTTGGCAGGGACGCGGGAGATATTATTCACGGTTTGATGAGGGTTCAGGAATTGTATGCCAAAAACGCCGCCATTGAGACGGAAAATTTCCACAAATTACTGCTCTCTTTTGCCGAAGACGTCAGGGTTATTTTGATTATGATTGCCGACCGGCTGTATCTGATGCGGACGGCTAAATCGTTATCCGAAGAATATTTATTGAAACTGTCGGCGGAAGCGTCCTATTTATACGCCCCCATTTCCCACCGTTTAGGCCTGTACAAAATTAAATCGGAACTGGAAGATTTGGCCTTGAAGTTTCAGGACAGGGAAATGTATGATTTTATTGCACGGAAAATCAACGAAACCAAACGTTCAAGGAATGCCTATATTGCCGAATTTATTGCGCCTGTCAAGGCGAAACTGAAAGAATTAAACTTGAATTTCGACATTAAAGGACGCACTAAATCCATTCATTCCATTCGCAATAAACTCCTGAAACAAAAAATTGAGTTTGAAAATATTTACGATTTGTTTGCCGTCAGGGTAATTCTTGACACCCCGCCGGAAAAGGAAAAAGCGGAATGCTGGCAAGTCTATTCGGTAATTACCGACATGTACCAGCCCAATCCCAAACGACTGAAAGACTGGCTGTCCATACCCAAAAGTAACGGTTACGAATCCCTGCACACTACGGTAATGGGGCCGCACGGCAAATGGGTGGAAGTGCAAATCCGCAGCAAACGGATGGACGAAATCGCGGAAAGAGGCCTGGCTGCTCACTGGAAATACAAGGGTATCAAGGATGAAAGCGGGCTGGACGAATGGATGAACAATGTGCGGGAAGTCCTCGAACACAAAGAATCGGCGCCTACCGACATGATTCGTGATTTCAAAATGGATTTGTACGACGACGAAATTTTTGTATTTACCCCGAAAGGTGATTTGTTCAAATTGCCGCAGGGCGCGACCGTACTGGATTTTGCGTTCGCCATTCACACCAAGTTAGGCTCAAAATGCGTTTCCGGCAAAGTAAACGGGAAGAATGCGACCATCCGGCAGAAACTCCGGAGCGGCGACCAGGTGGATATTCTGACGTCGCCGAATCAGACACCGAAACAGGACTGGCTGACGTTTGTCGGCACCACCAAAGCCCGTGTGAAAATCAAGCAATCGCTGAAAGAACAGGCCGCCAAACAGGTCGAATTTGCCAAAGAACTGCTGCACCGCCGTTTCAAAAACCGGAAAATCGAGGAAGACGAAGCCCGTTTGATGCGTTTGATTAAAAAGAAAGGTTTCAAGACAGTTACGGACTTTTATGCCGAAATTGCAGGTGACAGGTTAGACGTCAATACAGTTATCGACCAGTATTTGGAGCTGGAAAAAAAGGAGTTGGAACTGGAACAGCATACCGACCGGAGCGTCGAAAATTATATAGCCCAAACGCCGGTTGAAGAAATCACCCGGAGCGAAGACGTGTTGGTGATTGATGAAAACCTCACCGGCGTTGATTACAGTCTGGCCAAATGCTGCAATCCGATATACGGCGATGAAATTTTCGGTTTTGTTTCCTCGAAAGGCATCAAAATTCACCGGCGGAATTGCCCGAATGCGCCGCAAATGTTCACCCGGCACGGCTACCGGATAGTCAATGTCCGCTGGTCGGGAAAACCGGGAAGCAATTATCCGGTAACTTTGCGGATTATCGGGAACGACGACATCGGTATCGTGACAAACATTACTTCCGTGATTTCCAAGGAAAAAGGGATGATGCTGCGTTCCGTCAACGTCGATCCTTCGGACGGGCTTTTCCAGGGGACTTTGACGGTGATGCTGAGCGATAATGCGGTTTTGACGGGCTTGATTAAGAAACTCAAAGCTATCAAAGGGGTTAAGCAGGTTGAGCGGTTATAAATTCGGTAAGTTCAAATAAAAAATATCATTTTGCAGACAATTGTAATTATCATTTAATTTTGTAACAATTATGAATAAACAAGATTATCCAAAGGAAACTTTTAAATGATTAGGACTTACATGGGAAGATGAATATGCTTCAACCGGTTCAACCGTTACAACAGAGGCATTGAAGAAAATTTATGACAAGATAGCAGAGTGGAAAAACAAAAGCAGATTTAACGGAGATTGTGTTGCCGGTTTTCAAAAAAGATGATTTGGATTTATTGGCTACTATGAAACAAGGTAGAAATTCAAATGGTGCACTTCGACCTGAAAAATATATGCTCGATTTGGAAACAATAGATAATTTTGAAAATTACATAATCGAATTTTGATGTTCTATAACGAGGATTGCACAGAAGGTGCAAAAAAATATATACAGTCAAACTCAATCGACCTTATAGTCAGCGACCCTCCGTACGGTATCAACGGTGATAAACTGGACAAGCATTATAATCGGAATGAAAGTAATGTGCTTGACGGTTATGTTGAAGTTTCGGAAAAAGAATATCCTGAATTTTCACAAAAATGGATAGCAGAAGCCGCAAGAGTTTTGCGACCGGGCGGAAGCATTTATATTGTCTCCGGATACTCTCAATTAAGACATATTCTTAATACATTATCCAATACGTTATTACAGGAAAAAAATCACATTATTTGGAAGTATAATTTTGGTGTTTTTACAAGTAAAAAATATATTTCTTCGCATTACCATATTTTATACTATGTGAAGCCAAACGGAAACACAACTTTTAACACAAACGCTTTCTTTGCAGATTTTGAAAAGTCGGAAAATGGTGGAAGTTTGAATTATTTAGACCGTGAAGATGTTTGGATTATCAACCGCGAATACAAGCCGGGACAGATAAAAAATAAAAATGAATTGCCAAAATCGTTATTAACAAAAATGATTTTATATTCAAGCAATGAAAACGATTTGGTTTGTGATTTCTTTTTGGGCAGTTTTTCTACCGCAAAAGTCGCTGTTGGTTTAGGTCGCAGGGCTTGTGGATTTGAACTGAACAAAACCGCATTCGATTATCAAATTAAAGAAATTGAAAAAATTAAACAGGGTGAGTTACTTTCAGAATTAAGACAGGTTCCCGAAAACAAACGTGTCAATCAAGGAAAACCCTTATCTCAGGAAGAAACAAATCAAATTGTATCGGAATTTAAGCAACTTACCCAAAAAAGAATGCCGCAAAAAAATGCTTGTGATACTCTATCCGACAAATATGGGCGCGGTTTCTGGTCGATTTTGAAAATGGTTTCTTCTTCCGGACACAACGGCTCTCAACCTCAAAATGTTTCTCTTTTTGACTGAATAGAGTAGTAAATTATGCAATCAACGAAGTCAATGTATTCACAACTTAACCCAACTTGCCATATTCAAACTGTCACATGCTGTCATTCCCGCCTTCTTTTTGTTCCTCCGCTTCCATCCATTTGTTCATGATTTCCGAAACGTTCTTTTTCAGTTCGGCATGTTTCCAGAGCAAGTCCGCGTTTGAAGCGCCTTCGGGTGTATTCAGGATTGTTTCTATTTTTTTGATTTCGGTTTCCAACTCTTCAATTTGTTTTTCATAGCCGGCAATTGCTTTTTCCAGACGTCTTAGCTGTTTTTGCCGTTCTTTGCGTTCGGCGCGGGATGGGGTGGAAGGTGAAGGGTGAAGGGTTGCTTTTTTCCGTTCTCCTTTTTCCGTTTTTTCAAGTTCATGGAGGTTTTCAATCCGTTTTCTTTCCAAAAACTCATAAATCCCGCCGAGATGTTCTTTCACTTTTTGATTGCCGAACTCGTAGACTTTATCGACCAGGCCGTCTAAAAACTCGCGGTCGTGGGAAACAATAATGGCCGTACCGTCAAATTCTTTCAACGCTTCTTTCAGGACGTCTTTTGAACGCATATCCAAATGATTGGTCGGTTCGTCGAGAATCAGCAGGTTAACCGGTTCGAGCAGCAAACGAATCATGGCCAGACGGGTGCGTTCCCCGCCGGAAAGTACGGCGACTTTTTTGTCGGAAGCCTCCCCGCCAAACATGAATGCACCCAGAATATCGCGGATTTTGGTACGGATATCGCCTGTTGCCACATAGTCGACGGTTTCAAAAACCGTCAGTTTTTCATTCATCAAATCGGCTTGGTTTTGAGCAAAATAACCGATTTTAACATTGTATCCTAACAGGAGTTTTCCTTCAAAAGGGATTTGTCCCATCATGCATTTGACGAGCGTTGATTTTCCCTCGCCGTTTTTGCCGACAAAAGCAACCTTTTCACCGCGATTGACGGTCAGTGTCGCATCTTTGAATACGACACGGCTGCCGTAGGATTTGCTCAGGTTTTCCGTGATGACTGGATAGGAACCGGAACGCGGCGCCGGCGGAAATTTCAATCGCAAAGCGGAGTTGTCTTCATCGTCGATTTCGATTCGTTCCAGCTTTTCCAACTGTTTGATACGGCTTTGCACTTGTACGGCTTTACTGGCTTTGTAGCGGAAACGTTCGATAAATTCCTCCGTGTCTTCGATTTGCTTCCGCTGATTTTCATACGCCCGCAGTTGCTGTTGCCGGCGTTCTTTTCTCAGTTCCACGTATTTAGAGTAATTGACCCGATAATCGTAGATTTTTCCCAAAGAAATTTCGACGGTTCTCCGGCAAACGCGGTCGATAAATGCGCGGTCGTGCGAAACAATGACAGCGGCATTGGCCTGCACGGCAAGAAAATTTTCCAGCCACTGTATGGACTCAATGTCGAGATGATTGGTAGGTTCGTCGAGCAACAGGATGTCGGGTTTTTGCAAAAGCAATTTAGCCAGTTCGATGCGCATTCGCCAGCCACCGCTGAACTCACTTGTCGGACGGTCGAAATCCGTTCTCGAAAAACCCAGTCCCAGCAAGGTTTTTTCCATTTCGGCTTCGATGCCGGAAGCGCCCTCCATAACCAAACGCTCATTGAGCAGGGTAATATTGTCAATTAATTTACGGTACGGTTCGGATTCGTAATCTTCACGGCCGGCCAGTTCGGCATTCATTTTCCCCAGTTCGGCTTCCCATTGCAAAATCCGGCCGAACGCCAAAGCCGTTTCTTCCTTCACCGTATGCCCGTCCGTAACTTGCATCTGTTGCGGAAGATAGCCGACCACCGCATCCCGCGGAATAGCGACTCTTCCTTTGGTTGGTTCCTGCAACCCGGCAAAGATTTTCAGGAGCGTACTTTTCCCCGCCCCATTCTTCCCGACGAGCGCTATTTTATCTTTTTTGTCTATTACAAACCCGATTTCGTCAAGCAAAGTGAAACTTCCGAACGAAACGGTTAAATTTTCAATTGAGAACATTTTGAAAGAATTGATAATGGATAATTGAGAATTGAGAATTGAGAATTGATAATGGGAAAAAATAAGGTGGTGATTTAAAAAGTATGCTGCTGTAAAAATTCGGCAGTCAGAGAATCAAACAGTTTACAAAAATATAACTCATGTTACGTTTGCGTAACATGAGAATATAACTTAATTTTTCACACATATTTATAATTACGATGGCATACTTTTTAAATCACCGCCAACTTGTAATTCGTAATTAAAAAAGCCTTTCGGGATATTCGCCTTTTTCCGTCAATGCTTTGAGTTTGGAAACAACGCCGGGGCGGTCGTCGGCGTATGTAACCCCAAACCATCGGGAAGGCGTATCCAGAACTTTTACCTTTACTTTTCCATCTGTAATCAAATGATTGACTGCAAAGGGAATGAAAAATTCCGCTTTCGTGTTGTCCCGGTTTTTTGTGAAGAAATCGACAAACTGTTTTTCCGAATAATCGAAATATTCGGGGGTAAATCCCCACATATTCATGGATACGGGAACATTTTCACCCACAATTTGCAGGTTGCCGTGTTCATCCCTGTATTTGATTTCCCCATCCGTATCGCGAATGATATAAGTGCGTTCCACGACCGTGTCCAGATAATCGTCCGCATCTTTTTCGCAGATTCCGCGGGCAACCGAACCGCTCTCCGACAGGGTGTTTCCCAAGCGGTAGCCAACCATGCAGTAGTCGTTTTGCCGGCCTTCCAGGCCGGTCAGATAAGCGGCCAAAACCCGGAAACTTTCCCTGCCGTAAAAATCATCGGCATTGATAACGGCAAACGGCTCGTGAATCACCGGTTTACCCATCATCACAGCGTGATTGGTTCCCCAGGGTTTCTCCCTGTTTCCGGGAACTTTAAATCCTTCGGGAAGATTATCCAGTTCCTGAAAAACAATTTCAATGGGAATCAAGGTTTCGTATTTCCTGATGATTTTTTCCCGAAAATCCGCTTCAAAAGAGTGCCGGATGACAAAAACGATTTTTCCGAACCCGCCTCTTACAGCGTCGTAAACCGAATAATCCATGATCGTTTCCCCATTGGGACCGAGGCCGTCCAACTGTTTCAAACCTCCGTAGCGGCTACCCATACCGGCAGCAAGGACAAATAATGTTGGTTTCATATTTTTATGTTGAATGATTAGTTTTTTACTCGGTAGATGTCTCGCTTCACCCGGCAAATTTTACGGTGAGACTTGCTGTGAGTAAAGCAAGTTTCCCGACAAAGTTTTGCGACTTGCTGTGAGTACAGTGCGAATGTAAAAATGTTGCCGTTTATTTCCCACCGCTGTTCAGCCCTGCCTGCGGGCGACCGACCAAAGGCGCTTTCCTGAAACTGTCCATCCGGTCGCTTTGGATGCGCAACTCTTCAAACAAAACCGCATCCGGCGTAATAATGGAAATTAAATTGCCGGCCATTCCATTATAAATTAATTCTTTGTCCGATACGCCCGCTATTTTCCTGAACGCTTGAGCATCCAGGTTACTGATAACTGCCGAGCGGACTCTCTTTTCCGCGCCGTCGATATTCACCTGATACAACTGCATCCGGCCGGTGTTGCCTTTGACAATATAAGCGTAATCGTAGCCTTCTTCCTTAGCCCGGCGGAAAAGTTCCCTGCGCAGTTCTTCTTTCGGTTTTTGCGCGGTATGGGTCATCCTGACGACCCCGGTATTGACGGCATATCCGACTCCGGAAGTGAACAGGGCATGTCCGTTGGAATGAGGGACTTTCCCGGTCGGCACCCGGTCGTTCAGCAAAGTTTTCAGGATGCCGTTTTCGACCAGGGTCAGTTTGGCGGGAGGAATAACCGCCTCGGCGTCGACCGGCGCATAACCCAACAGTTTTACGCCGGCGTATTCGGGCGTTCCGGTTAAATCTTCGATAGAGATTTCTTTAGCGGTGATTCGTTTGCCTGTCATATCCTCCAGACTGTTGCCGCCGTAGGAAATGCCGTCGGGCGTAAGCGGTTTCCGTTCGGCAATCAGGGAATTTTCCCCGTAGAAAAAACTGCCGTAAAATGCTTTGCTCACCGGGTCGCCTTCAAATAAAACAGGGCCGGAATAGGATTCGGTCAATTTGGCCGTATTCGCTTCTTCTATCAGGTTTTCCGCCAATTCCCTGCACCTTTTCCCGAGTGCTTCGATTGAGGGGAGTTCTTTCGGATGGCCTGCCGTTATGTCAAATCCGTTCTGCAAATTTTCACCTTCGCCGGTTTTGATTTCCGCACTTGATTTGACGGAAGCGAAAACCAGAGGCAGGCGGAGTAACGATTTTTCCGTATTATATACGTAAACGACCGCCGAATAAACAAATACCGAAACACTGGAATTGAATATTTCCGGATAACCGTTGAAAACAGCGGAAGCCGCTTTGGCATATTCTTCGTAAGTCGATGCATTGAAATCAATGTCGGGAAGCGGGATGCTGTTCATTACGACAGGTTCCGTTTTGTCCCAGTCGGGCAGTTCCAGATTCTTCGCCGGAATGTTTAACTGCCTGATGGCGGAAAGTTTTTGCTGGTAGGTTTCCGCAGCATTTTTGTAAATCGCGTCCAAATCGCGCCAGACGGTGTAGCGGATTCCGGCTTCGTCGTTGTCTGCGCAAACAGTCCCGTCATAACCGACCGAACCGCCGGTGGAGCCGGTGAAATTTTCATCCGTACAGCGGTAATCGCCTATCAGCAACCGGGCGGCGCTTCCGCGGTAAGGAGAATATCCGGACGAAACCAGACTTCCGCCGGATGCATTAACCATCAACTGTTTGACGTCGCCAACGATGTAGGAAATAAAAAAAGGCGCCTGCAATCCGGGCAACCGGAGGCTTTCCAGAGCGCGCTCCGTTTCCCGGGCAATGGCCGCCGACATGATGCAGGAGGTATCGGCGGCAATGGAAAGATTTTCCGGCGCAGGTTTGGAAAGGACAGGCGGTTGCGACTGGCTTTTGGCGCGCTTCTGCGTTTCGATTTGTTTGACCAGCAGCGCCGGCGCCACGCACGAAACGGGTATCGAACCCGATTCGGCGCCGCAAACGCCGTTGAAAACCGCATATTCGTCCCCGCAAGCCGTAATCTGCGAAAACATTGCCAGTGGCGTTCCTACCAAATCCACTCCGCGCACCAGTTCGTCGGGACGTCCGTCGGTATAAATCCGGTAAACCACCAAAGGCGTTACGTTGAACGCATTGGGCGAATAGCGGCCGGTATTGGTAAATCCGCCGGAAACTTCCTTGAAGTAGTAGGCATATTCTTTGCCCTGCGATTTGGCCGCTTTGCGTAACTGCTTAACAAGTTCTTCCCGACTAAGTTTTTGTGCGCTTTTGACCAGCAAACTGGACTGGCGGGAGATGGGGGCAAGTCCTGTCTGCGACCGCCCGTGTCCGTTGGAATGAGCGAATCCGTCGATGGGCGTGCGCGACATCAGAAATTCTCTGAGGACGCCGTTTCGTACCACTTCCGTTTTTTGTCCGCGAATCCCTTCGTCATCAAACACATAATAACCGTTTAGAGGCGTCTGTCCGAAATATTTCAAAGTCGGGTCGAAGGTAACGGAAAGATGTTTGGGCAATACCCGTTCGCCGGCCTTCTTCTTGAAAGTCTGCGCATCATTTTCCTGTTTCAGGCGCGAACCTTCCACGCGGTGCCCGAATATTTCATGGAAAAATACGCCGGCCGCTTCGGGCGAAAGGATAGCCGGGCCGGAAAACGATTCCACTACCGGCGCTTTTTTGAGTTGGGAAAGCATCCGGCTCATTTCACGGGCGGCCTTCATAACTTCTTCGTCCGAAGGCAGTTCAGATAACGAAAAACCTGTCCAGGCCTTAAAGAGCGGCAGGTGCATACCGTCGTCGGCAAGCGCTTCGGCCGTCAGCGCCAACTGAAAAGTAACGGCGTTTTGCGCGATTTCGCGTCCTTCGGTATCGACAAATATTTTGCGCATGAGGCTGGCGGACAAATAAGCCGAACCGTCCAAAAGGTCGCTGTTTTCATCGAAGATTTTGGAATATTTCCTCACTTTTTCTTCCCAGATTTTCGGGTCGATTTGCAGCGATTCCCAAGTGACGGGCGCTTCGTAATAACTCTCTGCCTTTTCGACCGAGAAATCGGGCGATTTATCTTCCTGTTCAACTTTCACAGCCATGTTGGCCTGGATTTGTTCGTAAATTTGAACATCGTCTTTGTACAAATTATCTAATTGCAGCCAAACCGTTTTTTTCAGCACATCGGGATTATTGTCAACGGGAACGTAATCGGCTGCAATTCTCATATCGCTGTAACTGCCCTGTCCGGATTCCCTGATTTCGTGGGTATTATCCAAATTCCTGCCGCCAACCCGGATGCCGGAAGACAAGGCATGGGACGGACTTTCCAATTGCGGGGCTGTTTGCAGACGCCCAAGCCTGCCTGTGCAAGTCATGGATTGAAATTCATCTAACCGAAGGAAAATATAGTATGCAGGAACCGGCTGTTCTTTCAATACCTGGAAATTACGGTCTAATTCGGATTTTAACGTGTTAAAAACGGGGTCCTGTCCCGATACGGTGGAAATGCCCGACAGCAGGCAAAGGAAAGTAACAAAAAGATGTCTGTTCATTATATTTATTGATTAATGTTCGATATGCAAAATCCGGTATTTGTTTTTACCGGTGAATACAATGACCGCCGCTTTCAGGTCGGGACGGCCGCCCAGGCGGTGGGAAGCAATGTACTGTTCCACCTGCGCACGCCCCTGTTCCTGTTGGGCGATGATGTCCGCTTCGCTTGCGTCCGTTTTGCAGTATTTCAGTTCCAGCACCCATTCATATTTAATCTGGGGCAACAGCGGACTGCGCTGCAAATAAATATCCGCGCGGCCGGGAACAGTTTCGTATTCGCTCATCGGAACATATACCTTACTCATGAAAAGATAGGCAAGCAGGAGGATTTGAATGTATTTTTCGTCGAATTGCCGCAAATCATGATCGGACAGTTTGCTGAAAGCATTTTCGGAAATATAGGCGATGAACTGTTCCAGGTTGCCTTCCAGTGCCAGCGCGTAAATTGCATCATTCAACAGACGGGATTCAATTTTCAGATCGGGAGATGTCTCCTCTGCCAGCAGCATAATGTATTCCCAATACAGCGTCCTGATGGAATAGTTGGGGATAGCGAGCTTTAACTGAAACAGGTACGGTTCTTTAACGGTCAGCAAACCCATGTAAAACAGCAGGGATATGAAATACCGTTCATCGTTCAGGCGGTCAATGGAGAATTTTTCCAGTATTTCCGCAATGATTTCGCCTTTTTTCATAATCCGGATAAGCGTTTCGCGGTTACTGTCATTCAGAACAAGACGCCGCAAGCGTCCGTAGTCTGTTTTCAGGTTCAGGTCAACAATGTTTTCGGGCGGTTTCCGGTGCCTCAGTATCTGTTGAAAGAAATAGAGCATCATGGCGGGATTATATACCCTGTGCTGTCCGTTTTTATGAAACAGGTAGCCGTTGTAGTAGGCTTCCATATCCACATTGATGCAGCTTTTGTCCACGCCTGTTTCCCGTATCAGCCATTCGACCTCTTCCTGTGTAAAGCCCATCATTTCATTGTATTGAGGCTCCAGGGTGAGGATGCTGGCGATATTGTACCCGCTGGTGAGGTCGTCAAGCATTACCGGAGAAATGCCGGTGATAAAGGTACGGTTCACGATGGAGGTTTTGGCCGCCATCTTTATTCTTTCGTAGAAATCGCGCACCAGACCGTTGGCGGCTACCGTCGTTTTATAGAAATCCTTGCCCTGACGGTTGCCCATAGCGATGAGGTCGTTGGCAAAGTGGTCGTATTCGTCAATAATGATGAAAAGTTTGACACTGTCGTTTTCTGCCGCATCAAATGTTAAATTCACCGTCTGTACTCCCGGATCTTTTTTTGCAATCTGATCCAGGTAGTATTCCGCTTCGGAAAACGTGTGCTGATAGTAACGGAAAAACTGGCGAACCGTATCCTGTACATTACTTGAAAAAGATTCGACAAATTTCCGTTCACAGGAAGTGTCCATGCCGGAAAAGTCAAATTTCAGTATCGCATACGAATTTCTTTCGGGTGTGGGATGCCTGCCGACATACAGATTCCCGAACAGGGTATCGAAATTTTCCGCTTCCCTGAGATCGTAGTAATACTTTAAAGTTGTAAAGAAGAGGCTTTTGCCGAACTTGCGCGGACGGATGAAAAACTGGTTCGGGTTGGATTCGTTTTCAAGCATCTCTATGTACCGCGTTTTATCCACGTAGGCATAATTTTCGGTAATAATCCTTTTAAAGTCGGAATTGCCGTAAGGCAGGCGCTTGTACAGTTTTGTTTCCATCTTTTGAAAGTTTAATTTTATTAATGTTCGATATGCAAAATCCGGTATTTGTTTTTACCGGTGAATACAATGACCGCCGCTTTCAGGTCGGGACGGCCGCCCAGGCGATGGGAAGCAATGTACTGTTCTACCTGCGTCCGCCCCTGTTCCTGTTGGGCGATGATGTCCGCTTCGCTTGCGTCCGTTTTGCAGTATTTCAGTTCCAGTACCCATTCGTATTTAATCTGGGGCAACAGCGGACTGCGCTGCAAATAAATATCCGCACGTCCGGGAACGGTTTCGTATTCGCTCATCGGGACATATACCTTACTCATGAAAAGATAGGCAAGCAGAAGAATCTGGATGTATTTTTCGTCGAATTGCCGCAAATCATGATCGGACAGCTTGCTGAAAGCATTTTCGGAAATATAGGCGATAAACTGCTCCAGGTTGCCTTCCAGTGCCAGCGCGTAAATCGCCTCGTTCAACGGGCGGGCTTCTATATTTAAATCGGGAGATGTTTCCCGCGTCATCTTCATAAGATATTCCCAGTACAGCGTTTTGATGGAATAGTTGGGAACAGTGAGTTTCGACTGATACAAATAAGGTTCCTTAATGGTAAGTAAACCCATGTAGAAAAGCAGGGACACGAAATAATCGTCATCGTTGAGCATGTCGATAGAGAATTTTTCCAGTATTTCCGCAACGATTTCACCTTCTTTCATAATCCGGATAAGCGTTTCGCGGTTACTGTCATTCTGAACGAGGCGCCGCAAGCGTCCGTAATCTGTTTTCAGGTTCAGGTCAACAATGTTTTCGGGCGGGGACCCAAATTCAATTATTTGACTGAAAAAATAGAGCATCATGGCGGGATTATATACCCTGTGTTTACCGTTTTTATGGAACAGGTAGCCGTTGTAATAGGCTTCCATATCCACATTGATACAGTTTTTGTCAACGCCTGTTTCCCGCATCAGCCATTCGACCTCTTCCTGTGTAAAGCCCATCATTTCGTTATACTTGGGGTTGAGCGTAAGGATACCGGCGATATTGTACCCGCTGGTGAGATCGTCGAGCATTACCGGAGAAATGCCGGTGATAAAGGTACGGTTCACGATGGAGGTTTTGGCCGCCATTTTTATTCTTTCGTAGAAATCGCGCACCAGGCCGTTGGCGGCTACCGTCGTTTTATAGAAATCCTTGCCCAACCGGTTGCCCATAGCGATCAGGTCGTTGGCAAAGTGGTCGTATTCGTCAATAATGAAAAAGAGCTTTACTTTGTCCTGTTCGGCGGCATAAAAAATTTTCTGCAAAGCTGTTACACCCGGTTTTTCTTCATCTATCTGGCGAACGTAACTGTCCGCCTCCGTGAAAATATGCCCGTAAATACGGAAAAAGTTACGGACGGCATCCTGTACATTGCTCGAAAAGTCCGATTTGAATCCTTTTTCGCTGGAAGTATCCATGCCGGAAAAGTCAAGTTTCAGTATCGCATACGAATTACGTTCGGGCGTAGGATGCTTACCGATATACAAATTCCCGAACAGGGTATCGAAATTTTCCGCCTCATTCAGATCGTAGTAATACATCAGTGTCGTAAAGAACAGGCTTTTGCCGAACTTGCGCGGGCGGATGAAAAACTGGTTCGGGTTGGATTCTTTTTCCAGCATCTCTATGTACCGCGTTTTATCCACGTAGGCATAATTTTCGGTAATAATCCTTTTAAAGTCGGAATTGCCGTAAGGCAGGCGTTTGTACAGTTTTGTTTCCATCTTTTTGAAATTTAGATTGCAAAGGTAATTTTTTTATTGCAAAGGGCAATTAATGATGGCGTGTATTTCAAATTGTCGCACCCTTAGGACGTACACATCATTGAAAATACACCCGGCACCAGCCGCTTTATGTAATTTTCCATCAAAATAGTTTTATAATTCAAAATTTTCCCTACCTTTGATTTTCAATATAATAATTCCATATATAATAATGAATGAACAAATCAAACAAATTGCCGAACGCCTGAAAGGTTTAAGGGATTCTCTGGAACTTTCGGCCGAAGAAATGGCCGCCCGCTCCAACCGGACGCCGGAAGAAATCCGCCGCTACGAAACCGGGGAAACCGATATTCCCATGAGTTTCCTTTTCGATGTGGCTCAACATTTTAACATAGATACTTCAACTTTGATTTCGGGTGAAGAACCCCGAATGAAAACCTATTTCCTGACCCGTTTCGGAAAGGGAAAATCCGTAGAGCGGAATAAGGCTTATAAGTATCAGGCCCTGGCAAGCGGCTATGTACATCCGAATGCGGAGCCTTTTGAAGTAACGGTTGAACCGAATGACAGGGAAATTCACCTCAATTCGCATGAAGGAGAAGAATTTAACTATGTGCTGGAAGGACGTTTGCTTTTTCGAATCAACAACAAAGATTTGATTCTCAATGCCGGTGATTCGATTTATTTCGATTCGTCCTGTCCACATGGCATGAAAGTATTGGATAATACGCAGGTGAGATTTTTAGCAATTATTAATAAATGAGTAAACGAGTAAACGAGTTGACAAGTAAACGAGTAAACCATACACGATGAATCCCGTTAACTTGTCAACTCGTTTACTTGTTTACTAAAATATATATTTATGGTAGAAAAATACATCAATCAGCAAGTTTTTAAAAATCAGGAAGATTTTAAAACTAATTTCAAAATAAACGTACCGGAGAATTTCAATTTCGCTTACGACATCGCCGATGAATGGGCAAAGATTCAACCCGACAAAAAAGCGCTTTGTTGGGTAAACGATAAAGGTGAACATATAGATTTTACTTTCAAAGAAATAAAGGAAAAAAGCGATGCCGCCGCTTCTTATTTCCAATCGCTCGGAATCGGCAAAGGCGACAGGGTGATGCTGATTCTCAAACGCCGTTACCAGTACTGGTTCGCCATTCTCGGACTGCATAAAACAGGCGCGGTAGCCATTCCCGCTACACATTTGTTGACGAAAAAAGACATCATTTATCGTTGTAATGCTGCATCTATTAGCGCAGTTGTCTGCGTCGGTGAAAATGCGGTTATCGAACAGATAAACAGTGCCTTTCCGGACTGTCCGACTTTGAAACACCGGATTTCCATCGGGCCGGAAATTCCTGCCGGCTGGTCGGATTTCAGGAAAGGTTCGGAAGACGCCAAACCCTTTGTCAAACCGGAAAACCCAAGCGACAACGAGGATATTATGCTCCTGTATTTCACTTCCGGCACTACCGGCCAGCCTAAAATGGTGATCCATAATTATACCTATCCTTTGGGACACATCATTACTGCAGGCTACTGGCAAAATCTGAAAGAAAACGATTTGCACCTGACCGTAGCCGATACGGGATGGGCGAAAGCCGCCTGGGGAAAGCTGTACGGACAGTGGATCATGGGCGCCTGCATTTTTGTGTACGACCACGAAAAATTTACCGCCGCCGACATGCTGCGTGTAATGCAGGATTACAAAGTAACTTCATTCTGCGCTCCCCCTACGGTTTACCGTTTTTTGATACTGGAAGACATTTCAAAATACGACCTTTCTTCGTTAAAGTATTGCGAAGTAGCCGGCGAACCGCTCAATCCCGTTGTATTCGAGGAGTTTTACAAAGCCACCGGCGTCAAAATGATGGAAGGCTTCGGGCAAACGGAAATGACCGTCTCGATTGCCAATTATCCGTGGATGGAACCGAAACCCGGTTCGATGGGAATACCCAGTCCCGCTTACGACATGGACTTGCTGACTGCCGATGGGCGAAGCGCCGAAGACGGCGAACAGGGTGAAATCATTTTCCGCACCGACCGCGTCAAACCGGTAGGACTGTTTATGGGTTACTACCTCGACCCGGAACTGACCCGGCAGGTTTACCATGACAATGTGTATTATACCGGCGATATCGCCTGGCGCGACGAAGATGGATACTACTGGTTTGTAGGCCGCAACGACGATGTGATTAAAAGTTCGGGCTACCGCATCGGCCCGTTTGAAGTGGAAAGCGCGCTAATGACTCATCCGGCCGTTGTAGAATGTGCTATTACGGGAGTTCCCGATGAAGTGCGCGGGCAGGTGGTAAAGGCAACCATTATTCTCGCTCAACAGTATAAAGCAAAAGCCGGCCCCGGCTTGGTCAAAGAAATTCAGGAACATGTGAAAAAAGTAACCGCCCCGTATAAATATCCGCGCATCATCGAATTTGTAGATGAATTGCCGAAGACCATCAGCGGGAAAATCCGGCGGGTGCAGATTCGGGAGGAAAACTAATTGAGAATGGAGAATTTTTATAATCCTGTAAAAACAGGGCTGTCCGGAAAACCGGACAGCCCTGTTTGCAATGTACCGCTTAGTAACGTGAAATAAAAACTATTTAACCACTTTCACCGTCTCATTCGTTTTCCCCGCAAACTTCAGGATATAAACGCCTTTGGGCAGGCGAGCCGCCGGAATCGAATAAGTCCCTGCTGAATTGAGGGCGTATTCGGCAAACTTCTGTCCCGCCACGCTGTAAACGGCTACGGAAGAAGTTCCTGCCGGACAGGTGAGTACGAAACGGTCGCCCTGACTGAAAACTTTAACGGTCTTTGAATCGACTGTATTGATACCTGAAAACCAGTCGGCGTCGCCCTGCTTGAACTTTAAGGTCATCTCGCATCCCGGCGCCTGAACGGTCACGTTGGCGCTGCGTCCGGGTACGTCTTCCGGCAGCGGGGCTACGGCGAAAGACAGCGTATAATAAATATCGCCCTGATGAACCATATCTTCTATCGTAATCCAGTCGGGAAGTTCTTCTTTTAACCACCATGCACTTGCCGCCCAGTATGTACCGACCGTAAATTCCCTGTCGCCGCCGGCAGCGAGGGCGGCAAATTCATTATCTTCTTCCGCGAACAAAAAAGGAAATGTAGCGTCAGTATCAAAGAGGGCGGAAGTGGCGCCCAGATAGAGGAGGTCTTCATGATTAACATCTTCTTCAAAAGTGACATAAGCATAACCCTCGCCGGTCGGATGATCTTCATACTGGAAAAATATATCGGCAGACTGATAATTGTAAAATTCGGCCAGGAAGTGGTCTTCGATTTCTATATAACTGTCGTATTCACGACCGGTTTCCGGGTCTATCGCCTTAAATTTAAATGGAACGGTATAATATTTATATATAACAGACTCGCCAAAGTTAACGACAATGGTATCGTTAAAGGCATGAATAAACTCTTCGGGCCAGGCTTCCGACGAAGCGATGATTTCGCCCACATTATAGTCTTCATCCACGGCATAGATGTTTAATTTGACGGGCTCATCCGGTTTGGCGACAATATTACCCAGATGTACATAAAAATGCTCAAACAGGTATTTGGCGGCGGGTTTTTCAAAATAATTGGCAACGCCTTTGTATGTCCCTAAGCCGGCTAAATCTTCCGCATTGAGGTCGGAATAGATCATAAATCCATATTGCAAATCGTAGTTTCCCAAACCTAATGCCACGTCATACAGGTTGCCATTATCATCCTCTGCCTGCCAAATGTTTGGATAGCCCAGCAGCATCAATTTGTCGTCCGCGCTACCCAATTGAAATTCGGCGCTGGTGCCGCCTTTTCCCCACGCCGTCAACAGGGGTGTTTCATAGAGGTTGTAAGGAAGCGATACGGTCGGATTTTCACCGATAAATGTTTCTACCGGATTTCCTTCCCCGTCGTTGAAACTCCAACCGACGGATTCATGGTATTTTACGTTTCCTTCCCACAAGGTGGGCGTATAGGCATGTCCGACAGTCAGATTTACTTCCTCGGGGGAAAAGGCAAGATAATCCGTAGATAAACCGGAAATCAGATGGCCCTCGGGACGGCGGTAGGAAACTTCCGGCACTTTCGGCACTTCCGGCGCCACCACCACATAGCCAACCGTTACATTATCTACATATACCGATTCCCCGCCATCGTCCCAATAACGGATAGCGATTTGAATATCCCGGTTGTGATATTCCTCCAAATCAATGGCAACCTCGATCCAGGGCGCGCCATAATATAGCATATACTCAAGTTCGTCTTCCGTATATTGGGCAGCATCTGCCCTGTTATCCCACTTTTTAGTCCATGTACTGCCGCCGTCGGTAGAAATCAGGGCTTCGACAACGGTGTGCATGGCGTCAAATACCACTGTTGTATCGTTATTCTCATCAATGTGTAAATTAAAACGGGCAAAGAACGGATCGTAATACAAATCGAAAGCAAAAACATAATCCGCCTGTGTGACGGTTACCGGCGGGGAAATCAGCCATTCATCCTGCGGGGGCGGATTGTACGTTACCGTATCCTCGCCGCTCAGGGTATCTACCGGAAAGGCAAATTGAACGCCCGCACTGTATTGTCCGCTTTTAGGATTAAAGGGAGACGTCCTCCACGTGAAATTGTATTCATCCCCATAAACACCAGTCAAATGCGAAACCGAGCCGGCGTGGCTTTCGTCTGTCCATCCTTCCGGGATCCAGTCCCAGTCATCCGCTTCCATGTCCCATCCTTCAAATCCTTCAAACAGGGATTCGTCGGATGCGGCGCCTGCCCTCAGATCGACATTCCGGTTTGATTTTGCAGGGGGTATGATTTTACGCTGCAATTTTTTTTCCGCATGAAGAAACTGCTTTTTGACCATGCCGTTTTCCAGCCGGACAAGGCGCAACTCCGACCCGTTTTTCAGTTTCCGGCTCGAAAGCACTTCCTTTACCGGAACAAGATTCGGATTGAACCGTGCTTTTGCAACTTTTTCCACTTTCCCGATTCTTTCCGGTTTTATCTGCGGCGCGGAACGCTGCGGAAGGGCAGTCCCCGTCTTCAACGCTTTGGTCGTCGTGAACTGAGCGTTCGCGCTCAAACATGCGGCCAGGATCGTTACCGCTAAGAGTACATTTTTCTTCATGACTTAATTGTTTATTTGTTTATTTATTAGTAAACGAGTTAACGAGAAAAGGAACTTATGGACTTGTTTGCTCGTCAACCCGAGCGAAGGATAACATGAGTTAATAATTCATGTCCGGATTGCTTCAGGCTTCGCCTTCGCAATGACGGCTGCGGTTATTAACCATTAATCATTAATCATTAATCATTATTTCAACCTCGCCGCGTCACCGGCGAACTGCGAAGCAGTGAAGCAATCCGGCAATTGAGAATTGATAATTATTTTTTTTCATTATCAATTCTCAATTAAAAAACAACCCGGCATCTCGTAGAGATGCAAAGTTCGGTAGAAAATAGCGTTCCCCTGCCTTCACCGGCATCCCGCAGAGATGCGGCATTTGTCCGCATAACTGACGTCATGCGGGGCGCTGTGCGATCAAACGTTTCTACCGAACTGTAATCCCTGACGGGATTATTGCCGGCAGTAACGAAGATACGACCAATACTGCGAAGCAGTGAAGCAATCCAGGAATTGATAATTATTTTCTTCATTGTCAATTCTCAA
>JAIRNV010000068.1 GCA_031257875.1 Dysgonamonadaceae bacterium
GATGGATTTGCGATTGTATTGTTCAGCGACGAGAATCGTTTCTTAAGCAGCGCCGGATTGAATTTGAAATTCTCGAATACGGATAAACTTAGCTTCACATGGGGTAAAGCTGAAGATTATGGCATCGAAACCGGCATTAAAGTAACCGGCGCCGCTCAGGCGAAGGTTTACGGAGTAGCCGGCGGCGTGAAAATAGTAAACGCATCGGGCGCGGTATCTGTCTACACCGTTGATGGCCGTCTGGTAACAACGCAGGCAGTTACATCTCCGGATCAAACGGTAGCGGTTCCGGCAGGAATCTATATCGTGAAGAACGGCGCTAATGTGGCGAAAGTAGTTGTGAAATAAACACACAACTTCATAATTATACGAAAAAAGGCGTCCGTTGGGCGCCTTTTTTGTTTTCTCTGTTGTAATATCATTTGAACGCAAATTACGCAAATTACGCGAATTACGCCCGGTGAATTTCAAATTGTCGCAAGCCTCTGTCTTTCCTGCGCAAGCGGGAATGAGCGTATTTATCAATAACTTATGTTACGCAGAGGTAATATGAGTTGATAATTGATAATTTCGGATTGCTTCACTGCTTCGCAGTTCGCAATGACGGCTGCGATTATTAATCATTAACCACTAACCATTAAATCCGAATAACAGTTCCTGTAATTTTCCCGTCGGCCAAAAGCGTCTCAACGGCATCCCCTTCCTGCAGTTCTTTCACCGATTTGACGGCCTTCCCATTTTTTAATGTAATTGAATAGCCTTTGGCCAAAATATGTTTCGGCGACGACAGACGGAAAAAAGATTCTTTTTCCTTCAACAGGGAATGTTGGCCGGACAGCATTTGACGGACAAGATTTTGTATTTGCAGCCGGATAATTTCCAGTTTCGATTTTTTATTTTCAATCAAAGAATTGACTGACAAAGGTAAACGGGAAGTCAAAGTATGCAGGTTGACGGCAGACGTTTTCAAAAAGGCCTGTGCGGCTTCGGTTATTCCGGCCTGACAGTCAGACAGTCTGGCGGCGGTTTCTGCTACACAACCAATCAGGAAGTCGGCGACGGCAGTGGGCGTTTTCGCTCTGTGGCGGGCAATAAAATCCAGAACCGTATCGTCCCGTTCATGACCGATGCCGGTGATAACCGGCAGGGGAAACTGTGCGCAGTTGGCCGCTAACAGATAGGAATCGAACGAAGCCAAATCGGAGGTGGCTCCCCCACCCCGTATGATTACTACAACATCAAACAAATCCCTGTATTCAAATATTTTATCCAGAGCCGAAATGATTGACGCTTCGGTCAGCTCGCCCTGCATGAGCGCCGGGAAAAGCCGCGGATAAAAAACATATCCGAAACGGTTGCCGGCCAGGTGATTTAAAAAGTCTTCGTAACCGGCGGCTGTGGGAGAGGATATGACCGCTATCCGCTGGGGTAGCACAGGGATTTCCAACTCTTTATTCAAAGTCAAAACCCCTTCTTCTTCCAACCGGCGAAGGATTGCCTGCCTTTGAGTCTGCAAATCGCCCAAAGTATAAGCCGGGTCGATGTCATAAACCGTCAATCCGTATCCGTAGACCGGATGCAGCTCCACCGAAACCCTGACCAGCACCCGCAATCCCGAATCAAACCGCCGGCCGGTGGCCTGTTCAAAACAGGGCTGCAACGTTGCATAAACATTCGCCCAAATGCGGCCTCTGGCTTTTGCAACAATAGCATTCGTAAGCGGATTTTTTTCCACAAACTCCAGGTAACAGTGGCGGTTACTCACGCGCACATCGGAAGTTTCGGCCATCACCCAGTATGTTTCGGGAAAAGCGTTTTTTACCGCCGAAGCAAGGCTATTGTTGAGTTGAGAAAGCGTGAAAAAATCCATTGATTACATTTTTATAAATTTCCGGACAAAAACCGGTCTGCCGCCTGTTTGCAGGCGGGCGATGTAAATTCCTTCCGGTAAAGAAGATATGTCAACCGGCGAAGATACGTTCGGGACAGATAATAACCTGATTCCCACACCGGAATAAATATCCAGAACGAACTGCGAATTATTTTTCAAACGGTTGAAATTCAAATACAAACGGTTTTCACGGGCATTGATGCAGAAGTAAACCGCATCTTCCGTCCCGGCAGGTTTCAAACCGGTTCTGTTTCGGGTATAAGCCTTATAGACGTCGGCAATTCCGAATCCCGTCAACGAATCGGGGTGAGAAAAAGCATTTGCAGTTTCCCGAAGTAACTCAATTATTTCAAAACCGGTAAGTTCGGGCAACGCCTGCCAAAGACAGGCGCTCAGGCCTGCCAGAATAGGGGTTGCGAAAGAAGTGCCGGAGCCGCTGTTGATTTGCCCGGAGCCGCTGACTACCGTTACGCCGGCCCCCATTGCCATCAGATCGGGTTTTATCCGTCCGTCGGCGGTATGTCCCACGGATGAAAAGTTTGATCGTGCTGAATCTCCGGTTATAGCTCCAATCGCAAGCATATTCAAGGCATCGCAGGGGAACATGATTTTTCCCCATGGTTTGTTTCCTTCATTTCCCGCCGCATTAAACAAAAGCATTCCGCGGGACGCCGCCAAACCGGCCGCAATGCTTATCGGAACCGATTTCCCGTCTAATTGACTGTGCGCGTGATTCATCAAAGAATCGTCAAACTCGCTGTAACCTAAGGAAGAAGTTACGATATCCGCACCGATGCTGTCGGCATATTCCAGAGCGGCAACCCAATAATCTTCTTCCACAGGATATTCCTCGCCATCGACTTCCGTCCGCAACAGATAATAATCCGCTTCGGGCGCCGTGCCAATCAGTTCGCCCGGCCGGTCGGGAAGCATACAGGAAAGCGCTTTCGTTCCATGGTCGGCTCCTTCCTGCAAAGGGTCGCTCAACTCGTGACTGAAACTTTTCACGCCTTTAATTCTTTGAAAATCAAAATAATTAATGACGTCCGCATGGATAAATCCCCCGTCGATAACGGCAATGGTCATTCCCTCTCCCCGAAACCCGGCGGCGTGCAACAAATGCCCGTTATTCAGAGCGATTTGAGCAAATCCGGCGTCATAACCGTTGAGATTATTCTCTGCCGTATCATTTTGTAACACATACTTGTCTTCCCGAAACATAAGCTGTTGAGGGAATGAACCTTTCCAGACACAATACAGGGTATCCACAAAAGGCAAATTTTTAAGTTGGGGAACAAGCGATAAATCGGAAAAGCGAACCGTTACGGTTTTCGCCCATTTGCTGTATGCGCGAATATCCGCGCCCGTATTGGCAATGGCTTCGAGATAAGACCCGTCTATCGGCAAATCAGCGCTGTCGACGGCCAAATTTTGTTTGAGCCGCCGCTGTATGGATTTGCCGGAAAGAAACAATTCCGGCTGTTCTGTGGAAAAAGGCGGATTTCCCTTGTCTTTCAGTATCAGGCGATACATAAAGCCGTCCAAAGAATAGCCCGGAAAAAAGCTACAGAAAAACAGGAAAATAAACAGGCTCCGTTTCATCTTTTTACCGCTCTCATTACCCGCATAAAATTACCGCCCCAAATTTGGGCAGTCGCTTTTTCGGAATATCCGCGCCGGAGCAGTTCGAGCGTAATCTGAAGCATTTCGCCTGTATCTTTTAAGCCGGTCAGTCCGCCGCCGCCGTCAAAATCAGAGCCGATACCCACATGGTCGATTCCGGCTTTCTGTACAATATAATCAATGTGATCGACGGCATCTTCAACTGTAGCCCTGCCTTTTTCCCTGATAAATCCTCCGTAAAGGCACACTTGAATCACACCGCCTTTTTCGGCAATGGCTTTCATCAGTCTGTCGGAAATATTGCGGGTACTGTTACACAGGGCTTTGACGGACGAATGGGAAGCGACGACCGGATGGCGGCTTATTTCCAGCACATCGAAAGAGGTCTTTTCGGAAGTGTGGGAAATATCGACGATAATGCCCAGCCGGTTCATTTCCCGGACAACTTCTTTCCCAAATTCGCTCAGCCCGTTGTGTTCGGGCGTACCTTTGTGCGAATCGCAAATATCGTTGTGTCCGTTGTGGCACAGGGTGATATACACAACGCCCCGGTCGGCGAGTTTTTGCAGGATGGAAAGGTCTTTCCCGATTCCGTAACCGTTTTCGACGCCCGCCAGGATGGCTTTTTTCCCTTCTCTCTTTATTCGCCGGAGGTCGGCTGAGGTCTTTGCCTGTCCGGCCGTATTTTTGTTTTTCTCAATTTGCCCGATTAAAGTATCAAGAACGGACAGGGTTTCGCCGGCGGCTCTTTTCGAGGCTTCCTCCGTGCGTGCACCCTGCGGGAGATAAGCGACCATCGCCGCCGCGTCCAGCATTCCCTGTTTCATTTTCGGAATATCCGTTTTTAGCGTATAGTCTGTATTTTCTTCCGACTCCATGCCGAAATCCTTCGGATTCAGTTTTAAAACCGGATTTGTTTCCCCGATATTGATACCGTATTTGAAATACATCGGCGTATCGGTATGCGAATCAAGCGTAATGATTTCCTTGTGAATTTCTTTCGCCTTCGCATACAAAGCAGCTTCCCTGACAAAATACCGGAAAATATCGGTCATCGCGGTATTGCCGGCGACGGCCATTGTTTCCGGATGCCACTGTACGCCAAGGATTGTTTTTCCTTCATCCGATTCGATGGCTTCCACCAGCCCGTCTTCGGAAAATGCAACCGCCCGGAATCCGGGAGCAACGGTTTTCACCGCCTGGTGATGAAATGAATTGACCCGCAAATCGCTTTGCATGACAATTTGATACAGTTTGGATTCCGGATTGATTCGCACCGAATGGCTTGCGACTTCACGGGCTTCCGCTTGGTCATGAACAATTTTTGAGTCGGGAACTTGAGAAGGTATATCCTGAATTAACGTACCTCCGAAAGCGACATTAAGCGCCTGATGACCGCGGCAGATGCCCAAAACCGGCATTTGCCGTTCAATTGCCGCATGAATCAGTGCGAGGTCGTACCTATCCCGTTCAAGATTGCAGTCGGTGACGGCCGGATGCAATTCTTCACCGAAAAAAGAAGGATGGATGTCGCCGCCGCCGGATAGAATCAGTCCGTCGATATGAGAGATAATATTTTCCAGAACGGCTTTGCCGGTAACAAGCGGAATCAAAACGGGCGTTCCGCCCGCTTTGACCGTTGCGTTTACGTAAGCGTCGGCGATGCAGGATTTTTCTTCTGCGTGATTTACTGAGAGACCTATAATCATAATATGATGCAAGTTATGAGTTGGTAAGTTGACAAGTAAACGAGTTGACAAGTAAACAAGTTGGCAATATCCCCCGCTACGTCGAGTCAACAGTAAGCGTCCAGGCTTGCAACAAAGCGAAACTTTGTAAAATTTGGCTTCAGGCAAGGCTGTAGCCTTGCTTTTAATCTGCCGTAGCGTGGACGCTACACCGAGACTGGGATTGTTGCTGTACTTCCATCTCAATTTTAATTTAATGCGATACAACTTTCAATCCCACAATGCTTGAGACGAGCGTAAAAATGAAAATAATCCGCCACAGGCTTGCAGGCTCGTGATACACAAATATTCCCACAAGCACCGTACCCACAGCGCCAATGCCCGTCCACACAGCATAGCAGGTTCCCATCGGAATATGCTTTGCCGCTGCATTAAGTAAATACATGCTAAAAAAACATAACACAAAAAATCCGGTTGCCCACGACCAATTTTTGCTCCAGTTAGTAAGATTGTCGGATTCCTGCAAACAGGTAGTAAATCCGACTTCACAAATGCCTCCAAGTATAAGTAAAACCCATGCCATTCTTTAAAAATTTATTTATTGAATATTTTTAGAGCGTCTTCGATTGTCTTCACAAATATTATTCGCTTTATTTTATTGCTTTCATAAATAAAATCGTTTAATGGTTTACCCAGGCTCGGCGCAATGTCGTCAATTTAAGGAAATGTTCGGTATCCGTCATTGCGAGAGCGAAGTCCGAAGCAATCCATTTATTTTAGCGATGCAAAATAAACAAAATATAACGGTTCACATAAAGTGTCGTCCCGCAGGGACTTTTTAAAAATTCAGAAATTACCTGTAGAACAGTAAGATAAGATGTCGTTTTTGTTTTATGGGGTACGAATTGGAGCGGATTTTAAATACTTGTCCGACCGCTTCTGACTACCCTTTGTCTGCATAAAAACCGGGCGCAAAACTACGACATTTTATTGAAAAACCAAACCTTTTGATAAATAATTATTTGCGTAAGTGCAAGCCTTATATATAAATAGGGTTTTATTGCACCTCCCGACAGAGGATTGGACGGCTTGCCCGAATTGTCCGGCATCATTCCGGACAGGCATGAATACAGGGTATTTTATGATTCTATCGACACTGCCATTATGGGGAATAACAACACCTTTCAGGAGTTCAGGAATACCGATGTGGAGTGGCCATACGGGGATAAATCGACGTATGTATTGTCCCGATATAAAAACAATCTGCCGTTGGAAGACAAGTGGCTTGTCAGAGGATTTTTTGATTTTACTGCGAAAAAACGGTGTTTTGTCGCTAAAACAAGCCATTCCGTCTCATATTTTCAAATCGCTTTCTCCGATGAATTATTTTTGTCTTCAAATAAATTAAACGACATGAGCAACGTAAAAGTAAATTCCATTATCGGCGGCTACCGGCATACGGCGCTGTTTTATGGGCTGTCGGTTCTTATACCGCGCTGTTGCTTGTTTTGGCTGCATACGTCGTCGTCAGGGATAAAAAGCTGTTTTTCAAGCGGGAATATGAGCTATAAATTGGCTTTTTTACGTCAGTCAGATAAAAACGGTATCTTTGCCCCGAAAAAAACAGGATACAGATTATGGCAAACGATTCATTGATATACGATTTTTTCACCGGCCCGGTTTCGGATCCGGAGGCATCTCCTGCTTATCCTGTCTTTGGCGTTAATTGCTTCGCACCAGACATATATTAATTTTCAAACATATCCGGATATTTGGACTATAGTTGGGTGAGCCTGCTCGACTCGGTTTCATATTTTGCGTTTTACGTGATATACCTTTCCGGGGTATCGTTGACGATATTGCTGCGGCTTTGGATGGAGGATAAAATGCAAATCAGCCGGCTGGAAAATGAGCATGTCCGGCTGGAAGTGGACAGGATGAAGGAGCAAATTCCGGGTTTTCAAACATCCGGCAACGACTTGACTTACTGTATCCTGCCGGCAATTACGTTTTTTGGGTAACGACAAACAGCGTGGAACTTCAATTAAACACTCGCTGTCATGCATAATGGGCAGAAAGCAGAAAGCAGGAAGCAGAAAGCAGGAAGCAGGAAGCAGAAGAAGGTTATAAACTTAAATAATAATAAATATGGCAACGATTGATTGTTTTGAAGATTTGGAAATCTGGAAAGAAGGAATGCGATTATGTGTAAAGATTTACGCATCAATGAAAGAATGTAAGGATTATGGTTTTAAAGACCGGATACAACGGGCGGCGGTATCTATACCATCCAATATTTCGGAAGGGTACGAACGTCAAACAAATAAAGAGTTTGTACAATTCCTGTTTATTGCTAAAGGCTCATGCGGTGAAGTCAGAACACAGCTTTATTTGGCTAAAGAATTGAAATACATAAGTCCTGATGATTTTACCCTGTTATTTAATAAGGCAAAACATTTGTCTTCCATGCTTTCTAATTTTATCAAAACACGAAAAAATAATTTTAAATAGAAAAGCAGAAAGCGCGAAAGCACGAAAGCACGAAAGCACGAAGGGACGAAAGGCAATAAATATATCAATAATTCCAATGGCCATTAGCCGGACAGCAAGGAATTGTGCTTGGATTGGATACTGCTTCTTACTGTATAACGGATTTTGGTCTGGTATGTCATTTATTTTCAGCGCATTAATTATTGTTTTTAAAAAAATTAGTTACTACGTAATCATGTCATCAGGATTAAAGTTAAACAGTTTAAAAATCTTTTTTTGTATCGGGTTCAAATCAGGAATAGCAAAAAGTTTTTCATTTTTCCCGATTTTTAACTCGCACAATTTGACATTTTTAATTTCGGCAATAATGTCATTAAAGGACAATTGGGAGTTATTAGTCTCATTAAATGTTTTAAGGAAAGGATAAATTTTTTTTTCCATTTCATGGATTATAGCATAAGCAAAGATGCATATTTGTACATGTCCTCTGGTTTGAGCTTCGTTTCGGTGATAAACAGGACGTATGCAGATATTGTCACTTTTCAAGTCTCGAAACACATGCTCGACGTGTTGAAGATTTTTATATTGTGCTCGTACCATTTCAGTATTTAAAGTTTTGTCGTTTACATTTGTGCAAACAATATATTTTCCAAACAGGCTCTCCGTATGTTCGAATGCTTCCCGATTGAAGTTTATCTTAAAAGTATCATTATCAATTGTATCTATTGAATAATAGGAAGTCATTTTACAGGTATCAAGCACTTTATAAACTCTTTTTTTATAGTTGTCGATATCTTTGAAGCTAAAGGATGTTTTCAACTTTTTATTCTTTGACTTGCCTTTTTGAAGATTCAACTCATTTTCCATATTCTGAAATTTGCGATTTTTCCATGAAGTTTCTATTAGTTTCAGCAACATATCTGTATGGTCTTTTTTGTGTTGATGATAGAGTTTTCCGGATGCTTCCAGTTCCGGATTGACAGAGAGAACATAACGTTTGTTGCCTTCGGTCACTTCTGCCAAATCCTTGCTGAAAAGACTTAGCTGAATGACTTGTCTTTTGAGAAGGTCTTCTATCTCCGAACGGGTGAGACCGGTGATGAAGTTTATATCTGTCTCTTTTAAGTCTTCGTCATTTTCAAGATGGTATATGATTTGCATACCGCGATCACCCACAAAAACAAGTTCTTTGATACCTAACTCGTTTTTCAGTGATAAAATCTGCTCTCTTACAGTGGTAGTGTCTGCCGTATTGCCATCAAAAACAGTGGCTTTTAACGGAAAACCTGTCTCATCACAGATTAAGCCGATACATATCTGCTTTTTTCCGCTTTTCTTATCCCTGTTATATCCAAAAGCTGACAGTACATTCTGAGTACCTTCAAAATATGTACTGGTTATATCATATAGGTACATACGACTTGATGTATGATGATAACGAAACCATTTACTGTCTATTGTTTGCTGATAATATGGTATGGAACCTAATACTCGGTATAGATCCTTGACTTTCAATGAAGTCGTATCCACTCCTGACAGATTTGCTATATCTGTTTCTCGATTGAGCCAGTTAAATATACTTAACTTGCTCCCGCCTGTTATGATTTTTCCCAATATCATCGCTTTTACCAGTCCGACGTTACAGGATGGAAGTGTACGGGAAAGAACTTCATCTATATGGGAATCTTTCATTATACTGTTCAACAAGAATGGATAAGCATAGTCTATGCAGCGACTTACTCCGATATCTTTAATGGATACTGTTTTTTCTGTCTTTTGACCGGTTTTCGAAACTGGTTTTCCTTTCAATAAATTTTGTATCCCATTTATTAATTCTTCAGATAAATGTGAAAGATTTGCCTCCACTTTTGTCTTGACTTTACCCCCTTCACGATATTTGGAACACAGCAGTGTTGCCCTGTATTCCTTTCCTTTTATGTGAGTTACGTTACGTTGTATATACATAATAGCTATATTTATTGGCTACAAAGATACTACTTATATTTTTAATTACAAAATAGTAATATTTTTTTGACTGTATTTGTTAGTTGCCACAAATTGAGCTCTTTTTGACATTAAATCCTGTGTATCTGAACTATCCTGTACCAAAATCCGATGAATAACCCCGTGCAAGCGCAGCGTAGCACGGGGCAGGTCGATACCCTTTGGAACTACGAAGTAGTTCAACACCTTCGGTGTTGATGTGCGGGGTTGGCTTATCCCCGAACTGCGCTGACGCTTGTTCGGGGTTATTCATATTGAACACCTACGGTGTTCTTCATAATGACGCTTTTTATAAATGCCGTATTATGAAGCATAAAGCGTCATTGCATTTGTGCTTTTGAGAATCAAAACAAAGTGTCATCCCTGCGGGATTTTTTTTTGCGCCAGCCAACTCTTAACTCTTAACTCTTAGTTCTTAACTTATATGTCCTCTGTCCGTAAGCTAAAGCATACGGTTAATAAAGTGTCATCCCTGCGGGATTTTTTTTGCGCCAGCCAACTCTTAACTCTTAGTTCTTAACTCTTAAATGAGGGGGAGACAAGAGGAAAAAAAATTTTTGCGAAATTTATTTTTGTTGTAATTTTGCGCTCGATTTTTAATTGATTGATAAAAATGACGGATATAAGAGGATAACTCTTTTTAATATACGAATCAAATAATTTTATCTTATGCCCGAACAACAAAACATAGAATACAAGTCCTCATGGCACGATGACTATCTCAAATGGATTTGCGGCTTTGCTAATGCACAGGGTGGACGGCTTTATATAGGCAAGGATGATGTCGGTAATGTGATTGGCGTAGAAGATTACAAACGATTGATGGACGATATTCCCAACAAAATCAAAAACCTTATTGGAATTATTGCTGAAGTCAATCTTTTGCAAGACAACGACAAACATTTTATTGAAGTTGTTGTTCAACCCTATTCCGTACCGGTTTCGTTGCGAGGCCGATACTATTACCGTAGTGGAAGCGTAAAGCAGGAATTGACAGGAGCGGCATTGACCGAATTTTTACTCAAACGCGCCGGTCATACGTGGGACGATATGATTGAAACTCGTGCCACATTATTATATGGGTGCGCCTACGCAAATTCGTGTGTATGACAATAAAATGTTCGTTTGGAACGATGGAGGTTTGCCCGCAAGTATCTCTTTATCACAACTCAAACAATTGCATTCTTCGCATCCTCGTAATCCGGTACTTGCAGAAGCCTGTTTTCGTGGCGGATACATTGATTCGTGGGGTAGCGGCATAATGAAAATTGTAAATTCATGCACATCAGCAGGACTACCTGTGCCCGAAATGAACGAAAAAGAAGGCGGTTTTATCGTAATGCTTTTCAAAGATAGATTTTCGGAAAAGGAATTACAGAAATTGGGACTGAACGACAGGCAAATAAAAGCAGTACTGTATCTGAAAGAGAAAGGGAAAATCACAAATAGTGAGTATCAGGAAATCAATGGTGTTTCAAGGATTACGACTACTCGTGATTTTAGTGAATTGGTAGAAAAAAACATACTGAAATATAGCGAATTGAAAGGAGCAGGAAGTTTTTATATACTGAGCGAATAAGAATTGCATCATAATTGCATCAATTGCATCATAATTGCATCAATTGTATCAATGAAGCGCAGCGATTGGGGGCGCGATAGAGGGCGATAGAGGGGGCGCGACAATCTGTGCAAATCA
>JAIRNV010000114.1 GCA_031257875.1 Dysgonamonadaceae bacterium
GGCTAAGACCCGTCAGGGAACGGAATTTCTTTTCGTTGTTGTGATAATCCATATATTTCATTCTGCAAAGATACGCTTGCGCGCGTAATATGCAAAATTTAATTTACATAAACTCTATTATATAAGTGCAAAGATAATTATTTCCTGAATAAGTTGTGCAATTTGTCATACACCCTTTTTTTGTATTGTCACCTTTAAATAATCCAATTGATTTTTGTAAAAAAAATTTTATCTATTTGTTCAGTTTCAAGTAAGGAAAAATCCATATCTGAAATATTTATAAAACTTTCTCCAAAATTATTTTCATTCAAATATGAAAATTCAATACTAATTTGAATATTTTTCAACTCAAACTATAATTCTTGTTGCTTAACTCTTAATAGAGATTTACTTTCAAAACAATTATTTTTAAATATTCAAATATTTCGCTTATAATCAATCCAAAGTGTCTTGTCTTTTAGTCAAAGGTGCAACAGAAACAGCTATGTTAACTGTTGTATCCTGTTTATTTCCCACTTACTGCGCAGCTGTCAAAATCCAAAGTCCAAACTGTCCTGATCTACTTCTTCAATTTGTTCTTCTTTTTCTTTTTTTGCTGTTTGATGTACATCAACAGCCTGAACATTAATCGCTTTCACCGGACGCACCGGACAAATCGATTCGCATCCGCCGCAGCCGATACACAGTTCGTCATACACATGCGGCAAAGTCAAAGCGCCTTCGTAAGGATCCATTTTCACCGCCCGCGTAGGACAGTGTTCCGAGCAGGCGCCGCAGGAGGTATGGTCGGTATAAACCACGCAACGCTCCATATCGAACCGGGCGATTCCGATTTGAGTTACCGATTTCTCTTCGGCTGTTAACCGCTCAATCGCACCGTTCGGGCAAATTTCCGAACAAACCGTACATTCGTAGTTGCAAAAAGCCGATTCGTAAAATGTCAAATGCGGTTTGAAAGCATAATCCCATCCGAAATTAAATCCCGCAGGTTTGAGGATTTGTTGCGGACAGTGCGTAATACACAAGTGGCAAGCCGTACAGTGTTTTTTGAAATGCGCCAGACTTTTCGATCCTGGAGGCGTAACCGGTGTAAGTTTGGCAGGGTCTGCCGTTTCGCCTTTTCTTGCCCATGCGGGAATGAATGAGAGTGTCGCCACCGCGCCGGCGCCTGTCAAAAGGAAAGAACGGCGTGAATGGCAAGGTATTTCATCAGTTTGCTTATACGCAAACTGATATTTTATGCCATTGGCCTTGCATCTGTCCAAACAGTTGAAACAGGCCACGCAACGGGAATGATCTGTCGTCTTTTCTTTGCTGTTGATGCACTGCGATTTACAGGCGCTTTCACACAGTCCGCAACCCGTACATTTCGATTGGTCTAAAACGACCCTGAAAACGGAAAATCGGGAGATAATCCCCAACAATGAACCGACCGGACAAATCGTATTGCAAAACAAACGGCCTCTGAAAAGCGCCGTTATACCAGTAACCAGCAACGCAATAACCGCAATTGACAGCGAAAGACCCGTAACGGTATAAACCGTCACATGATAAAAATCGTAGTTGTTGAATTTCAGCGCTATCCAATTTATCAGGTTATTTCCTTCCATTACTATCGGACGGAAAAGATTGACCGCAATTCGTCCGAAATTACTGTAAGGGTCTAAGTACAAAACCGGTACGGTGATTCCGAAAATCAGAAACAGGATGCAAACAGTCAGCAGGGAATAACGCAGTACTGTTTGAGGCTTCGCATAAGAAAACCGGTGTCTTTTCCTGTTTTTTTTCTTTCCTCTACCTGTAAACCATGTGATTATGTCCTGCAAAATACCCAATGGACAAATCACCGAACAATAAACCCGTCCGAAAAGAAAAGTCAGCAAAAATAAGCCGGTTAAAATGCCTGCGCTTCCCGATAAAATAGCCGGAACAACCTGAATGTGAGCCAGTCCGTGCAGCGAACGGGGTAAAATATTCGTAAAATCACAGAAAAAAAGAAGCAAAGGAATAAAAATCAATAGCGCGAGTACGAGCCTGACTGTTTTTAGGATATTAAATTTCATCAGCTTATATCTTAATTCTCTTTACATTTAATTTGCCGATGTTTTGCGTTCCCAAATTCAGTTTTTCCCCGTTTGCAATATGCCCGACTTTTTTAATATCCATCGGTTGAACCTGATTGAACAGGCCGATAGCAGCCGTATCGGCGGCAACAATATCTTTGGAAACGATGAGCGTTTTCAGTACGCTGGTATCGGAAACCGAACGGCCCTGCGGTCCGTTTTTGCGCATGCAACGGTAGGCGTCGACAATGTTTAAGGCCGGTTTTTTTTGCCATGTACAAATATCGGCAATACATTGCTGTAAATTATTGGCATGAAAATAAGGCCTGTCCCACACAATACCCATGTAATTTTTCATCGCAACCGACATTTGTGCACCGGCATGATGTTTCAGTACAGGCACGTTAAACCAGACATCGGCTTCCAGCAATGCCTGATGTATTTTGGCCGATTTCAGAATCCGGGCTTGTGGAAGTTTCACTTCCTTATAATAAACTTCGTCGTTGGTAAGGATAACGGTAGCGCCAGCCGCTTCGGCCGCTTTCCTGATGCCGGAATTTTCGTAGCACTTTTGCCAGTTATCGCAGGTATGGTCGAACACGGTTACTTTCCCTGCGCCTGCCCTGATACACTGTTCCACCAGCGCTTTTATCAGTTCGGGATTGGTATTGGCTGCAAAATCAGGCCGTTTGTCCCAGCCGATATTGGGTTTAATCACTACGCTCTGGCCTTTTTTGACATATTTCCCGATACCGCCCATTTCTTTCAACGCCCTGTCTAACAGTTGCGTCGGTTCGTCGCCCATTACGGCAACCATGTCGGGGAGTGTTTCCACCATCACTGTATTTGTTTCCATTGCGGCTTGCAGCTTGTCGAATGTCAGAGCCGCAACCCCTAACGCTGCACTTGTTTTAAAAAAATCACGTCTTTTCATTTCTAATGATTGTTTGTAAAAAAAAATCCTGCAATTTTTGGAATCGACACCCGATTCTTTAAAATATGCCGCGCAGAAGTTGGAATCTACTCCTGTCAGGAAAGATTTTAAAAGAACACTTGCAATTGCATGACTACGGCGCTGTTTGTCCCGTCTATTTTATTGTCCGTATAAATGTAGTTTAATTGAATATAAGTCAGGTAAGCCAAATGATAATTAACGCCTACGGTTATATCGCTGATTTCATTATCTTTAATAGACTTGTCCTTATCGTAATATTCATATTTTCCCAAAACTTCCCATTTATCGGGAGCAAATTTCCAAACGGCGGAACCGTAATAGCCTTCCCGTTCCAATCCGCCGTTATTGCCCGAAATATATTCTGTTCGGGCATAAAATTTTTTACTGTTGCATTCCGCTCCGACTGTCCAAAGGTTGCGTCCGTGTTTTCCCTGTACGGCGGACGGTATATCGTTGCGGGCAGGTGTGTCCAGTTTGCCGAAATAAACGGATCCACCGATTCTCAACGCTTTGACAGGATAGTAGTACACTGTCCCGATAAAATCCTTGCGGTTGTTATTGTCTTTGGTGTTAAGACCGGTACCGTTGAATAATCCGGTCAAGTATTCGATGTGAAAGAAGTCGTCTTTTTTGAAAAGGCGTCCCGATACCTGTAATCCGGCGTCCCGTCCGGCCTTGCCTTTTATTCCTCCACCATGTTCAAACTGGTTGAAATCGCCGGAACTTCCCGCCATGGCGTCGACTGAACGGGAAAAATGAACGGTTTCTATCCGTGATGGCGACATCTGGTTTTCGATAGTGAAGGGAATGCTGTATTGTCCGAAGCGTACACTGATTGCATCCGCAGGAAGCCATTCGCCGTACAGTTCCTGCAGTCGTGCCGTATGTTCGAAATCATACATCAGCAGATATCCGAACTGTTTTTTATTGCCTAATTTCCCGGCGGCCGTAAGCCGCGCTTTGGCAATATCGAAAGAACTGTTTGTTGCCGGATTTGCAAGACCCTGGTTGGGATGCTCGCTGACAATGCCGGCTATCTGTCCGAATCCGGACAACTGGAAAACTTCGCTTGTAAAAGCGCCTTTCAGGTTTTTGGTAATTTCTTTGTTTTCCCGTGCAAAAGAGGTTAGACCTGTTGCATAAATGCACAAAAATAAAGCTAAATGTTTTTTCATTTTTTTTAGTTGTTGATTATTTATTTTTTATGTTACGTACTGCGATTCATTTTATTTTGTTGACGAAGTGTGTTTAACAGTCTCCAATTTCTGTACCACTTCGACAATTCCTTAAAAACAGGAGGGATACATAATTTCATTCCTCTGATTATTTTAGGCGGCCGTTTGGGCAGTTTTAACAATTCCCCCCCCCC
>JAIRNV010000140.1 GCA_031257875.1 Dysgonamonadaceae bacterium
GTGAGTTCCCGAAAGTGAGTTTCAAGTCCGATTTTTAAAAATGTAAGTCCCGAAAGTGGTTTTCAAGTCTGTTTTTAAAAATGTGAGTTCCCGAAAGTGGGTTTCAAGTCTGATTTTTAAAAATTTATTTCCCGAAAGTGGTTTTCAAGTCTGATTTTTAAAAATTTTAGTCGCTAGTTAGGGGTTCTTGTATGTTATTTTTTACTTTGTTACTTCCGTTTTGTGTTCATCAAGTACGTATTTTAAAAATGTTAGTCCCGAAACTGGTTTTCAATTACTTTTTTTAAAAATGTGAGTTCCCGAAAGTGGGTTTCAAGTCTGATTTTTAAAAATGTAAGTCCCGAAAGTGGGTTTCAAGTCTGATTTTTAAAAATGTGAGTTCCCGAAAGTGGGTTTCAAGTCTGATTTTTAAAAATGTGAGTTCCCGAAAGTGGGTTTCAAGTCTGTTTTTTAAAAATGTTCCCGAAGGCAGAAATAAATTTGTGATTTCCATTTAAAATTACCAACTCTGCGATGAAAATAAATTAATCATTAATCATTAAAAGAAATATTCAGTAAAAATCCGTTTTATCCGTCTCATCCGTGTTCTATACTGCTTCACTGCTTCGCAGTTCGCTGGTGACGGCTGCGGTATTTCAACCTCACTGCGTCACCAGCGGGGCGAAGCCAGAAGCAATCCGTTTATTTTAATTGATAATTGATAATTGTTCGAATCAGAGGTTGAAAGCACTGCCCCCCTCCCCCGCATTCTATGCGGGGACGACAGGCATATCCGGCGCGGGGTTAAAAACCAAAATACCCTATTCACGGTATTTATGTCACATAATTGTAACTTTAATTAAAAATACATTGTTTATCTGACAATAAATAATTAGTTTTGCCGCTTGGTAATAAGATATTAGTGTATTTTTTAATTTTAATTTCAAATATATGAAAAAGATTTTCTTTAGTTTATTAGTGTTTTTTATCAGCGCTTCGGTTTTTGCCGGGGGCTGGTTTCAGGATTTTTCGTCAGGGAGGCCAGGTGTTTTTACTGACACTGCGGCGGCTGATGACGATTGGTATGTTACGGGAATAGAAGGGCCTTTATCTAATAGTGCTTGGAAAGCGAAAGGATTGTTTAATTATTCCGGCATAGAAAAACCTGCAGGCTCATTTATTTACTTGGATGGAACTCAGGGACCATTATTTGGACTCTCTGAATTTTCGCTGGTAAGTCCGGAATTTACGCCTACATCAAATGAGTCTCTGTATTACCGGTTTCAGGAAATTAAAATTACTGACTACGGTGATTCCTCGCCTTTAGAAATTTATGTGGAAATTGCCGAGAAAGTGGATGGCGCATGGAGTAGTTGGACAGCAAGTGCAACCGATATACTTAAAAGTTTGGCCACCCATAATACCGCGACTACTGAAATAACGACTTCAAGTACGGATATAAGCACATATGCCGGTAAGAAAATTAAAATTCGTTTCCGGGGAAAAGTAGGCTACGGAGACTTTGTAGTTGCGTTTTACAATGTTGCCGTGTTAGATAGTACGGTTACTGAATTAGCGGTAAACGCTCCTCAAAACATTATTTCCCGGATTCCGAAGAAACATGCAGGACAGGTTTTAAATGCTTCAAGCGCTTCCGTACAAAATCTGGGACAAGCCATTGAAAATACAGTCACCGTAACGGCAAGCACTTCCGGCAGTGCCATTGCAACGGCAAGCGTTTCGGCTTTACAGCCATTGGAATCAGCTGCACTAACTTTCGATGCTTCTTTTGCTCCGCAATCTTTTGGCGAGTATCAATTTCAATACAGTTTACCGGCGGACGCTAATGGAGCTAACAATACGGCAACGTCAAACAAATTCACGGTCACGCCCAATACATTTGCCACTGATAAAGGTACTGTTTATAATTACGCCAATAATGCGTATGGCGATATAGGAAATAAATTTACATTAACGGAAAGCGACAAGGTCGAATCCATTTCTTTGGGATGGGCAAAACTTAGCTCAAATCCGAGCAGTTCGGAATTTCAATTGCTGATTTATGCCTTGGATGCCGACGGCGTTTTAAATACAGAACCGGTTTATACTTCCGGCACACTTACCCGGCCGAACAATGCAACGACACCTCCCAATGACCGTCCGGCTACTTTTGAAACCTATCCTGTTGGTAAGGTCTTGAATGCAGGAAGTTATATTTTTGCCATCAAGAAGTCGGCCAACATAGGACTCGGATCTCATTATGACGATAACAGCGCTTATTATTCTATTAAAGAGGGCGAATTGATACCCACTGTCGGTTCATCTTTGCTGCTTCGCGTCAATACAGCCTCCGACATCACGCTTTCTCCGGCTATCGGCAGCCAAACGGCAGGCATTAATGAGCCGATTGTTATCGAAGGAACTGCTGTAACGGGATTTGCCCTGTCTTCGGGAATAACGGTCAAAAAAGCGGACAATACAGACGTAGCGGATGTTGAAGCTTCTTTTGCCAATAATAAAATAATGATTACCCATCCCGCTTTCGAATACAGTACCACTTATACGGTAGCGGTTCAGGCCAACACCATTCCGGGATATGCATCGGCGCTGAACTGGTCGTTTACAACGGTAGGCCCGCTTACGGCAAAAACATTCTCTCCTGCTAACAATCTTACAAATGTACCTCTGAATGCACCGGTTACCGTAACCTTCGACAGGGATATTCCGGAGGGAAGTACACTGGAGGGAATTACTATAAAAACAGATGCAGAAGCGCCTGTTGATGTGACCGGCGTATCGGCTACAAAAGACGGAGCTGTACTGACCATTGCACATGATGCTTTCGAAAAAGGTAAGAAATACAAAGTGACCGTTCCGGCCACAGCCATCAACGAATTGGCAGCGGATACTTCCTGGGTGTTTACAGCCATTCCGCTTTTTGGCCTTGCGGATTCTACGTCTACTACTCCTTTTTATCCGGTAAACGGGGCGACTGATGTTTCATTAACTACTCCGATTCGGCTAAGTTTCAATCAAGCGATTGATCCGGCAAGTTCCCTGAACGGAATTACGATAAACGGTAATCCTGCAACAGCAAGAATTGATGACGGCGGATATAATTATCGGATAATTATCACGCCTCCTGCCCAATTTGAGGAAAACACGCCTTATACGGTAGTTGTTCCCGCCGGCGCTATTGCCGGATATAATCAGGAAATTAGCTGGTCGTTTACCTCATTTGTAACGCTTGCTCCGGTAGCCTATACACCGGCAAAAGGTGAACAGGGGGTATTTTTAGGTACGGAAATTTCAATAGAATTTAATAAAAAGGAATTTCATCCTACCGGACTCTCTCCCACCGGTCAAGTTTCCATTACTGCAGGAGGAACAGCATTGGAAGGAGTTGCTTATGCGAAGGATGAAAATCGGAAAAAACTGGTTATTTCGCATCCGGCCTTGCTTCCGAATACGGAATACACGATACACGTTACCGATAATGCTATCCCATTTTATGATGGAACGAGCGACTGGACATTCACTACAGAATCGGCGCCCGAATTCGTTAGCTTTACGCCTGCGGATGGAGCGGTAAATGTGGCTGTACGCAATGTCGTTGAAGTGACTTTCAACAAAACAATTGCACTCGGCAATACCGAAAATATCAAGATTAATGATGTGGCTGTGGAGCCGGCTTCAATAAATCTTCAAAGCACAGGTGACGGTTTAACACATAATAAATTGAGACTGAATCATGATGCTTTCACTCAAAGCACGGAATATACGGTAACAATTCCTGCCGGTTCGGTACTCGGATACGACAGAGACATCAGCTGGACGTTCACGACAGTGCCTGTTCTCACTTATACGACTTCGCCGGCAAACGATGCTACCGGCGTAGCTTTGGATGCTCCGTTGAAAATTGAATTTAACAGAGCGCCTTTGCGTCCGAGAAGTGGGCTTGCTGATATTTCTATTGAGGGGGATAATGGCGAAAACATAGAAGTTATCAACTCTTCCTGGAATACGGCAGGAGACACCATAGCGATTACCCATGCGCCTTTTGATCCCAATGTAACTTATACGGTAAATGTTGGCGCTACATCTATCATCGACGCGAATGACTGGACAAGCAACGAATCGGCCATTATCTGGTCGTTCACTACAACAGACGGCTCCGGTCTTCAAAAACTTGGCGCTGCGAGCGGCGTTTATCCTGCATTAACAAAAGGAGACATCACGGTGATTTCCGAGCCGGGTTCGCTGATTAAGATAGTGGATATTGCCGGCGCCGTCAGGGCTACATACCGGTCGGTAAACAAACAGACTCCGGTTTATTTGAAAGGCGCTTCCGGCTTATATCTTGTAACGGTTTCAAACGGTAAATCAACATCGGTTTATAAGGTTGTTTTGCAAAAGTAAACGAGTAAACGAGTTGACAAGTAGACGAGTAAACAAGTAAACGAGTTGACGGGTAAACGAGTTGACAAGTAAACGGGATAGCCGGCAGATGTGTTGCCCCGTTTACTTGTCAACTTGTTTACCCGTTTACTTTTTAAAAATTAATTTCATGAAATATTTATCATCCACATTCTTTTTTCTTTTCCTTGTCCTTTCGGTACAGGGACAATCCTTTACGGTTATCCAAAGTAATAACGGCGGCATTTATCCTCACGACCTTTCTTCCGACGGACAGTATGTAGTCGGACAGGTCGGTTTGGCTACTGCAACTGCAGGGCATCATACATTTGTCTGGTCTCCGGAGAATGGTTTGGTGGAATGGGATCAAAATTCGGCCAATCCGGATGGACAGGGTTCAACCGGCTATGCCATTTCCAACACAGGACGGGTAGCAGGCGTAGCGCCGGATTCTGCACGTGTGGTGGATACCTACGACCCGCCCTCACTTCCTTTAATAACCGCTTCCTTCAGGGATTATGCTTCGCAGGCATGGACTGTTTTGCCATTACGGGACAATATAAAACCGCTTTTTTACGGTTTTGGAAGCCGGGCATACGGCATTTCCGGCGACGGGAATATTATAGTGGGCGGTCAAACGGCGGGTGGTCAGGGAAATCACTCTGCCGGTTACTGGAATGTAAGCGACCCCGCCGCGCTCGAATATCATCCTTTACTGACGGAATCGCGGGCCGGATACCATTCGATAGCAAAGGCCATCTCCGGCAACGGGCAAGTGACAGGCGGTCAGGAAACCGACAACTGGAACAGGTATACTGTTCTTTGGGAAAACGGAGTGAAAAAACGCATAAGCAATACATCGGGCGATCCGGTGGAAGCCATTAGCCACAATGGAAAATATGCCGTTTTTCAAAACAACTTGAAGGCCGCTTTATATACGATAACAACGGAGACACTCACACAACTTGATTTAGGAGCGGAAGTTTCAACACCTCTGGATGTTTCCGACAACGGCATTGTGGTAGGTTACTGGAACAACAGTACCCTGCTTGCAGGAGAAAAACGGAGGGCATTTATTTATTCCCGGTCGCTCGGAACCGTTTCCTTAGAAAGTTTCCTGAAAAGCCATCATATAGATTTTCCGCTTGATTCCATCCTGGTGGCAAGCGGTATTTCGGCCGACGGCAGAATCATAACGGGCTTTGGCATGATCAACGGCAAGGTAGCTGGTTTTCGTGCCGAAATACCGGAAATTCCCGCCGACCTGTTTCCCGTACGGAATACCGACGTGAATACAACCGCCTGCGGAACGGTGGAATTGATATGGGATGCTCCCGAAACTTCGGAGGAAGAGAATATTTATCCATTGGTTGGCTACCGTATTTATGAAGGCGAAACCTGGATGGAGGAGGTTGACGGATCGACATATACCCGTACTTTCACCGAAGTGCCGGACGGCACTTACCGGTATTCCGTCAAAGCTGTGTATGAAAAAGACGGCGAGTCTGTAGAGTCGATTGCCGGCAAAACCGTAGCCGCTACTGTGAGTAAGAAAACAATCCCGTTCTATGAGCCGTTCAGCGCTTATCAAACGGGCGGGCTTCAGCCTGACCGGACTTTTCAGGAAGAAATCCCGCTGAGTACGGGCGGGTGGGACGTTTCCGCCCATACGGTTCCGTTCAGTGAAACATGGAGAGTCAATAATTCCGGCCGGCCTCCCTGCTCGGCAGGCTTCATCGCTCCGCTGTCGGGAGAATACAGCGAAACGCTTAGCTCGCCTTTTTTTGATTTGCGGGAAGCCGAAGATTTATTCCTGGCTTTTGAAATTGGAATCCCAAACTCTTCTACTCCCGACCTGGAAAAAATGGCAGTCGAAATATACGACGGCGACGAATGGCACGGGGTAGATACGATACGGTCAGCCGGTCAGGCAGCCCTTTTTACCAACCGGTATTACGACGTGAGCGAATACGCCGGCAGGGATAATGTCCGTTTCCGTTTCCGGTGTTTCGGTACCGGTACGACAGGCCTCAACTGGTTTATAGACAATGTGGAACTGACCGACAACGCCAACCGTGTTTCCATAAGGGAACCGCTGGTGGTGTCGGCGCGGGTAGCCGGCGAAGACGCAGTACATATCAACTGGTCGGATCCTTACGGCACGGTTTCCCTGCGTTATATGTTCGACGATGATGCTTACCGCGCTCTCAATAACAGTCAATATCCTTATATTGCGGCCAATATGTATCCGGCGGAAGACTTGAGCGCTTATGACGGATATTATCTCACGTCGATTTCGTTTTGGAGGACGAAAAACGATGACCTGCCGCAGTCGGCGAAACCGGCTCAATACCGCTGGTTTGCGTCACAGGGCGGGGAACGTTTGGTTGCCGATACGATCGTTAATCCGAAAGACAAGTGGAATACCGTCCGGCTGGCAACTCCCGTTCGGATTGATGCCACGAAACCGCTCTATTACGGGGTCGAAATAACGGATGCCCACCCGAATGACTGGGTCATAGGTGCGGGAACTTATTATACGATGGATCCATCATTGATAGACAATCCTTACATAGATTTTGATAAATTGGACGGAAGGGGTAACCTGTATTCGGAAGACGACGGCCGGACGTGGAGGAAAATTTCGGAAGACGGGGAAGTTTTTTTCTATAATCTTTTCTGTATCCGCGCCACTTTATCCAAAGATTCCATTCCTGTGTCCGATTTGCTTACGCGGCGTATTACGGGTTATAAAATATACCGCAACGGTCAAAGTCTTCTGGAGGAAGAACAGGGAGCCGATTATCCCATTCCCTTAAATAATTTTACCGACACCAGTCCCGGCGATGGAAACGTTTGCTACACCGTGAAAACGTATTTCTACGATTACGAGGCAGGGCATACCCTCTCCAATGGAGTTTCCGACTGTATTACGGTGAACGGGATAGCGCCGGTTCGGGATGCTAACGGCTGGAATGTTTATCCGAATCCGGTGAAAAGAAACGAAACGATTCGTGTCGAAATCAGGGATGCTGTCGGCCCGGCGGACGAAACAGTCAGGATTTATGACATGGCGGGGAAAATTGTAAAGGAAATCCCTGTAACAGGTTCGGTAACGCCGGTTCGGCTGGATGTCGCTTCCGGTGTGTATATCCTGAAGGCCGGACGCGATGCCGTGAAGGTGGTTGTGAAATAACGCCCCCCAACCCCCTCCGAAGAACAAAAATCCATGTCTGTAGATTTTTCTTTCACAGAAATGTTTTTTTTCGTTATATCTCCGTTCGGCGTAGTTAGACGCCATAGCCGTCAGATTAAGGAAAAAAGACTCCCCTTGTTGCAACTATCCCGACAGGTTGAACCTGTCAGGATAGCTGGCGCGAGGCACAGCCTCGCAATGACGGTTGCGGTTATTAATGATTAATGATTAATGATTAGTGGTTAGTGGTTAGTGGTTAATGATTAACCATTAACCATTAACCATTAACCTTGTAATGTGCGTAATTTGCGTTCTTTGCTTAACATTAAAAAATGATTTAACCGTTTTAATATATTATCTGTGAAAGTTTACATGCTCCATCGAATAATTTTTGTAAATTTGCAAATTATTAATAATTTGAGTAATATTTTCATGAAAGTCTTAAAATTCGGAGGTTCATCTATTGCCTCCGCTTCGCAGATGAAGGATGTAGCCCGGCTGGTGCGGAAAGGAAACAGGCATATCATTGTCTTTTCCGCTTTGGCGGATACGACCAATCATTTAATTGAAATTACCGACTATCTCTACAAAAAAAACCCCGATGGAGCCAGTGAAATTATTAACCGGCTGGAGTCGGAATATCTGAATTTGGCCGCCGAACTTTATACTGCTCAGTCATATATCGAAAAAGCACAGGAAATATTAAAAGAACGTTTCAATGCAATCAGGGCTTTCACAAAAGATTTGTTCACTTTATTTGAAGAAAAAATAATTCTGGCGCAGGGCGAACTGATTTCTTCCGCTTTGATGTGCTTATTGCTTGAAGAACAAAAGGCTAATGTCGCTCCAATTCCGGCTCTGGATTTTATGAGGACAGACAAAAATTCCGAACCCGATCCCGTTTATATCCGCGAAAAACTGCATCAATTAATAAAGGCTTGTCCCGATAGCGATATCTATGTTACGCAGGGTTATATCTGCCGGAATGCTTACGGGGAAATTGATAATTTAGGCCGGCACGGCAGCGACCTGACCGCTTCGTTAATCGGCGTTGCCGTTCAGGCAGAGGAAATTCAGATATGGACGGATGCCGATATTATGCAAAACAACGATCCGTGCCATGTGAGCCGCACAACTCCCGTCGAACGGCTGGAATTTGAGGAAGCGGCCGAACTGTCTTATTTCGGTGCAAGTATATTACACCCGACTTGTATTTTGCCCGCCAAACTCAGTAATATACCTGTCCGCTTGCTGAATACGGCGCATCCCGAAGGCTCGGGAACGCTGGTTTCCAACCGGCTGGATAAGGGAAAAATCAAAGCGGTCGCAGCCAAAGACGGTATTACTTCCATCCGGATTAAATCGGGGCGCATGTTGCTGGCTTACGGTTTCCTGCGCAAGGTGTTTGAGATTTTTGAAAACTACCGGACGCCTATCGACATGGTTGTCACTTCCGAAGTGGGCGTTTCCGTAACTGTCGACAGTACGAAGCATCTTCCCGAAATCCTTGATGATTTGAAGAAATACGGAACGGTCTCCGTTTATCGCGACATGACGATTATTTGTGTTGTCGGCGATTTGGACCGGAACAATCTGGGTTTTGAATCCAAAGCAGTGAATGCCCTTAAAGACATTCCGGTACAGATGATTTCTTACGGAGGAAGCAATTACAATATTTCTTTCCTGATCGATTCCAAAAACAAGAAACAGGCGCTGCAAGCCTTGAGTGACAATTTATTCAAATAAATAAATAAATAACTGACTAACACATATATAAAAATGAAAAAACAATTCCCTATCGAAAAATTTAAGAATTTACAGACACCGTTTTATTATTATGATACGGATATCCTGAAAGAAACGCTGGATACCATTGCAGCCGAAGCGAATAAATACAGCTACTATATTCATTATGCCGTAAAAGCAAATGCGAACCCGCGTATTTTATCCATAATCAGCCAGGCGGGATTCGGAGCCGATTGCGTGAGCGGAGGTGAAATCCTCGCCGCTTTGGAGGCCGGTTTTCCGGCCGGAAAAATTGTATTTGCCGGAGTCGGAAAAGCCGATTGGGAAATTGAACTCGGACTGGACAAAGATATTTCCTGCTTTAATGTGGAATCTATTCCCGAACTGGAAGTCATCAACCAGATAGCGGACGCAAAAGGTAAAGTCGCCCGCGTGGCAATACGTATCAATCCCGAAGTGGACGCTCACACACATTCGCACATTACGACAGGCACCAAGGAAGATAAATTTGGAATCAATTTTGACCAGATAGATAAGGTTATAAACACCCTGGATTCGATTTCATCCGTGAAATTGACCGGTATCCATTTTCATATCGGTTCTCAGATTACCGAAATGGAGCCTTTTGCCGCACTTTTTATAAAAGCCATCGAAATAGAACGGTACTTGACGCAACGCCGGTTTTTTCTGGAAAATATTAATTTCGGAGGAGGATTGGGTATTGATTATAAGTATCCTAACACTAATCCCATTCCCGATTTCAAAGCATGGTTTGAAATTTTCCATAAACATTTCCCGACAAGACCCGGCCGGAAAATCCATTTTGAACCGGGCCGTTCGGTTGTCGGACAGTGCGGTTCGTTGATTTCCAAAGTTTTGTATGTAAAGGAAGGTTCTTTCAAAAAGTTCGCCGTACTCGACGCCGGCTTTACCGACCTGATTCGGCCGGCCTTTTACGGCGCTTATCACCAGATTGAAAATCTCTCGTCCAGCGAGATGCCGGATATGTACGACGTGGTAGGTCCTGTCTGTGAATCGTCCGACAGTTTTGCCAGAGCGGTCAGGATAAACAAGGTACACAGAGGGGATTATTTTGCATTGCGGTCGGCCGGCGCTTACGGAGAAATTATGGCTATGCAGTACAATTGCCGGAGCCTGCCAAGATCTTACTTTTCCGATTTGATTTAGAAATAACAGGACTTAAAAATATAAAAAATGGTTAGTCTGATTGAAATAATATTGTTGTCGATACTGGCAGTGAGCTTTATTACCCAAATGATTTTCTACTGGGTGGTATTGGGAAAACCTTATTATTACATGAGAGCCGTTAAAAAGGGGCGCATCCGTTTTTCGCCCGCTACCCCGCCGGTTTCCGTGATTGTTTATGTCAGAAACCGGTATCACAGGTTGCAGGATTTTCTTCCGTCCTTACTGGAACAGGAATATCCTCAATTTGAAGTGATTATTGTCAATGACGGAATGACGGAAGACAACAGTAATACCCTTTTCCAGCTACAGGAGCAATATTCCAATTTGTATTCCACGCATGTGCCGGTTGAAACGCGGAACGTAAGCCGTAGAAAATTAGGGTTAACGTTGGGGATTAAGGCGGCAAAGTATGATTGCATGCTGTTTACCGAAGCCGACAGCCATCCGCGGTCGAAAGACTGGATACGGTTGATGGCGCGTCATTTCACCAGTAAAAACGTGGTTCTGGGGATGAGCGCGAAGGAAAACGAAGAAGGATTTTTTTCAAAATTCATGATTTTCGATTATTTCTTTACCAATTTACAGACACTTTCGATGGCTTTGTTCAATCATCCTCATGCGGGGAGCGGACGTAATCTGATTTATTCGAAAACGCATTTTAACGAGGGGAAAAAATTGATTTGGCCCCGCTCGTTGCGGCAAATAGAAGACGATGTATTTATCAGTAACATGGACACAAGGCCGAATACGGAGGTTGAACTTTCAGCCGAAAGCGTTATTCTGACCAATTTGAACGCTTACGACTGGAAACAGGAAAAAAAGAATAATGCGTTTATCAAACAGTTTTACCGCGTAGGGCCTGTTGCCGTTTGGAATTTGGAATCTTTTTCGAGAGTCATTTTCATTTTTTCCGTAATCACCTGCCTCGTCTGGTGGTTTTTGAATCCGAATCCCCTGACATTGCCGTATCTTTGCGGTGCATCCGCGGGCTGCTATTTACTGAGATTTTTTTTCCAACTGTTTATTGTAAACAGGACTGCTTCACTTTTGCAATTAAAGAAATTTTATTTATCAATTCCTTTGTTCAGTTTGATGCAAATCATGGTGAACGTCTATTTTTCCATGTACCGTATTGCCCATAAAAAGGAAAATTATATTTTCAAATATGAGAAACGATAGCGATAATGTATTGAGAAGCCTTCAACATTCGCTGGAAGGACTGAAAGGCCAAATGCAGTTTTTAGAAACGAGCGTTCCGGTGGAAAAACAGATGGAGTATTTTCGCTATTCCGAAAATGTCAGGAACGACGCCCGGCCAACTTCGATTGAAGAACAGATAGAAGTCCTTCGTTCACCGGAATCTTCACCGAAAGAATTGAAATATGCCCTTGCCTACCTGGCTGTTTCGGGCGATATAAAAGCCTACCGGACAATAGAATCTTATAATAAAGAGCATGAGGACGACTGGACTGCGATGTCTCTTGTGCAGGCGAAAATTACCCTGGAATCGGAATTGTCCGATGAAAAAAAAATTTTTATTTCGACCGGACTGGGCGGGAAAGGGGATAAATTGCGCTTTTCGGCTTTTTTCAAAGCCAATCATCTCCGGCCTTTTTCGACCTATCAACGCGAATTGATTGAAAAAGAAATGTCTTATGCTATTGAGCAACAAGGCGGCGAGGTGGAAGAGGTAAAAATTGCAGAGAATTATTTTACAATGCTTTTCCTGATAAACATTGACGTCAATATCAAAGTCCTGTTTGAAAATGCCGTCAATGAATGTAACCAGTTCGGCAATTTTATCAACAACAGCTTTACCGTTACCAATGTGAAATTATTTTCGGAAGAGGATATTCACAGGGAACTGCAACACAAATAAATTCAGTTACGAGTTACAAGTATGATCCTTACTCGTAACTCGTAACTGTCAATTCACGGATGAAAAATAATTTTCTGATTCAATCGGTTAAATACGGTGCTGTCGGTGTAGTAAATACGTTGCTAACCATGATAACGATTTGGATGATGATGCGCTTTGTATTCCGTCCGGACGATGGTGGAAAAATTTCCTCAGTGGCACTTTCTATCTCAAATGCAGTCGGTTACATTATCGGATTGATAAACAGTTATATCTGTAACCGGTTATGGACATTCAAAAGCAAAAATAAATGGAAACCTGAATTGTTGCGGTTTATCATTGCGTTTTTGATTTGTTTTGTCATTCAGTTGGCGCTTGTCAATATTCTGTATAAATACGTAATAATAAACGGATTTCATTTGAATTTCTTCCGTTTCGACTATACCCTGAGCGCCGCCGAAATTTGCCAGTTAACCGGAATTGTTGTTTTTACGATTCTAAATTTCATATTGAATAAATATTTCACATTTAATGATTAATGGTTAATGATTAATTTGTCAACGTATTAATCATTAATCATTAATCATTAATCATTAATCATTAATCATTAACAATTAATCATTATTTATGAAATCATTAAGTGTTATTATTCCCTGTTATAACGAAGAATCCGTGATTGAGACGGCCTACGGGCGAATCAAAACAATATTGGATTCCCTGCATTTGGTTTCCTCGCAAATATTATTTATTAACGATGGAAGCAAGGACAAGACCCCGGATATTTTATCGGATATTGCGAAAAAAGACCTGTCGGTGAGGGTCATTAATTTTTCCCGAAACTTCGGGCATCAAGCCGCTGTGACAGCCGGCATTCATCACTGTACCACCGACTTTGCCGTTATTATTGACGCCGATTTGCAGGACCCGCCCGAATTGATTCCCGAATTGTTGGCCAAACAGGAGGAAGAGCAGGCCAATGTGGTTTATTGCGTAAGGAAAAAACGGATTGGAGAAAGTAAATTCAAACTGTGGACGGCTAAAAAGTTTTACCGTACCCTGAATAAAATATCGGAAGTGGATTTTCCGTTGGATACGGGCGATTTCCGGCTGATTGACTCGCAGATTATCGAACAGTTCAAACGTTTCAAAGAACGCGGGAAATACATCCGCGGATTAATATCCTGGGTCGGTTTCAAGCAAGTGCCTTTTTATTACGAAAGAGAAGCCCGTTTTGCCGGAGAAACGAAATATCCTTTAAAAAAAATGGTATCATTCGCTACAACAGCCTTGTTTTATTTTTCCAAAAAACCGCTGTTAATGGCTACCGGTCTGGGTTTTATCACCGTAGTCGTCGGTATTGTCATGGCATTGTGGTATCTGTTCGGTAAAATTTTCGGATATACCAATGCCGAATCCGGTTGGACATCCATCATGATTATTGTGATTTTTTTCGGTGGCATCCAACTGCTTACCATCGGCGTTTTGGGACAATACATCGGTATTCTTTTTGACGAGGTGAAGGAAAGGCCGGAATATATTGTTAAAGATTTTATTAATGGTTAGTGGTTAGTAGTTAATCGGTGCCTGAAAACTCTGTCATTCCCGCGAAAGCGGGAATCCCGTGTAAAAGCGTACGGATTATTATGAGATTCCCGCCTGCACGGGAATGACAGGGCTTGCGGCGGATGTAACTCTTTCTCTATGGGGAAACAGAATGAAATTGACCGATACATTGCCATACTTCACAAAGAAATAGCAATAATTATCTTATTCTTAACCCCCGTTCCCGTAGCCAAATAAATTCCCGGTCTCAAATCCGATACGTCAATGATGTGGTCTTCACCCACCACACAGGATTTCAACAGCCGTCCCGCCGCATCGTAAATCAGAACATTTTCCCCCGGCGGAACGGTACAATGAAAATAACCGTTCCTGACAGGATTCGGGTAAAGTACGGTTGTATTTTTTATTGCCGCATTGGAAGTACCCTGCAAACGTTTCAACGTAAAGTTTCTCACATTGATGATATTAAAATGATTGGGTATTTCCGCATTTCGAGTTATAACCAATTGATATATATCCGGTCTCGGAATTTGGATTTTGATGTTGGAGAACTCTTCGGTAATGTAATTGTCCCAATCTTCATTATTGCCTTTATCGTTTTCTGTTTTGGAATAATATGCGGTATAAATGCTGCCATTTATGTTGAAATATAATTCCCCTGTCTCTAAAGCGGCATATTCGGCTTGAACGGTATACTCACCCTGTTCCAGATAAACGTCAAATCGCGCCTCGCTGTTTCTTGAGTACCATTCTTTGAATGCGCAGGGTGCGAAATCTTTTCTGAGTCCGTTAGTGACAGCCTGATAGGGCGTAAGTCGTATTTGATTGTTCCGCATTTGCGGCAGCAGTGTCTGTTCGGGCAAATGATTAAAACAAAGGTCAACCGTTGTATAATACGGATTGGGTGGAGTTTCCGGCAAATTCACAGTCAGGATATTATTGTTCCACGTGATATCCGCAGGTGTGCCGTCGGCAAGGAAAGTTGCACCGGCAGGACGTTCATTGACTCCGTACAGATAAACCGCTCCCTCCTCCCAATAGCCGGAAGAAACATGTAAATACCAGTGGAAACGGCCATCCGGAGCAGTTTTTTGTGTTACATATCCATATTCAAACGGATTGAGCAATTGGATTTTTTCCGTTCCGTAAACAGCTTCTCCGTTTATCTTCATCCATTCACCGACTGCTTTCAGGGTATTGACTGCCGGTTGCGGAATTACGCCATGTTTATCGGGACCGACATTCAGAAGGAAATTACCGCCTTTGCCGGTCAGTTCAAGTACTCTTCCGATTGTAAACAGCGGCGATTTCCAATAGTAGGATTCCGAGTCTCCTTCATAGCCCCAGGAATTATTCAGCGAAGCGCAGGCTTCCCAATCACGGTTATCGGGAAACCCATTGTAGGGAATATCCGGCGTATCGGTTTCCGGCGTTTCAAAATCACGTTCACACGCTAAACACAAACGGTCATTGGAAATAATCTTACTTCCGACCGATGATTCCTTCAGCGCTTTGTATATGGTTTTATTCAGTTCGGTATCTATATTTTCGGCATATTGACCGTCAAACCACATCACATCAAAGTCATAATTGTCCGCCAGTTCTTGAATGTGAGGAATTACCAGGCTATCCACGTATTTCGTAATTTTTTCATGAGGATACATTTCCATATTGAGTTCGGGAATCAAACTCATTCCGCCTTCATGCATCCAGTCTAAATTTTGAGAATAATAAAAACCTATTTTCAATCCCGCCGCTTTTGCTTCGGCGACGAGATTTTTTAGCAAATCCCGCCTGGCCGCCGAAGCATCAACTGCATCCCAGTCAGTATATTGCGAATCAAATAAACAAAAACCGTCATGATGTTTGGAGGTAATGATGATGTATTTCATTCCGGCATTTTTAGCTATTTGCACCCACAATTTGGGATCGTAGTCTTTAGCGTCAAATTCACCGGCAGCTTCACGGTAAACGCTACGGGGAATTTTCACGTTGCGCATAATCCATTCGGCAGGCATACCCGAATTACGCATGTTATAATTGACTTGTTCTCCGTTAACATCCAACCCGTTATACTCATTCTCGAAAACAGAATATACACCCTAGTGGATAAACATTCCAAATTTAGATTCGCGCCACCAGTCCATTCTTCCGTTTTCATCGGCGATGCCCTGAGAAAAAAGAAGAAACGGACAAGTAGAAAAAAATGCAATAAATGCGACAAATAATCTTTTCATGATAAAATACTATCTATATAATAATGGTGCAAAATTAATATTTTTGTCCGAATACACTTGTAAAGTAACGTGAAATAAGTTTTAACTCCATGTTCCTCCGCGTCCTGCGTGGTAGAATATTAACCACGGAGAGACGAAGTTCCGTCAGGTATGGATATTTGTAGAAATATCCGAAATATGGCAAAATATCGCCTCCGCCTCATCGGGATGAAACCAGCGAATTTCGGTATCCCGCTTAAACCAGGTCATTTGCTTGCGGGAATAAATCCGGGTATTCTGTTTGATTTTTTCAACGGCGAATTCCAAAGTCCACCCGCCTGAAAAATAGTTGAAAAGTTCCTTATAGCCAACGGTATTCAGCGAATTCAAATGCCTGAACGGATACACGGCGCGGGCTTCTTCCAAAAGGCCTTGCGCCATCATTTCATCCACTCTCCGGTTGATTCGCCCGTACAATTCTTCACGGTCTCTCTGCAAACCGATTTTGACAATTTTGAAAGGCCGCTGTTTGACTTCATTTTTCCGAAGGGAAGAATACGGTTTCCCTGCCATCAGGCAAATTTCCAGGGCATGAATCACCCGTTTGTGGTTTTGCAGGGCAACCTGTTTGTAAAAAACAGGATCAAGCAGTTTTAATTGATTGCGAATCGGCTCTATGCCTTCCTTCTCATACAATGCTTTCAAATCCGCACGAAGGGTTTCATCAATCGTGGGAATATCGTCAATCCCTTTGCACACAGCGTCTATATACATCATCGAACCGCCGCTCATCAGGATTGTTTCGTGATTTTGGTACAGGTCTTCGAGCAAATGGAGAACATCCGTTTCAAACTGGCTTGCACTGTAATAATCGGTCAGTTGCAGATTACCGACGAAGTAATGCCGCACCCGCTCCAATTCTTCTTTTGCAGGTGCGGCAGTTCCGGTCTGCAATGCCCGGTAAAACTGCCGGGAATCGGCGGAGATAACGGGTGAACCCAAACGTTCGGCAAGTTGCAGGCTCAAGGCGGTTTTTCCGACTCCGGTCGGGCCTAAAAGGACTATCAGTACGGGTGGTTTATTTCCCATATCTTACCGTATAAACCATTTCCATAAAGATTCAATGTTGTCATATTCTGTCATTCCTGCGAAAGCGGGTGGCTGTTGTTATTTTGTTTTGCCATTTCCAATAATGTAATTTTCTTTGCTTTAAATTTCTATCAAAATATTCACATTTATTTATCAACCCTCTTTGATATGCAATTTCCGAATAGTGCAATTCGTCAAACACATTATCAATAGTTATTGTCGTTCCGTTTTTTGATACGCACAATCTCTTTGCAGAAAAATCGGAATGAATAAATGAAATCACAATTTTATCTCTTTCGCAAGATTCCGCAAGAGAATAACCAAAAATATCATTCCCTTTAAATTTGTAAATATCAGAATCATTGTGTTTTTGAGAATCTTCCCAAAATGGTTCTGCAAATAAACGTGCAAGTAAAGATTTTGTATTGCTTTTCTGAAACCATTAAAAATATGATCACTATGGGTTTCTACAAAAATTTGTACACCGCTTTGCGCTACAAGCACCATTAATTCCGCCGGTTTTGCCTGCCCGTGCGGATGCAAATGCGCTTCAGGATTTTCAATAATCAGCAATGCTCCTTTTTTTGCAGAAAGTAAGGCAACAACCACAGGAAGAGAGTATGAAATACCAAAACCTACGTTTCTTGTTTTAATTTTTTCAACAGGTTGATTATTTCCTCCACCTTTGTAATAGTCTAAAAATTGCGCAACCAATTCACCCTGTCCATAATTTAATGAAAGTTGTTTCTCTTTTTCAACTGCATAACTATCAATAGGATATAAGTTCAGGTTTGCCCATCGCGAAGAACTTATATATTGAAAATCATTAGAAAACAAAACAGATAACGAGTGTTTATGTAATTCAATAATTCTACTCCCAATGTTTGACACAAAAGTATCATCGAATTTATCGGCAACATCAAATTGAAAATTCCATTTTTCGTTATTTTCTCCTTCTAATAAAAAAGAGATAACATGATTTTCAGTGGCAAATTGAGATAATGCTTCGCCTGCGTTGCCAATAAAGCAAAGCGGGTCATTCAAATCCAGAGCATTGCTTAATCTGTTTTTTTAAAAACTTTGCCGAAGTAATAGCAATGATTGCAACACGCTTGTTTTTTCGGAACTATTAACCCCTGTCAATACAGTAAGATTACTTGCGTTTAATTTCGTATTTCTGTGCGACTTAAAGTTCGCTATTTTCAATTTTGTTATCATCAGTAATTTTGATTTTTATGCCATTTATACTTTTTTCTAAAACCTGTTGAAACTTTGAAAACCTGTATTTTACACTGTCGACAGTACCTGTTCCTTGCGATAAAGACCGGAAATAGCGGTCATTGTTCATCAGAATAATCAGATTATTTTTAAACAATTCCTTATTCTTTTTTAAAGAATCAACTTCCTGTTCTTTTAATTTTGCAAAAGTAGAAGTTATTACTTCAAAATACGCTTTGTTTATCGGACGGCGTGCAGCATCAATATTTGTTCTTTTCCTAAAAGCGTCGTATCCAAAAATATCTGTTGCTAAATTCAGAGATTTCTTGAAATCATGTTCAATATCTTTGACGTCTTTTTTCTCAAGCATTTCCATACTCGAATTAATAAAATCGTCCAATCCCGGCTTGTATCTTTCATAATCAATTAAATAAAAAGCGATAAAGCGGCTGACAAAATCACGGTCTTCCATTCTTTGAGTTTTTATTTTCCAGTCTGTCGCCTTTTTAAATTCGTCAAACTGAGCAAAATGTTTAACAGTGTCGGCAGATTTTCCTTGAAAAATTGCATTTCGGATTTCTTGTGGCGTTAATTCAAGCCCACCCGTATTCAACCTTTTAAATAGATAATACCGAACTCTTACAGGTGCTTTTTTTAATTTGAATATAATAATTTGTCGTCGAATTACACTTGTTTGAAGAGGCAATGGCAAATCGTCAAATCCGGAATCATTTAAATCTTTTTTTCTATCTTTTTTTCCTAAAAATTCTAATCCTTTTAGTTTTAATGTTTTTTTATACAAAAATTTTCAATCGCACAACATCGTTGAAGTCCATCAATAATGTCCCATTTCTCTTTTGTAGTATCAAAATAAAAAGCGGGCAGAGGCAAGCCCAAAAGAATGGATTCGATGAGTTGGCTTTGTTTTTCCTGCGACCACAAATTTCCTTCTCTCTGAAAATCTGTTGTCATATTTATTTCACCAAATTTTATACTGTCAATTAAATAACCGACAGTAAAAGGAGGTGTTTCAATCTCAACATCATTGGGATTAAAAGGTTCTTCTATCACGTCATTACCAAAAGAAGTATCTTCTTCTACTTCCTGGATTTCTTTCATGTCAATCAAATTATTCATGTTTTAGTATATTTTCCTGCAAAGTTATTATTTTTATTTGACGTTTTACTTTTTCATCCTGCTTTTAGCATCTACCAGCTCAAACTCCCCTACACTTTCTCCACCGTATTTGTTCTTTCCTAAAAATGCAAAATCCTTGAAATTTATTCAATTTTAGGGACTTGCTTCATTTTTCTTTTTACTTTAGCGGTATCATGATATTATTACTCCGACAAGTTGAACCTGTCAAAATAGACGGCGCGAGGCTCAGCATCGCACCAGTCGCGGGAATGACAGGGTACAATTATTTGAAACGCTGCCTCAATCGATTTTTACAAGATGCGGCCTCAAATCGTCTGAAACATCCGCAAGGTTCATGATCTTCAATTCCCGAATCGAAGATGTTGCCGCCTCGGTTAACGTTTCATTCAGGTATTCCGTATCAATTTTCCACATGGCGCCTGTTGCCGGATCGATGATTAACATGCCAAGCCACCCGCCAATAAGAATATTTGCAAAATACCATCCGTCAATTTCAGCGCTTACGAATACCGTTTTATCCGTATATCCCGCTTTGGAAAACTTGATCCGGTATTCCGCTCTTGTGAAAAATCCCGCGCCGGCTTTCAATTTTACGCTTGCGGGCGTAACGCCGCTGTAAATTTCCCATCCGCGCTTGTTAACAATACTGATATTTGCACCGGGCGGGTTGCTGTTGATCTGTACCGGATAAGACGCCGGCGTAAATATGGTTGCACAGCCTGAAAATAAAAAGGTCGCACAGATTGCTGCAACTGACACAAATGTTAAAATTTTTGTATTCATATTATTATAATTATTAGTGGTTAATGATTAATGATTAATGATTAATGATTAATCCGGAAAACCCGACCATTAATCATTAATCATTAATCATTGATCATTAAATTTCCAAAATCTTCCTCGTCATATTCATCAAAATTCAAAATATCATCTTCCTCGTCGAAATCATCACCCAAACGGGCTGTCGAAGCCTGCAATTTGGATTCAAATTCATCGAAATCGGTCGTTTGAGCCGGTGGATTCCCGATAGATTTAACGCATTGGGCTTTCGGCTGACTTTTTCCCGCAGTGATTTCCCTTAATTCCATGAAAAAAGCTCTTTCGGTAAGAAATTCAAAAACATACAGCATTTTTTGACGTTCTTCATCCAGAAGATCACTCAAACGGGTGGCGTCCATCACATAGATGTCTTCTTCCGAACTTGTGTCCATCTCCACCAGAGTGATTTCTGTTTCCTTCATCCAATCCCCGTTGCAGATAAAAAAAGAAGTCATCTGATCTTTTTTGTACCCTACGGAATCCAAAATAGCATCGTGCAAATCATAAAAAGTAGCATCGGAATCAATCGAAATATCCCTTCTGAAATCATCTACTTCATCAGATAAAATAACAAATCTATAAATCATAGAACCATCTATTTTTAATAATTCTCAATTTTTAATTTTTAATTCTACTCAAAGTATCCTCTTACAATTCCCCGCTGAGAATTTAAAATAAAAGTAACAATGGCTTCCTTTTCGGCAGAATGAGGAACTGTTTCCTCAATTTGCTTCACGGCTTCCCTGTAATTCAATCCCGACTGATACAAAATCCGGTAAATCTCCTGAATCGTTGAAATTTTTTCGTTGCCGAAATTCTTTCTTTTCAGGCCTACGATGTTAATTCCCGAATAAGAAATCGGCTCGCGTCCGATGATAATATAGGGAGGAATGTCTTTGTTGACCCGCGAACCGCCCTGAATCATCACATGCCGGCCGATTCGGGTAAACTGGTGAACCAAAGCGCCGCCGCTCAAAATGGCATGGTCGTCCACTTCCACTTCCCCTGCCAGTTGAGTTGCATTTCCCAGTATCACATGATTTCCCAGGATACAGTCATGCGCCGTATGCGAATAGGCCATCAGCAGGCAATTGTTGCCGACAACTGTCCGGCCTTTCGCCGCAGTCCCGCGGTTCACAGTAGCGCATTCACGGATGGTCGTGCCTTCGCCGATTTCGGCCGTAGTTTCTTCTCCCTTAAATTTCAAATCCTGCGGGATGCCGGCTATTACCGCGCCCGGAAAAATCCGGCAGTTTTTGCCGATTCGAGCGCCGCTCATAATTACCGCATTCGGATAAATGCAGGTATTGTCGCCTATTACTACATTTTCTTCTACCGTAACAAAAGGACCGATTGTAACATTTTCCCCGATTTTTGCATCGGGATGCACCGACGATAAATTTTGAATCATAATTATTTATTTTTTATTACTTGAGCCATAAATTCGGCTTCGCAAGCCAGTTTTTCTCCTACGAAAGTATAACCTTTCATAATAGCCGTGCCCCTCCGAAATTCGGAAGCCAGTTCGACTTTGAAAATCAGGGTATCGCCCGGCACTACTTTCCGGCGGAATTTTACATTGTCGATTTTCATGAAATAAGTGGAATACCTGTGCGGTTCGTCCAGCCCGTTCAGCACCAGAAGACCGGCAGCCTGCGCCATCGCTTCGACAATCAAAACGCCCGGCATAACCGGTTCTTCGGGAAAATGACCCTGAAAAAAAGGCTCATTGACCGATACGTTTTTAATTCCCACAATGTGCATCGCACCCAATTCAATGACTTTATCGACCATTAAAAACGGAAACCTGTGCGGAAGCAGTTCTTTAATCCGTCCGACGTCCATAACGGGCGGAAGATTCGGATTGTAACCCGGAGCCTGTATATCATTGATTTTAATTTCTTTTCGGATAAGCCGGGCAAACTGATTGTTGATTTTATGCCCCGGACAGTTGGCTATAATCCGGCCTACAAGCGGTTTACCGATTAAGGCGATATCGCCCAGAACATCCAGCAGTTTATGCCGTGCCGGTTCATTGTTGTAAACCAGCGGTTTGTTCATGATATAACCCAGTTCCGACGCGTCTTTGCGCTTAACGCCCATTGTATCGGCCAGCCGGTCGAAACGCTCCTGACTGATCGGGTGTTCGTAAATCACAATCGCATTGTCCAGGTCGCCGCCCTTGATCAATCCGTGTTGCAGCAGCGGCTCGATTTCACGGACAAAAACGAAAGTACGGCTCGCCGCGATTTCTTCCTTGAAATTTTTCAAATCGTTCAGCGTAGCATACTGATTATCCAGGAATAACGAATCAAACGTGATGTGCACATTGATTCCGAAACTGTCGTCGGGCAGAACCGTAATCGAAGAACCGGTTTCGCTGTCGGACACTTCAATCTTATGCTTCACCACATAATATTCTCTGACCGCATCCTGTTCGGCAAGCCCGACCCGCTCAATTTCACCGGCATACACGATGGCGCTGCCGTCCAGAATCGGAAATTCCGGCGCATTCACTTCAATCAGGCAATTATCGACCTGACAGGCATATAATGCAGCCATTGCGTGTTCGACGGTGGAAACGGTAATTTCATTCTTCGAGAGAACCGTTCCCCGTTGCGTTCCCTTTACATTTTCGGCTAGGGCGTCGATTACAGGCTGTCCTTCCAAATCGGTCCGTTTGATTTTGTAACCGTGATTGGCCGGCGCGGGATTAAACTTGACTTCGATTTCAAGCCCCGTGTGCAAACCCTTCCCTTTCAGGGAAAAACTTTCTTTTAACGTATGTTGCTTTGTATTCATTCGGGTAAAAATTTAAATAATAATGCATTAAATTTTGTCATGACTGTAAAATTTATAAAATAAATAATTTAAAATTTCTATTAAAAATGCGTCTGACACGGTCAGATTTTCTCCTGACGGCGTTGGCGAAAGATCTGACTGCGTCAGATTTTCTCCTGACGGCGTTGGCGGAAAAACTGACATAGTCATGACTTTTTTTCATTTATTTTCAGAATATCCCGCACTTTTTCTACGGTTAGACCTGTAAATTCGGAAATGCTTTCTGCGGAAATGCCTTTGCTGGCGGCGTTGTGTACGATGGCGCGACAGGTTTTATCTTTGCCCTGTTGCTTGCCGATAGCCATGCCCCGTTGTTCACCGATTGCGATGCCTTCCTGCAGGCTTTCGCGGCGTGTGTGATTCAGGCCGCTGGTGTAGTCCAACATTGCCATTTCCCACATTTGATAGGCGCGTAACGCATCTTCATCGCGCAAAACAAGCGCCATCCTTGCCTGTGCTTTTGCTATTGCCCTGTCCATTTTTATTATTTTTTTTAATGTTTCTTCATTTGTATCCCTGTTAAAAAATGCCAGCCACCGGTGCAGGCAATCGTTGTCGATATCGCTTTCCCCCAACTGCCGGAATTTTGC
>JAIRNV010000033.1 GCA_031257875.1 Dysgonamonadaceae bacterium
GTGAGCATGAATCACGAAAACGTGAGCATGAATCACGAAAACGTGAGCATGAATCACGAAAACGTGAGCATGAATCACGAAAACGTGAGCATGAATCACGAAAACGTGAGCATGAATCGCGTAAACGTGAGCATGAATCGCGTAAACGTGAGCACGAATCATGTAAACGTGAGCATGAATCACGAAAACGTGAGCACGAATCATGTAAACGTGTGCATGAATCACGTAAACGTGAGCATGAATCACGAAAACGTGAGCACGAATCATGTAAACGTGAGCACGAATCATGTAAACGTGCGCACGGATTTACGGTTTTTGAAGACATTTTTGTTATTGAATAAATAACCGCAGCCGTCACCGGCGAAGGCAAAGCCTGAAGCAATCCGGAATAAGTACAGTTCATTTGTTTATGTTTGCGTAACATGAATTATAAAAAAAACAAGGCCTGAAAAAAAAATAATAACGGATGCGAAACTTCTATTATATAAACAAATTAAAGCAATAAAAAATTTATTTTTCGCCGGAAACAGCCGAGTTGTTTTTATTTAATTTATTAATAATCAGTCGACTACTTTAAATTCATTCAACTTGTTGAAAAACAGATAGTAGTAGTAAAATTGAAAAAAACAAGGGAAAAAGCATTTTTTTATTTCCTTTTTTTTTCCAAAAATTTGCATTCGATTTCGATAGCATCGTATCTTCTAAACATTACAAAAAACATTATAAAAACTGATAAAACGTGGAATCTTACAAAAGTATCTGGAGTAATTGTGTGGAAATTATTAAAGACAACGTCAGCGATAAAGCTTTTCAAACGTGGTTTGTTCCTATTGTTCCGCTTAAGTATCAAGGCGATGATTTCACGGTTCAAGTTCCCAGCCATTTCTTCTACGAGTATTTGGAAGAACATTATGCGGACTTAATTTATGCGTGTTTATCAAGGGTAACCGGAAAAAATCCGGTTCTTTACTACCGGATTATAGTAGACCAATCCAACAAAAAAGGAGGAGGCACTATCTTACAGAGTGAAAGGCCTACGCCGGCAAAAGAGGCGAATAAAAAAGCGACTCGTCTGAACAATTCTCCAAACAGCCTAATACCTGCGGCCGAATGGAATCCCAATTTAAATCCGAGATTTTCCTTTCATAACTTTTTTGAAGGGGAAAGTAATTTACTTGCAAGAAGGGTCGGAGAAAGTATCTGCGAAAATGCGGGGAAAACATTCAACCCGCTTTTCATTTACGGTTGTTCCGGCGTGGGGAAAACACATCTTTGCCATGCTATCGGCAACCGGATGGTCGAACGTTTTCCCGGAAAGAAAGTGATGTACATTTCCTCGCACCTGTTTCAGGTTCAATTTACCGACGCTGCAAGGAACAATGTTTCCAACGATTTTATCAATTTCTACCAGGGAGTTGATACCCTGATCGTGGATGATATTCAGGAATTGGCAGGCAAGGAAAAAACCCAGAATGCCTACTTCCATATATTCAATCATTTGCATTTGCTTGGAAAACAGATTATCCTGACTTCCGACAAAGCGCCTGCCGATTTGCAGGGCATTGAAGAACGGCTCATCAGCCGTTTCAAATGGGGAGCCACGACCGAACTGTTTAAACCGGATCTGGAATTGAGAAAAAAAATCCTTCGGAACAAAATCAAACAGGACGGATTGAAAATATCGGAGGATATCGTTGAATATATTGCCGAAAATGTGACCGACCACATTCGCGATTTGGAAGGAATTATCACTTCACTGGTAGCCCATTCGCTGGTTTGTAATCGCGAAGTTGATTTGGAACTAACCAAACGGGTTGTGAACAAAACCGTTAAGATTGAAAAGAAACAAATTACAATTGACAAAATCCAAAATGTAGTCAGCACGTATTTTAACATTGAGTTGAAAGAAATTCATTCCAAATCCCGTAAACGGGAAATTGTTCAGGCTCGGCAAGTATCTATGTTTTTATCGAAAAAATATACGGATTATTCGTATGCTCACATTGGCAACCTGGTCGGGAAAAGAGACCATGCAACGGTACTTCATGCCTGCCGGACAATTCAGGACAGCCTTGATATTGATAAAAAATTCAGAATAGCAATGAGTGACATAGAAACTTTGCTCAAACAATAGCCTCCCTGATTCGAACCAATTTTTCCAGCAAAGGCTGCAACAAATCCAATCTCAACATATTCGCCCCGTCCGACAAAGCTTTTGCCGGTTCGGGGTGAGTTTCGATGAACAAGCCGTCCGTTCCGACTGCTACGGCTGCTTTTGCAATCGTTTCAATCAATCCTGGCAGCCCTCCGCTGACGCCGCTGGCCTGATTGGGCTGTTGCAGGGAATGGGTGACATCCGTCACTACAGGATAACCCAAGCGTTGCATTTCGGGAATCCCGCGAAAATCGACTACCAAATCGGCATAGCCGAAAGTTGTACCCCGTTCGGTCAGCATCACCCGGTCATTTCCGCTGTCGATAATTTTTTGAGCGGCAAACTGCATGGCGGCAGGAGATAAAAACTGTCCTTTTTTCACGTTCACTACCAGGCCGGTTTTCGCTGCGGCCGCCAACAAATCGGTTTGGCGGCAAAGGAAAGCGGGAATTTGCAAAATATCCGTAAATTCGGCGGTCATTGCGGCGTCGCTTGTTTCGTGGATGTCGGTAAGCACGGGAACCTGAAAAGTATCCCTCACTTTTTTCAAAATATGTAAAGCCTTTGTATCCCCGATTCCGGTAAACGAATCAACTCGCGAACGGTTTGCTTTTTTATATGAACCCTTAAATATATAAGGAATATTTAACTTTTTCGTAATCTCAACTATCTTTTCGGCTATGTTCATCGCCATCAATTCGTTTTCGATAACGCAGGGGCCTGCTATCAAAAAGAATAAATCACCGGTTTTCAAACTGTCTAAAGTCATTTGATTTATCATTAATATATTATCGGATTGAATTTCCAAATTTGCCCCCAATCGCTTCGCTCCACCGGGGCGGTTACATTGTCCTTTGGACTTCTTAGCCACAACGGCGCCTGTTTATCAAACATCCCGGCCGCAAAATAAACCGGACAGGAAGCCGCACTCTCGTTATGATACCGGTCGTAGGAAGTTACGACGTAATAATATCCCGATTCGACGCAGCTGTCAACCGGAATTTCACAGGAATTATTCTCCAGCCGGACGGCAATTAAATTTCGCGGATCATTGATATTGACAGGAAATGTTTCGGAACGGTATACGTTGTAAAAGACGGTCTCCTCCGAAACTTTAGCGGATGTAACTCTGTCCCATTCAAGCAATAAAGCGTTTGGGTTTTTGCGGACGTAAATCTGTTTGGGAACTGTGGGAAGCGACCTGCTCAACCAGGTCAGCGCAGGTAAAATCGCAGGCGTCAAATAAAAACGGGAAGAAATTTCTCCGCAAATTCCTTTTTTGTTTTCCAATAAATAGCGTGCACGGAAAAAAACGTTCCCTTGCGTCCGGCGATCTCGGGAATACTGAATTTGGTCGAGCAAAACCTTCGGTTCCCAACCAAACTCGCTGGCGTCCATTTGATAAAGTCCCAGTCCGGGAATGACAAACCGCCCGTTGCACCGCGCCATCCAATCGTCCACAAACGGGAAGAACAAATTATCGGCATAGTACATCATAGGAACGATAAAATCGTGCTTCCCTTTTTGCATCCAGTCGGCAGGGTCTTGATACACACTGTGCAAAGCCGTCCAATGCCGGCGCTTAACATCGGGAATCGTATCATACATCCCTACTACCGAACTGCTGACTTGCACCCAGGGTTTCAAAGATTTCACCGTATCATAAACCTCATAAACAAAACGGTTGATATTTCCCCGCCGCCAGTCGGCTTTACTTTCCCCGCCGCTATACCGCTTATAGGTATCCTCATCCGGAAATTTAGCGGAGTTGTCGGGATAGCGGACATAATCGAAGTGAATGCCGTCAACATCATATTCGGAAACGACTTCCTTTACCAGACTCACTAAATAATCAATCGTTTTCGGATTACCGGGATCGAGATACAGGGCGCCTTTGAAAGGTTTTGCCATACCTGTATACCTGTAGGGAACAGACAGGGAACGAGTTGTTTTTTTCCCTTTTTTCTTTACCGTCGTCCTGCCGCTTCCCACAGGATAAACCACCATCCATGCGTGACATTCCATTCCGCGCTGCCGGCAAGCGTCAACGGCATAAGCCAGCGGATCATATTTTTCAGGGGAAGATTTTTGACTGAAATATTCATGTGTAGGCTCTATTTTAGACGGATAAATCACGGCGCCCCGAAGCCTTGTCTGTATAAAAATCATATTGATTCCGGCGTCTTTCAATTTGTCAAGCATCCGGTCTAAATCCTCTTTCTGATGTTCAATATCCGTTTTACTGTGCAATGGATGACTTGGCCAGTCCAGGGCATAATTAGTTGTAATCCAGACGCCTCTTACCTCCCGTTTCGGTTGCGCGGAAAGATTGAAAACAAATCCGGCGGCAAATATAAAATAAAAAATAAATTGTTTCATCAGCACAAATTCACATGAAATTTTGTGATATTACTCGCTTTGTACCCAGCGGCTCAAAGTACGTTCCTTTGCATCAAACTCCGCGCCCACTTTGACGATTTTTTTATTGCTTACTGCGTACCCTGCGGCGTATTTACGTTCGTCTATTTGTTTTAAAGCGTCTTCGGCAGTCCCGTTTCCGGTCAGTTTAAATTCAAAGATGAAAACAGTATCATTCACAACGACAACCGCGTCGGCGCGACCGATAGCGCTGCTTACTTCAGTTTGAACATATTCGCCCATCAGTTTGAAGAGCAGGTAAAAAACAGTCTGGTAGTGCTTTTCCTCCCTGTTGTTCAATTCGTATGGGATACCGGAAAAAAAGGCTTTCAGGCGGGTCATAAAGCCATCCACGTTACATGCTATTAAATCGCGGATAAAACTGCCTGTGGAAAATTTGCCCAATACATCCTTTTGGGGCATGAAAACAGGAAGCAGGTTATTCATAAAACCGTATTTCACTTCCTCATTCGGGTAACCCAGGATGTATTCGTCCAGCATCCCGTTATAAGCTTTAATGGTCAGATAGCCGCTTTGATACAGGATCGGCACGGGGTTTCCGTTTTCAATCCGGTAGTCGGTAATGGAACGCGCCGAAGACGGCAAACCGGTTTCCAACTCTTTTATATTAAAATCCATGTCTTTCAACATTTTGGTCAGGAAAGTCGGGGTGCCGGTTTCGTACCAGTAATCTTTTATATATCCTTTCGCAAATGTGTTCAGCAGGCTGAACGGATTGTACATATCCTCGCTTTCACGTGAAAAATGATAACCGTCGTAATGTTTCTTTAATTCGGCGAGCGTTTCCTCGCAGGTTTTTCCTGTTTCTTCGGCTAATGCATGAAGCTCCGGTTGAAAATCGCGGATTAACTCCGCTTCGGTAATACCGCAAATACCGGAAAAGCGCTTATCCATACTAATGTCCTGCAACTGATTCAGGTCGCTGAAAACGCTGACTTTCGAGAATTTGGCAACGCCTGTCAGGAAAGCAAAGCGCAGGTAAGCATCGGCGCTTTTAAGCACACCGTAAAAACTTTTCAATACGGTGCGGATTTCATCGTTGGCGTCCAGATTATCCATCGTGCCGAGTAAGGGTTTATCGTATTCGTCCACCAGCACGACAACTTTACGGCCGGTCTGCTCATACGCCCTGCGAATAAGCCCTTCAAAACGGCTTGCAGCATCTCTTTCTTCGGGATTTTTGCCCCACAGGTCTTCCAGTCGGGCTAATTTTGTATGCAGGCTGTCGTGAAGCGACTGCACATTTGCATACATCCCTACGTTAAAATCAATGCAAAACACCGGATATTCTATCCATTCTTTTTCCAGTTCGGCAATATCCAAACCTTCAAAGAGTTCCTTTTTGCCCAGAAAATAGGCTTTGAGCGTGGAAAGAAAAAGGCTTTTGCCGAAACGGCGCGGGCGGCCGAGAAAATACGGCTTGCCGGTCGTCGCCAAACGGTAAACATACGCTGTTTTATCTACATATAAATAACCGTTTGTGCGCAAATCTTCAAAATCCTGTATGCCGATAGGCAGTTTTCTGATATTTGACATCATTTTGCTGTTTTAATATTTTGCGCGCAAAGATATAAAATAATGATTAATGATTAATTATTAATGATTAATTATTGGCGATTAACCACTAATGATTAATCATTAATCATTACCATTATATTCTTTCTTTGTCGGCATAACTGTAATACGCGCCTTCGCAGAAAATGAGGTGATCACACAGGATAATTTCAAGCAGCCGCAATCCTTTTTTTAGCCGGAAAGTCGTATCATCGTCATGACGGCTGGGGTGTGGATTGCCAGAAGGGTGGTTGTGGCAGAGGACAACGTAGGAAGCCAGCCGGGTAAGCGCCTCTTTATAAATCAGTCTTCCATCAACCCCTGTTTGGGCGACACCGCCCTGACTTATTTTGACCCTGTCAATAATCCTGCGGGAATTGTTCAGGAACAAAGCCCAAAATTCTTCGTGCGGCAAATCGCAAAGCACAGGATAAAAGTAGTTGTAAATATCTATGCTGCAACAGATTTTTTTGCGGCTTTCCGTATCTTCCGCTTTTCTTCTTCTACCCAATTCGAGTGCGGCAACAATACTGACAGCCTTTGCATTACCGATTCCTTTGAAGTTGGACACCAGATCATTAACCGAAAATTTACTCAATTGACCGATGTTATTTCCCGCTGCATGAAGAATGCGCTGAGAAAGTTTTACGGAATTTTCTTCCATATTTCCCGACCCGATGATAATTGCCAGCAATTCCGCGTCGCTCAAGGCGCCGGTTCCTTTTGCAAGCAGTTTTTCGCGTGGCTGGTCGGCGGGAGACCAGTTTTTTACACTTAATTTGGTTGTACTCATAGTTTGTTTTGGTATTAAAAAAGAGCGCGGCTTGTGCGTGATGGAAAGCAAGGCGCGGCTTGGCATGATGGGAGGCAGGGCGCGGCGACCGCGCCCCTGCGTTATTTTGCTCTTTCCACGTATGAACCGTCGCGGGTATCAACCCTGATTTTTTCGCCTTCGTTGATAAACAGGGGAACCCGTACGGTTGCGCCGGTTTCGACGGTGGCCGGTTTGGTTGCATTGGTTGCCGTGTCGCCTTTGAATCCCGGTTCGGTATATGTAACCGTCAGGACTACATGCACCGGAAGTTCGGCATACAGAATGGTTTCCGAATCCGCATGAACAACTACTTCGGCGATGTCGCCTTCTTTCAGGAAATCTACGCCCGTAATGCTGTCTTTAGCGATGGAAACCTGTTCAAACGTTTCGTTATTCATAAAGTTATAACCCATATCATCCCGATACAAAAATTGATAGGGTCTCCTTTCGATACGGACTTCATCCACTTTTACCCCGGAGTTGAAAGTCTTGTCAATAACACGTCCTGTCGTTACATTTTTCAGTTTAGTGCGGACGAAAGCCGGCCCTTTTCCGGGTTTCACATGTAAAAATTCTACGATGTAGAAATATTGGCCGTCTATGTCGAGGCACATTCCGTTTTTAAAATCTGCTGTACTTGCCATAAAGCGCTTGTAATGTTTTTTTAGATTATTTAATTTTAATTCGGATGCAAAGATAACGGTTTTTTCGGATGTTGCCAAATACGTTATTGTTATGGGTGAATTTCAAATTGTCGCGCCCTGTCATTCCCGCGCAGGCGGGAAAGGAACACGCATAAAAAACGTATATAATTCTTTATCCCACAAAGGGGAAAAAAAATATTCAAAACCGAAAAACTCCCAAATTTTTGCGAAATTAAATGTTAAAGCGGTGGTTCCCTGAAACCGCCGGTTTTCGTATAATAAAAAAGCGGGAACGAGCGTGCATGGTCAATCGCTGCTAAAATTCGGCAGAGATAGGAATTACCGGCGGATTTTTTGCTACTTTTGCCCGTGCAAAAGATGAACCCTGCGAAAAATAATAAACGGATAGCGAAAAATACCCTGCTGCTGTATTTGCGGCTGTTTTTTTCGATGATTATCAGTCTGTACACTTCACGGATTGTGCTGCATGTTTTGGGGATTGACGATTTCGGAATTTACAATGTTGTGGGTGGAGTTGTCATGCTGCTGGGATTCTTCAACCATTCGATGATGGCTGCCACTCAACGTTTTCTCAACTACGAAATGGGAAAAGGAGATCAAAACCGGCTGCCGGATATTTTCTCTACCAGCCTCACGGGACATTACCTGATGGCGCTGATTATTCTGGTTTTGTCCGAAACAGCCGGATTATGGGCGGTTTACCATTCTTTGGTTATTCCTCCCGGACGTTTTCACGCGGCGCTGTGGGTATATCATTTTTCAGTATTCGCTTTTGTAATCAATATTGTTGCTTCGCCATACAGTGCGGCTATTATTGCACGCGAGCGCATGGGAATTTACGCCGCGCTGTCGATAACGGATGTTGTTTCAAAACTGGCAATCGCCTGTTTGATGAGTTTTATTGCGTGGGATAAATTGCAGCTGTATGCCGTGTTGCTGTTTGCGGCTACGTTGATTGTCAGACTTGTTTATGTGTTGTATTGCAGGAAAAACTTTCCGGAATGTACCGGTCGATTTTTGTGGGACGCCGGTTTGTTAAAAAAAATCTTCGGTTTTTCCGGCTGGATGCTGTTGGGAACTTCAACCGGCGCACTGAGTTTGCAGGGCGTTGCCATTGTAATGAATCAGTTTTTTGTTCCGGCTTACAATGCGGCGCATGCGCTTGCTAAACAGGTAAGCGCGGCGGTGTATAATTTTGCAAACAGTTTTATGATGGCTGTCCGCCCGCCCGTTGTGCAAGCTTATTCGCGGAACGAAACGGGTTATATGTACCGCTTGGTTTTTCTTTCTTCCAAAATATCTTTTTATTTGCTGTTTATTATGGTTTTGCCCATTCTTTTGCAAACGGAATATGTGTTGAATTTATGGTTGGGGAAAATTCCCGGCCATAGCGTTTTATTTACACAACTTGCGCTTACGGAAACGCTGATTGCGGCTGCTTACGCTCCTATTGCGGCTGTTTCGCAGGCTTCGGGGAAAATCAAGTATTACCAGTTGATTGCATCCGCCGGCTCGGTTCTTATTTTCGGATTGACCTGTTTTTTCTATTATTTCGGATTTCCGGCCGAAACAACCTGTTTCATCGCTATCGGCATTGCCGCCGCCGGACTGTTCGCCCGTTTGCTGGAATTGCGCAAAACGGTAAAATTTCCGGTACGGGACTACCTCTTCAAAGTGATGCTTCGTTTGATGGCGACAGCCGTTTGCGCCGTGATTTTTCCGGTACTGTACAGGCAAATATCGGCGGATTTTTCACTGTTCAATTTCATCTGTACCGTAATAATAAGCATTTGTTCGATTAGTCTGTTTTTCTGGCTATTCGGATTAAACAGGATTGAGAAACAGTTACTGATAAAAGGAATTAAAAACCAGATTAAAAGATGATAACAGTAACTGACGCAGGCAAGTAAAAATCTATATCCCTGCCGGATTATTGCGCCACTGGACCCGGCTCCGGTGAAAAATGCCGCGGGGTCGTAGGGAAGGTTTCGTACTAGTACGAAAGTCTCAAAAAGTCGTCAGGAAGGTTTCGTACTGGTACGAAAGCTCCAAAAAGTCGTCAGGACGTTTTCGTACTGGTACGAAAGCTCCAAAAAGTCGTCAGGACGTTTTCGTACTAGTACGAAAGTTCTTTTTAAAGTAGACAAGTTAAAAGTAAACGAGAGTGCCGTTTACTTTTAACCCGTAACTTGTAACTAATATTTGTAAACAACCCCGTTGCGTCACCAGCGAACTGCGAAGCAGTGAAGCAATCCGGAAAAAACAATGCACAAAATCATACCGCGCTTTAAAATGATTGAACAGTTTCTTTGAAAAACAGCAGGTTTTACGGAATGCCCTGCGGATACGGTGTCTCAACCGGCAGTTATTTCCCTCTATGCCTACCGTATATTCTTTCCCCACCAGATGGTTTTCACCCTTAAATGCTACTTACATCACCACCGACGGAAAATCTGTACCGGCGGGACCACGGCTGTTGAGCAAAGTCGTTGATGCTAAGCACGAAGTTAAGCGTTTATGATTTGGAAAACGAAATTTACCAAATGGAAAACGCAAT
>JAIRNV010000115.1 GCA_031257875.1 Dysgonamonadaceae bacterium
CCCTTTTTTTAGGTCACGATTTCTTTTTCATTGAAAATACAAAAGGAAGCACTGTTTGTGTTTTGCTTATATTAACACTGTTGCTGGAATAGTGGGGTTTTCGGACAGACACTAATTAGTTGGGATTTTCGGTTGTATAGCCCCGGTGGAGTGCAGACTATTATTTGCGCGAGTTCATTTTTCTGTTTTTCAGGTATTTTTTCCCCTGTCTCAAACTCGAAACTTTAAATAAGAAAAATTAATATTGAAATATTTTGTTCCGTTTACGTTTCGGCACAAAGAAGAAAGAAGAGTGAGGTTGCTGTTAATTTACTGTTTATTAAAAGACGGAAGAATCTTTGTCGAGATAGGGCGACTCGAACGCCCGGCCTCCACGTCCCGAACGTGGCGCGCTACCAACTGCGCTATATCTCGTTTTTGCGGTGCAAAGGTAAAAAAATTTTGTCGATAATCTGTTTTTACAAGTTATTTTAATAATATTTAACATGAAATTTAGACATTGCGGATTAAGTATAGTTTTCCAAAATGGATTTTGTCGTCATGTCGAACAAAGTGAGACATCTACCGATAAATCGCACAATTCTATATCGAATTTTCATAGCGCCTCAAAAAAGATTTAGCCATTTTTATGCGTTTGTACGTAATCCGATAATTTAATGTTACCTTTGCAGCCTCAATTTTTAAATTCATAAATCTTCTGAAAAATTATGTTTGAAAATCTAAGCGACAGGCTTGACAGGTCATTTAAGTTATTAAAAGGTGAAGGCAGAATCACCGAAATCAATGTGGCGGAAACGCTGAAAGATATTCGTAAGGCATTGTTGGACGCCGACGTGAATTACAAAGTTGCCAAAATATTTACCGATTCCGTCAAGGAAAAAGCCCTGGGTCAAAACGTGCTTACGGCAGTAAAACCGAGCCAGTTGATGGTGAAAATAGTCCACGACGAATTAACGGCTTTGATGGGTGGCGAAACTGCCGGCATCAACTTGAAAAATAATCCTTCCATCATTTTAATGTCCGGCTTGCAAGGTTCCGGTAAAACCACTTTTTCCGGTAAACTGGCAAAAATGTTGAAAGACAAAAAGGGAAAACATCCGCTGCTGGTTGCCGGCGATGTTTACCGTCCGGCGGCTATTGAGCAGTTAAAAATTCTCGGCGCACAAATCGGCGTGCCTGTTTATTCCGAACCGGAAAACAAAAATCCCGTTCAAATTGCGCAAAATGCCATCAAACAGGCCAAACAGTCGGGCGCCGATGTGGTGATTATCGATACCGCCGGCCGTCTGGCTATTGACGAGCAAATGATGAACGAAATCGCATCCGTCAAAGCGGCCGTAAAACCCGACGAAGTCTTGTTCGTTGTAGACGCCATGACCGGTCAGGACGCCGTCAATACAGCCAAAGAGTTTAACGACCGTTTGGATTTTCAGGGAGTGGTACTCACCAAACTGGACGGCGATACCCGCGGGGGAGCCGCGCTGTCTATTCGTACCATTGTCAGTAAGCCCATCAAGTTTGTGGGTACGGGCGAAAAAATGGAGGCCATCGACTCTTTCCACCCAAACCGGATGGCTAACCGGATTCTCGGCATGGGCGACGTCGTTTCGCTGGTAGAGCGGGCGCAGGAACAATTCGACGAAGAAGAAGCCCTCCGCCTGCAAAAGAAAATCGCCAAAAACCAATTCGATTTCAGCGATTTCCTTTCGCAAATTCATCACATCAAAAAAATGGGTAATCTGAAAGATTTGGCGTCGATGATTCCGGGCGTCGGAAAAACCATTAAGGATTTGGATATTAGCGACGACGTTTTCAAAAGCATTGAAGCCATTATTTGTTCGATGACTCCGGCAGAACGAACCAATCCGGGAATTTTAAACGGTTCGCGCAAGGCGCGTATTGCAAAAGGTAGCGGAACGACGGTTGTTGAAGTAAATAAGTTGCTCAAGCAATTTGAAGAAACCCGGAAAATGATGAAGATAATGACAACTGCTAAAATGCCGGCGAAAGGCGGCTTCATGAAAAAACGAAAATAAAAATAACAAGTTACGGGTAAACATACACTTGTTTAGTATTTACTCGTTTACTTGTAACTCGTAACTCGTAACTCGTAACTTAATTTTACACACATACTTATGGAATTAATTGACGGAAAAGCCATTGCCGTACAAATCAAATCGGAAATCGCCGAAGAAGTAAAACAAATCCTTGCTACTGGCGGAAAACGTCCGCATTTGGCAGCCATTTTAGTCGGCCACGACGGCGGCAGCGAAACATACGTAGCAAACAAAGTGAAAACATGTGATGAAATCGGTTTTCAATCCACTTTGATTCGTTACGAAGACGATGTTACCGAAGAAACACTGTTGAACAAAGTCAGCGAACTGAACAACGACCCCGATATTGACGGATTCATCGTACAACTTCCGCTTCCCAAACATATTTCCGAACAAAAAATAATCGAAACCATTGATTATCGAAAAGATGTGGATGGATTTCATCCGGTCAATGCAGGACGCATGGCCATCGGATTGCCCTGTTTCGTTTCCGCCACGCCGGCCGGTATTGTGGAGTTGTTAAGACGGTACAGGATTGAAACTTCGGGCAAACATTGCGTGGTATTGGGACGCAGCAATATTGTCGGCAAACCGGTCGCTTCGTTGCTGATGCAAAAAAGTAATCCGGGCGATTGCACCGTTACGGTTTGTCACAGCCGCACCAAAGACATTCGCAAATATTGTCTGGACGCCGATATTATTATTGCCGCCCTGGGTTCGCCGGGCTTCCTGAAAGCCGGTATGGTGAAAGAAGGAACGGTCGTGATTGACGTTGGCACGACGCGGGTGCCATCCGCTCAAACCCGGTCGGGCTTCCGACTGAAAGGGGATGTGGAATTTGATGAAGTCGCTCCCAAATGTTCATATATAACTCCTGTTCCCGGAGGAGTGGGACCAATGACAATTGTATCTTTGATGAAAAATACTTTATTGGCGGCGAAAAAAATTGTTTATTGATAAATGCAACACATATCGTGCGTGATTACAAAAAAGAGGTTGCCATATTGACAACCTCTTTAATCTTTCAAGTTATTCCGATTAAGCAGAAAGACTATCGTCTTTCATATCTAATTCGTTTTTGTCCATGTCGAAAAACTTATATTCCAGAAAACCCAATTTTTGGTCAGGTATGATTCTCATTCCGAGGGAATATTTGAATTTCCACTTCCATTTCAGGGAAAAAAGCCCCTGATTGATAAACGCTGCAATATAAGGATGCACATACAACTTGAATTTCTTCACTTTTAATATAGTTACGACATCGTTTATTTTCTTTTCCAGATCATCCATGAAAAGAATAGACGATTTGATTTCTCCTTTTCCGAAGCAAGTCGGGCAAACTTCCGCCGTCTTGAAATCCATTACGGGTCTTACTCTTTGACGGGTAATTTGCATTAAACCGAATTTGCTGACTTGCAGGATATTATGCTTGGCTCTGTCGTTAGCCATCAGTTCGCGCATGTGGTCGAACAATTTCTGACGGTTGTCCGATTCATGCATATCAATGAAATCAATAACAATGATTCCTCCCATATCTCTGAGCCGCAACTGGCGTGCAATTTCATCCGCTGCGGCGAGATTTACATCAATGGCCGTGTTTTCCTGGCCACTACTTGATTTGGAGCGGGTTCCGCTATTGACGTCAATAACGTGCAGCGCTTCCGTGTGTTCGATAATCAGATAAGCTCCGCTTTTGAAAGTAACATGTTTCCCAAAAACCGACTTAATTTGTTTTGTTATAGCGAAATTATCGAAAATAGGAAGTTCACCTTTGTAAAGTTTCACTATTTTTGTGTGATCCGGGGAGATCGCGCCGACATAATCCTGAACTTCGTTATACACATCCGGATCGTTGATGTATATATTTTCAAATGAAGGATTAAAGATGTCTCTTAGCAACGCAACGGTTCTTCCCGTTTCTTCATAAACCAATGCCGGAGCTTTGATTTTTAGCAATTTAGCCATGTTGTCTTCCCATCGTTTCACCAATGATTTTAGCTCCAAGTCCAATTCGGCAACACGAACCCCTTCGGCGGAAGTCCTGACGATGACGGTGAAATTTTTAGGCTTAATGCTCTGGATTAACTGTCTAAGTCTGGCTCTTTCTTCTCCCGATTTGATTTTTTGAGACACCGAAACTTTATCTCCGAAAGGCATGGCAACCAAATAACGACCGGCAAATGAAATTTCCGCAGTTAATCGAGGCCCTTTGGTCGAAATCGGTTCTTTGGCTATTTGCACCAATACTTCATGGCCCTGTTTCAAAATGTCTGTAATTGTTCCCTCCTTATTAACGTCCGGAAGATGAGAAAATTTGTTGAGGGGAGATAATTTTTTTTTGTCAGAAAGTGTAGTTTTCAGGAATTTATCCAACCGGTTAAAATTGGCTCCCAAGTCCTGATAGTGAAGAAATGCATCTTTTTTGTATCCGACATCCACGAATGCAGCGTTAAGTCCCGGCATCAACTTCCTGATTTTGCCGAGACAGACGTCACCCACTGAAAAGGAAATATTTCTCGCCTCTTTTTGAAATTCGACCAATTTCTTGTCTTCGAGGACGGCAATAGATATTTCATTGGGTTGAACATCAATCACTAATTCGCTGATCACAATACTTTTTTTGATTTAGTTTGTAAAATATTAGTAAATAAATACTGAAAGGTTAAAAGCGCGATGGATACTGCACGTTTAACCTTTCATTGCTTTTTTTAATAACAGAACACGTTTACTTTTTCTTCTTGTGCCTGTTCTTTCTCAGTCTCTTTTTACGTTTGTGTGTAGACATTTTATGCCTTTTTCTCTTTTTTCCGCTTGGCATTGTAAATTCATTTAATTATTAAATAATACTCATTTTTTTACCTTGCATCCATGCTGTTTCTCAATTTTTCGGCAAAGTACTGAGATGGCTTGAAAGTTGGTACGAAACGTTCAGGAATAATAATTGTCGTTTCATTTTTGATGTGGCGGGCTGCTTTAGCTGCTCTTTTCTTAACAACAAAAGATCCGAAGCCTCTCAGATAGACGTTCTCGCCACTATTCATAGAACCCATAATTTCTTCCATGAAACCTTCCACTACAGCTAAAACATTAGATTTTTCAATACCGGTGTTTTTTGCAATTGCACTTACAATATCCGCTTTTGTCATGACTATAAAATTTATAAATTATAAAATTAATTTGATTCGGGCTGCAAATATACGGTAAATATTCCTGATTAAAAAAAGATTATGCAATTTTTTGAAAAAAATATGATTTGTCGGGAAATATCTACCTATTTTTGTAGCCTGATATGGAGAATTATAAATTTGTCGGGGAAAAAATCCTGATGTGGTATCAAATTCATAAGCGAATTTTACCGTGGAGAGATATTACAGACCCTTATAAGATTTGGGTTTCGGAAGTTATTTTGCAACAAACGAGGGTGGTGCAGGGGTTGGAATATTACGGGCGGTTTATCGAACGGTTTCCCGATGTTCATACTTTAGCAACTGCTGATGAGCAGGAGGTTTTGAAATATTGGCAAGGTTTGGGCTATTATTCCCGCGCGAGAAATCTTCATGCGGCGGCGCGGAGCATCGAAACGCATTTCGGCGGAAAATTTCCCGAAGATTACGAATCTCTTTTAAAATTAAAAGGCATCGGGGAATACACTGCCGCCGCCATTGCTTCTTTTGCGTTCAACCAGCCGTGTCCGGTGGTCGACGGAAATGTTTTCCGTTTTTTGTCGAGGCTTTTTGCCATTGATGAACCGATTGATACTTCAAAAGGGAAAAAATTTTTTACGGAATTGGCTGTACGGTTGATGGACAGGCGGCAAGCCGGTCTTTTTAATCAGGCGATTATGGAATTTGGCGCTCTACAGTGTGTTCCCGTTTCGCCCGATTGCGGGATATGTACTTTGGCGCCGCACTGTTTGGCAAAAATGCAGGAAAAAATATCCGAATTTCCGGTTAAATTAAACAAGCCTAAAATAAAAGAGGTGTACCATTATTATTTTCTTGTTCATTCGGGTGAGTTTATCTTCCTGAAAAAAAGGGAAGGAAAAGGTATCTGGCAAAATTTGTACGAATTTCCTTCGGTGGAATCGGAAATTCCCCTGTCGTTTGAAGATTTGGTTAAATGTACCGATTTTCAGGCGCTTTTCCCCGGAAATGCCTGCCGTCCAGCACATGACACATCCCTGGTTTTCAAACTATTAATAAAAAATTACAAACATGTTTTGACGCATCGGATTCTTTATGCCGATTTCTATGAAGTATCGGTTGAAAATACATCGGGAGTAGACAAATACAAAAAGATAAGGCAAAGCGAAATCGGGGAATATCCGATTCACCGGTTGATGCAAAGTTTTATGGAAAAAATTAATAAATAATCAATGTTGTCCGCTAAAAAATAAAGAGCGGGGAATTTTGAGTTTCCCCGCTCTGAGGTTATCTTTGTATTCACAACAACATAAAGTAAACCATGGGCAAAAATACAAATTTTATCGGACAGCCGCTACCGAACTAGCTGTTATTTTTCGTAAACGGAGTAAACATCAGCAAAATAGCGAAGCAACATGATGCTGAACACTACGTAAAGAAGTTCGATACACGCAAGCACCCGGTGGTAATGCTGTTCGGTATATTTGAGGGCTACCACTCGATATTGTCCACGATAACCTGCAATTATTCCTATCGTAAGCGGTTTTTCATTTTTCAGATTGTCAGGATATAATTGATGAAGTTGTTTCAATATTTCTTGAATAACATTTTTGTTGCACTCGTTTCTCCTATCAAACTTGTTGTTGTGTCATAAATTTTTACTGTTTTCTTTTTTAGTTTTAAACCGTGAAACTTATCTTTATCAAAGTTTGGAAGTATTGATATATCGGGATTTTTCAGTTTCCCATCATAGAAAAATCTTGAAATAAGATTTCCGATTTGTCGGGGCATACGATAACTGCTTACGATATGAATACAAGTTGCACCAATTGCGTTTACTGATTTTACAAATGCTGTCCGCAAATCAATTTCGGTGCTTCCATCATTCAACATTGACTTTTCTACTTCGCCCTCGTCTGTGTCGGCATTAGAAAGAAAAGCAAACCAATCTTTTTGAATTTTTTTGAATTGCTGAAACTCTTTGCCTAACTTTTCATTGAAAATCTTATCAATGTCTTTGATGTGATTGACATTGTTCCTCCGTGGTAGAATATTTAACCACGGAGGACACGGAAAGACAGGGAGGCCAACCTCTCTAATGCAGGAAAGGCCAACCTCTCTAATGCAGGGAGGTTGACCTTTCTAATGCAGGGAGGTTGACCTTCCCTGTGCCGTTTTAGTATGTTACGGTTACCGGAACCTTTTACTCGTTAAGTAATGCGAAATAAACAAGATATTACAGTTTTAATCTTTTCCTCCGTGTCCCTCCGTGAAATCAACTCCGTGAAACGCTGTGTTTAATAATTTTTATAACACGGAGTTTCACGGAGTTGATTGTTACTTGTTATTTATTTTGTATTCCTAACCATTAATCATTAATCATTAACCACTAATTTCCCCGTCCATCCGGAGCTGCCCTTTACAATCAGTACCGGTGAAGGGTAAACAGTGAACGGTGAGGTCGAAGCGCCGGCCGGCTTGTCGAACCCGTAAAGCAGCGTTCCGGTAACAGAATAAATGTTAATCCGTTCCGCGGCGGGCGAATCGACATGCAGCCAGCCGTTTACAGTATAGACATGTACGGCTGCAGGTTCACCGGCTTCATGGAAGCCTGTCCGGGCAGCCTCGCGTGTTATCCTGACCCAGTAAGCCCTGTAATATTCTTTAGTCTCGGAAAATACACCGATACCGAAAACATTCTCACCGACATTCAGATGTTTTATCCCCGGCTGTTCAAGTTCATCGGCTGTCCACAATTCAGCATAAGAGTTAGTCAATTCAAAATCCATCATGACACTTGGGACCTCATAGGGAACACTTGCCGTGTATTGGGTAATATCCGGGTCAAACGGAGGTATGAGTTCCGCAGGAGATATTGCAAGATGGTGCAAAGTCGCGTCATTACTGATACGGTGCACTGTTATTGTGTAGACATAGGGTGTTGTTTCTTCGTTCGCTATACGGTCTTCGGCAGTTACCGTAACAGGGAAAACATTATCGCCGTAATCCAGGTGATGGGGGCCGGCGCCAGAAACAGTAGCCTCCGGATGGTTAGCCTCACAGGCAATTACAATATCCGATACTTCATCTTCCACCTCAACCCGGTAGTCGGGAATATTGGGATGAAACCGGAACGGAATTGCTCCATTATTTAAAGTCAGAGACTTTAAGGTTGCATCGCTGCTTGACCGCTTTACCGTGACGGTATAAGTTTTGATAAAAACAGTGTCTTCGGCAGTTACTTTGATTTGGAAAGGATTGTCACCGAGAATTAATGAATGCTCTCCCGTACCGGCGGTTACATTAGCTGATGAATGATGTGCAGTAGCGCCAATTGTAATACTCTCTACCGAACTTGGAACGAAAACCGTATAACTGAGGGTATTGGGATGAAATCCAAACTGAATATCACCGGGATTCAAAGTGAGGGAATCCAGGGTTGCATCGTTGCTCATGCGCCTTACCGCGAGTGTGTAGGTTTTTTTGGTAAAAACAGTGTCTTCGGCAGTTACTGTGAGGGTGATGAGGGTGTCGCCGACAGACAGCGGATATTTCCCCCTCCCTGCCGTTATTTCGGCAGATTCATAACTTGGTTCCGCATCTACCGTGATACTGTCTATGGAATATGGAACGGTAACCTCATAACTGAAAGTAGCGGAATCAAATTCCAGCGGAATATTGCCGCCATTCAAAGTGAGAGAATTCAGGGTTGCATCATCGCTCTTGCGCCTTACCGTAACGGAGTAAGTTCCGGTAAAACCAGTAACAGTGTCTTCGGCAGTTACTGCGACTGACAGGGTATTATTGCCGACAGACAGCTGATATTTCCCCGTCCCTGCCGTTATTTCGGCAGATTCATAACTTGTTTCCGCATCTACCGTGATACTGTTTATGGAAAATGGAACGGTAACCTCATAACTGAAAGTGGCAGAATCAAATTTCAGCGGAATATCGCCGTCATTCAAAGTGAGGGACTTTAAAGTTGTATCGTTACTCTGACGCAATACCGCGATATTGTACGTCCTGTAATTGGTTGCTATCCCGTCCTGAGAAGTTACGTTAATATCGATGTTATTGAGACCGACCGCTAATGAGGGAGGGCGACGGATAACACCTACGGTAGACGCCCCGTAAGTCGGTACAGCATTGAAAGAAAGGGCGTCCGTCGAATATCCTACCTTAAGAGCATAGAAAAGAGTGTTCGGCTCAAATTCCGGAACGAGAGTACCTGAACTTGGAATGATAGCATCCAGGGTGGCTTCTTTGGATAACTTTGTTAAAACCACATCATATCTCTTTGACACATTACTGTCAGTGGTGTCCTGGAGATAGATTTCGCTGTGCAAAGCCCCTGTCATAGCCTCGAAGACATCGGTTCTGAAATAACAACGGAATCTTGAAGAATTTGCTACAAGTTGAAACTGTATAAATTCCAAATCCATTGAAATGGTGTCTTCAAACACGGCGTCGTAAGGCTGGACACCAGAAGTGGTGGAGAATGGCCCCCCCGTACTTTGGCTAAGCGATACTGTCCCGTTGCTGTTTACGGTAATTCCGATTTTAAGTGTGTTGGATGAATTCGGCGTCCCTGTACTTTGTGCACGGAGATAACCACTTACGGAAAGCATAAGTGTTGCCAGTAATAAAATAATAGACTTTTTCATTGTAATAATTTTTTATGATAATTTTATATAATAATTTTTCTGCCGGTGATTATATGATTTTCAATACATATAAGCCTGTCAGGGTCATATTCCATGGGATATTACTGTTGTTCCTCCATCATCGCCTCTACCCAACCGGGGAAAGGCTACTCCCCCTCCTTCGAGGAGGTTGGGGGGAGGTGTTTAAATTTTTTTGCAAAGATAATAAATAATGATTAATGATTAATGATTAATGATTAATAATTAATCGTTAATCATTAACTCATGTTCTGCATCACGCAATGATTGGCAAAACCCGACGCTGTAAAGTATTTCAAATTGTCGCAAGGTTAAATAATCGCAGCCGTCACCAGCGAAGGCGAAGCCTGAAGCAATCCGGAGTGGTCAATTACGAATTATTAATTACGGGTAATTCGTAATTATACTTTACGCGGTTTTATTTTGTGCATTCGGTATGCGATACACGACGAGGGATTGCCGAAAATGTGTTCGAGGATGACAAAAACGTACGTGCGTATTGCGTAAACGTGTGTGCGTATTTACCGTTTTTGAACCCGTTTTTGTTATTATACTTTGCGCGGCACGGTTTTGTTCTCCTGATACACAACGCATTCTATGCTAATTACCAAATATATTCAGTTAAAAAATAATTAAAACTTATGCAGCGGTATGATTTTGTGCGTCCGGATTTATCAAAAATTAATGAGTTGTGGTGAATGGTGAACGGTGAACGGTGAACCGGAATCCCGCAGAGATGCGGCTTAATATCCTGTCGCGCTCTCTGTCGGTTTTGGCCTTCTTTGCGGTAAACCCGCCGCTCCGCGACCATTTGTAGAACGTCATTTCCCGCGTCAGTTTAGCCCGGTAGTCCGACAGCATGGCAGGTGCATGGATTAAAACTGTTTTTTCGGTATATGATAAGAATGAATATCGGGTGCAAATGTATTCAATCAATTTTAATTTCTCAACAGATCCGCCGGATCTGTCCGGAATTAACCTGCCCCGGCGTGGTGAGACGCCAATGACATTAAGTTAAGATAAATAAGGTAATAAGGTTAAGAAAATATTATCATCATTGCTACTGAGGTTGTTTTGTAAAAAAAAATCAGGTTAAAATCAGGTTTATACCTGTTATACTTTGCCCGGTATGATTTTATGCATTGATTTTTCCCCGGATTGCTTCAGGCTTCGCTTTCGCTGGTGACGGCTGCGATTATTCAACCTCACTGCGTCACCAGCGAACTGCGAAGCAGTGAAGCAATCCAGACATGAATTATAAGCTGATGCGTAACATGATTTTATAATTATTATAGCATACTTTTTAAATCACCGCCGTATTTTTTACTGTTTTTGCACTTTAAACCGTCACAGCCTGCATATCAAAAATATAGATGAAACCAAACAGCCTGCTATCAAATTTCATATCCCTCTTTTATCCGAAACTTTGCGTGATTTGCGGTGATCCTTTGGTCGCCGGGGAAAGTTATTTTTGTCTGGCATGTTTCCTGAAATTGCCGAAAACCAATTATCATCTGAGTCCCCACAACCGGGCAACCGACCGTTTTGCCGGAAAAATTCCCGTAGCGAAAGGCGCTTCCTGGTTATATTATGATAAAGGCGGTATCAGCCAAAAACTGATCGCCGAAATCAAATACCGGAACAACCGGAATCTGGGCGAATGGATGGGCGCTCTGATGGCAAAAGACTGGCTTGCAAGCGGTTTTTTTCATGGGATAGACTGTTTGGTTCCCGTTCCGCTTCACCCGTCCAAAGAGAAAAAACGGGGATTTAACCAGTCGGAAATGATTGCATTGGGAATTTCACAAATCACAGGCATCCGGATAAATACGGAAAATGTAATCCGCAAAAAAGCCAGTGAAACCCAAACAAAGAAAAGTCTGTTTGAACGGTGGAAAAACACAAAAGACCTATTCGAAGCAAAAGATATTGATTTTTTCGACAACAAACACGTTTTGATTGTAGATGATGTTTTGACAACCGGTTCAACCCTGGAAGCAGTCGCTCAAAGTATTTTAAAGGCAAAAGATGTGAAAATAAGCATCTTAAGTTTGGCAATTGCGTAATTTTTTAAAATTAAACAGATATTTTACAAAATTGTCATTTCGATTGATTACTTTTGTACTTCAAACCGGCACACAATACAGAAAAATATATCTTTTCAATGAGAACGTTAGAACAAATTCTTGCCAATAAACTACTTAAAATAAAAGCAGTTAAACTTCAACCTGCCAATCCGTTCATTTGGGCTTCCGGCTGGAAATCGCCGATTTATTGCGACAACAGGAAAACCCTGTCTCATCCTTCGTTACGTAATTTTATCAAACTGGAATTGGCCCGTACCATTATCGAAAAGTACGGAAATGTAAATACCATCGCAGGAGTGGCAACGGGCGCTATTGCCCAGGGCGCTATGGTTGCCGAAGAGTTAAATCTGCCTTTTGTTTATGTTCGCGCCACGCCCAAAGACCACGGTCTGGAAAACCTGATCGAAGGCGATTTGAAACCGGGTTCCAAGGTAGTCGTTGTGGAAGACCTGATTTCTACGGGCGGTAGCAGCCTGAAAGCAGTAGAAGCAATCAGAAACGCAGGCTGCGACGTGATAGGTATGATTACTATTTTCACTTACGGATTTCCTGTCGCGGACGAGAAATTCAAAGAAGCGAAGGTCAAATATACCGCCTTATGCAATTACGACGCTATTTTGGATGAAGCTTTGAAAACGGATTACGTAGCCGAATCCGAAATCAAAACCCTTCAGGAATGGCGGAAAGACCCTGTCAGGTGGAATCCCAAATAATTTTCAAATATGACTGAATTTACAAGCGAAATCAAGCAGATTCCTTACAGTGAAACAACTATTTACGAAGTTCTTTCCGATTTAAACAATCTCGAAAAAGTCAAAGACCGGATTCCGCAGGATAAGATACGGGATTTTTCGTTCGATCACGATTCCTGTACCTTTAATGTAAGTCCGGTAGGTAATGTGCGTTTTTCCGTCGTGGAACGCGAACCCGGCAAAACGATTAAATTCAAGGCCGACCAGTCGCCGGTCGACGTTTATATGTGGATACAACTCAAGGAGATGAATCCTCAGGATACACGGATGAAATTGACCGTCAAAGCCGAATTGAATCCGTTTTTGAAACCGATGCTATCGGGTCCGCTCCAAAAAGGTGTGGAACAAATCGCCGATGTGTTAGCCGCTATACCGTATGAAACTTTGGGAAAAGAACATAAAGCTTGACAAGGCAATAGAAAATTTCACGATCGGGAAAGACCGGGAAATGGATTTGTATTTGGCCAAAGCCGACGTGTTAGGTTCAATGGCGCATATTACCATGCTCGAAAGCATCAGGCTATTGACTAAAGACGAACTTCGCGAACTTTTATCCGAACTCCGGAATATTTATCAAACCATCTTATCGGGCGAATTTACGATTGAAGAAGGCGTTGAAGATGTCCATTCCCAAGTCGAATTGCTGTTAACCCGCAAACTGGGTGACACAGGGAAAAAGATTCACAGCGGCCGATCGCGTAACGACCAGGTGCTGCTGGATTTGAAACTTTTTACCCGCGATGCGATTCAAAACTTGGCGGGGATCGTTTCCGAATTAATAGATATTTTATTAGACAGAAGCGAAAAATACAAAAACGTTTTGCTTCCGGGCTATACGCATCTGCAAATTGCCATGCCCTCGTCGTTCGGACTTTGGTTCGGCGCTTATGCCGAGAGTTTGACCGACGATTTGCAGCTATTGCTGGCGGCTTACAAAATCTGCAACCGCAATCCCCTGGGTTCGGCGGCCGGATACGGCTCTTCGTTCCCCTTAAACCGGCAGATGACTACCGATTTGCTGGGATTCGATTCGATGAATTACAATGTCGTCTATGCGCAAATGGGGCGGGGGAAATTGGAACGTACGGTCGGGTTTGCCCTGGCGGGAATCGCGGCGAGTCTTTCAAAACTGGCTTTTGATGCCTGTCTGTATAACAGCCAAAACTTTGGTTTTATCCGTTTGCCGGATGAATTTACGACCGGTTCGAGCATCATGCCACACAAGAAAAATCCCGACGTCTTTGAATTGACGCGGGCAAAGTGCAATTTGATTCAAGGTATTCCGCAACAAATTACGTTGATTGTCAATAACCTGCCTTCGGGTTACTTCCGTGATTTACAAATGACCAAAGAAGTCTTTTTGCCGGCTTTCGGCGAACTGTCCGACTGTATCCGCATGACGGGATGGATGATGCAATCGGTGAAAGTCAACGAGAGCATCCTGGATGATAAAAAATACGATTTGCTTTTCAGTGTGGAAAAAGTGAACGAACTGGCGTTGAAAGGCATTCCTTTCAGGGACGCCTATAAACAGGTCGGATTGGAAATCGAATCCGGCCGGTTTACAGCCGACAAAAAGGCGCGTCATACCCACGAAGGAAGCATCGGTAATCTCTGCAACGATAAAATTGCCGCTTTGAAAAATGAAATCATCGGCGCGTTTGATTTCGCTAAAATCAACAGGGCTGAGGAACAGCTTGTGAAAGCATGAAAAATTTCATCTCTTCCCTATTACTTATCTGTATTGTTCTTTCCTGCAAGGAGGAAATTTACTCAACAATTCCAACCGCACAGGTCAGTTATAAATTGAACCTGAATCTCTATGAGGCCGATGCGCAGTTAAACGCAGGGGTGGGCGCCTGGCTGTGTATTACCCAAAAACGGCTCGAAACAGACCGGTTGGGATTCGGCGGTTTGTTGATAGTAAACGGGATAGGAGAAGAAGTGATTAACATTTACGCCTACGATTTGGCCTGTCCCAACGAAGCCGACAGAAATGCATTAATAATTCCCGAAAACACAAATGAAACCGGTATTCCAATGGCGATTACGGCAAAATGTCCGAAATGCGGCGCAGTTTTTAATATCATTGACGGATACGGGACGCCGCAGTCCGGCTCGAAGTACTATTTGCGGACTTATCAGGTGATGAAAACTATGAACAGTGGGGAGTATTTGGTGGCGCATTATTAAAGTTTCAGGCTAAATTTTTTAAGATGTCTGCATTTTAGCCAAATTTTATTCATATTTGTATTATTTAAGAAAATTATTTATTTTTGCCACCGATTTTTTTGCTACGGAGAATGGCAAGCAGGCGAATTTGACTGCGTTTATTTTCAATTCAAAATTGCTGTATTCGGCAGATAATCAAGGTTATATAATTAAAGTTGCTATTTTAAATGACCGTATTTTTTTGCAAAATATGTGGTGAAAATAATTAAGTATGTATAATTAAGAGTGGAGTGTATGAAAAAATTAACATTATTGTTAGCGTGCTTATTAAGCATGGGATTGGCAATCGGACAAAACAGACCGATATCGGGAACCGTTGTGGATGAAACGGGGGAACCTGTGATTGGTGCGTCTGTCTTTGCCAGGGGGACAACAGCAGGGACGGTGACGGATATCAACGGAAAGTTCTCTTTCTCAGTTCCGGTTTCCGCAAATACTTTGGTAGTAAAATACGTTGGCTATGCGGATGTAGAAGTAGCCGCAAACGCAAACGTATCGGTTAAATTGACTCAGAATGCAAAGTTATTGGGCGAAGTTGTAGTAACGGCAATGGGTATTCAGCGACCCGAAAGGTCTTTGGGAAATACAAAAACAATTGTAGATCCCAATAATGCGGTTTTGAAAGCAGAACCTGATTTATTCCGTTCATTAAACGGTAAAATTCCCGGCGTGAATATAGCAGCTTCTTCTGCTGTGGCCGGTAGCGCTACCAAAGTTAATATTCGGGGTAACTCATCTTTTTACGGAAGTAACGATCCTTTGTATGTCGTTGATGGCGTTCCTTACAGCAATGTTGAAGTTACCACCGGAGACAGACTGGTATCGGCCGGCGCCTACGGAACAGGGCTTTCAACACTTGATCCGAACGACATTGAATCAATGAACGTACTGAAAGGCGCTGCCGCTGCCGCCCTGTACGGTAGCCGGGCGGCTAATGGCGTAATATTGATTACAACCAAATCGGGAGCAAAAAAAATACGCCCGTCACAAAAGAAAACAGAAGTAACGGTTACTGCTTCTTATGCAATAGAGGACATTGCTTCTTTGCCCGAATATCAAAATTCTTACGGACAAGGATCGAATTTTGAATATTCCAATGCAAACGGCTCGTGGGGGCCTGCTTTCGGCGGAACGTTTAACACAGTTAATACATGGAGTAATTATCTGGCTGCTTATCCCGAGATGGATGAAAAACAGCCGTACAAGGCATATCCGAATAATGTGAAAGACCTTTTCAAAACAGGAAATATTACGGATTTATCTGCCAATATCATGCGATATACCGATGAGGGAAATTTCAACACCACCGTATCGCGTCTTTCACAGGACGGATATATTCCCTATTCGAAATTTGAACGGACTTCGTTTAGCGTGGGGGGTAATCAAAAGCTGGAAAACGGTATTACCGTGGGAGGAACCATTTCTTTCTCGCGTTCGGAACAAAACGGACCTTTCTTTGGAGCAGGAAATTATAGCGGTTCGGTAAGTTCCTTTGCCCGCACATTGCTGATGCCCCGTAATATTGACATTGCAGGATTGCCTTATGAAACTCCCGATCAGGCCTCTTTGATGCCATTCAGCGCTTCATCGGTAGATAACCCGTTGTGGTCTTGGAAATATAATAAAATCAATTCCGTAATGGACAGAACTGTTACCTCGCTGAACGCAGCCTACGATGTTACTAAATGGCTGTCGGCTTACTATTCGTTTGGCTGGAACCAGTACGAAATGGATCGCAAGCAGGTAATTAATATCGGCTCAACAGGTCCCGGCGATTTTGCGGGTGCCGGTCAGATTCTTAATGACAATTATACTACACAGGAACTTGAATCGAATTTTAATTTGACTTTTAAACATAAATTGAATGATTTTGATTTAAGAGCGGTGTTGGGACATAATGTCAATCAATATTCTACCGACAGGGCATGGCAATATGGTAATGAAATGATATTTCAGGGTATCTACAATGTGGACAACTCCAAAGCGCAAACCGCAGGTGAAGAAACTTCGTTAAGAAGACTTTGGGCTATTTATGCCGATGCTTTGGTGGGTTACAAAAATTATGCATTTATAAACTTGACTTTGCGTAATGACCATTCTTCCACTTTGCCTGTAAAATACAACAGTTACTTTTATCCTGCCGTATCAGGCTCTTTCGTGTTTAGCGATGCATTTGAAGTCAACCCCAATATTTTGAATTACGGTAAAGTTCGCGCAGGTTGGGGGAGAGTAGGTAGAGATGCAAGTCCGTATTATGTAAATGGGTATTACGAACAAGATTCTCCGTTTGCAGGACGTCCGTTGATGTATGTGCCGACAACCTCGTATGACCCGGAATTAAAACCGGAATTTACAACGGAATTTGAAGCAGGAACGGAATTACAGTTTTTCAAAAGCCGGATAGGGATAGACTTTACATGGTACAATCGTATATCGAGCAATCAAATAGCTCCGGTAAGCCTGCCTGCTTCTACGGGTGCATCTACTTATTACACCAATTTCGGCGAATTAAGAAACAGAGGTGTTGAATTAGGGCTTACATTAGCGCCGGTTAGTTTAAAAAATTCCTTTAAATGGAACATTACCGCTATCTATTCCAAAAATGTCAGTGAAGTATTATCGCTGATTGATGGCGTTGAAAAACTTGTTTTTTCGACCAATTCTACTTCCGAGCCTCAACCGACTTTGAAAGAGGGTTATCCCTACGGATTCCTTTTCGGTTCGGGTATTGCACGCGACACGGATGGAACGCCCCTTGTCAATCCGAGTACGGGAGCTTATTTGGAAGCCTCAGACTTGATTGAATTGGGAAATCCCTATCCCGATTATCAAGCGGCTATAACCAATACATTCTCTTATAAAGGAATATCTTTAAGTGTAATGTTTGACGCAAAAGTAGGCGGAGTACTGGTTTCCGGTCCTGCATCCGACATGTTGGGACGTGGTGTTACAAAAGATACCGAAGACCGTTTGGGCACCCGTATTCTTCCGGGCGTTTATGCCGACCCCAATACGCACGAGCCAATTTTGGATGCAAACGGAAACAGGATTCCCAATACAATTCAACTTTCCGAAAACGATTTGTGGTTTGCTTCCGGAAGTACGGCGCCAACATTTGCCATGAACAGTGTAGATGAATTTGCTACATTCGATGCAACTGTGTTCCGTTTGAGCGAACTTACTCTCGCGTATGATTTACCTGAACAGTGGCTCAAGAAAACATTTTTGGGTAATGTAAATCTTTCCGTTATAGCAAGAAATTTGTGGCACTATGCGCCGGGATTCCCCAAATATACGAATTATGATCCGGGGTCTAATGCGTTCGGTAGCGGCAATGTACAGGGTATTGACCGCGAAAGCGCTCCTTCCGCCAGAAGAATCGCTTTCAATGTCAAAGTAACATTCTAATTATTAAAACTATAAAATTTAAATTTATGAATAAGACAGTAAAATACATATTGGCACTGTTTGTTGTCATGGTTTTTGAGAGTTGTACCGAAGGCTGGCTCGACATTAACAAAGACCCGAATGTGCCGACAACACCGGAATTATCTCAATTGCTTTCTTTCAGTGAATTGAATATGGCTAATTCCTTGTCGCAGGGTAATTTTATCGGTAACAATTTATCGGGATATGTACATCAACTGGTTTCACGTGAAACTCAGAACTACGGAATGGGGACTCAGGCAAACAATCCCTACAATTCGTGGAATTACATGTATCGGTATGCACTTGTAGATTTTGACGCAATCATCCAAAATGCGGAACCTGAAGGGAATTTGATTTATACAGGTATTGCAAAAACGCTGAAAGCATACCTCTTTTCAATAATGGTTGATCTTTGGGGAGATGTTCCTTACAGCGAATTTAATGTTCCGGGAGTTACCGCTCCAAAACCCGACAGCAGTAAGGATATCTACAATAACCTGATCGCTCTCCTGGAAGAAGCCAAAGCAGATTTGGAAAATGCGGAAGCCGAAAATCTTTTAAAGCCGGGTGCCGACGATTTCTTTTATGCCGGGGATGCTGCCAAATGGGTAAAATTGAACAATACAATCCAACTGAAATTATTGTTGCAATCGCGCAAGGCAAAATCCGACATTTCCGAATGGAAAAACAAATTTGACGCTTTGATTGCCGACAGCAAATTCATTGCTTCGGACGAAGATTTCCAGTTCTGGTATAATGCCGCCACTAATCCTGCCGACGAGCGGCATCCTGCTTACATCGACGAATACGCCGGAGGTCAGGTTACTTACTACGTCAGTCCTTTCTTCTACGAAATAATGAGAGGTTCTACGTTGAATGCCATAGACAATCCGTTTGCAGGCATAAACGACCCGCGTATTCCATATTACTTCTACAACCAGTTGAATGGCGATGAATCGCAAAATCCGCACGAATACCGCAACGGCGATTTCATGTCTATCTTCTTTGCATCGGCCGGTCCCAATTCCGCCCATTCCAATGATGCTTCCACTACCAAAATCGGCCTGTATCTTTGCGGAGGGCAATATGATGACGGAGAAGGCACAACTATCACAGGTTTCAGGCAAGGGAACGGAGCGGCGCCCCATAAAATGATTACTTACGCCGCGCTGAAATTCATGCTTGCCGAACTTGCCCTTACGGGAGAAATAAATGCCGACGCAAAAGTTTTACTGAACGAAGGTCTTGCCGCAGCCCTTGCACACGTGAACAGTGTAGTTGCTAAACAAACAGGAGTTCCCGCAATCAGTCAGGCTAACATAACTCAATTTGCGGATGCAGTACTTGCAAAATATGACGATGCAGACGATGCCGGCAAATTGAGAATAATAATGACGCAAAAGTGGATTCACAATGTATTTAATCCGGTAGATTCTTATACCGATTATCGCCGTACGGGCTATCCTGCCCTGTTTGACCCGCAAAAAACGCAAAACCCGGGTTATGGCGTAAATCCGGAAGTTAACGACAAGTCTGCCGCACAGGTACCGCTGGAAAATATTGCGTCTTTCCCGCGTTCACTGTACTATCCCACTACGTCGGAAACCAATTTGAATCCGAATATGCAACAAAAAACAAATCTCTCGACACCTTTTGTGTTCTGGGATAAATAATAACTTATTAAAGAATGAAAGAATATGAAAAATAAATACTTGGCAATAACTGCATTATTCTTGCTTTTTGTAATCCAGGGCTGTGAAAAAGAACTTCCCTATCCCATCGACGAAGTAAAAAGAGGCGTGCTTGTCGACATTGTGCGCGTAGCGGATACCGATGGGGTATTATCCGACGGACTGACCACCGGAAATTACATAGTAAAACTGAGTATTCCCGAAAATCAGGGCGATTATTCGTTTATGAAAAACGTACAGCTGTTGGCTGTACTGCAAAATACCAATGGAATCTATACCTCGCAGGTTGCAGTGGATAATATCACCGAATTTCCGAAAGAAATTCGGATTGACATTGCCGATGTGTACGGTAAATTTGGATTAACGGCTCCCGCCCTTGGGCAAATACTTTATTTTACCGCCAATGTAGTATTGGATGACAACACTACCATACCGGGCTGGACGGAAGCTGCAGGCTTTAACAACAAAGCCTTTTCAGGCTGGCAGGTTGAAGGAAGAGCATATTCGTACAGTGTTCGTTATTCCGTAGCCTGCCCGTTGGTGCTCGACGCCTTTGAAGGCACTTGTACGGTAACGCTGGATGAATGGTGGGATGAAACCCCTTATCCGGTAGAAGTAACCAAAATATCGGATACGGAATTGAGTGTAGAAGGTATATTTGATGGATATGCCTCAAACCCTTTGGTTATTAAAGTAGATCCAACAGACCATTCTGTTTCCATTGCGAAGCAGGTTTTGGAACCTGAACCCGGATATTGGTGGTCAAACAATCCTCCTTATACTAATTTTTCATTGGCAGGCGCCGGTACTGTAAATGCCTGTGAAACAAGCATGGAATTTTCTGCGACAGCCACGATTGATCAGGGATCGTTTGGATCTGTTTCGTTTAAATTAATCAAATAGGAAAAACACAGGGTTAAAAATGGCAGTGTCTCAAATTCACGGAAAAGCATTATCTTTGCACCAAGTAGAAATCGTGCATGACAATATGAATCGGAATGTATGTTGAAACTTTTCACTTGATTTAAGACACTGCCCTTTTCTTATATAGCCGTTCCTTAATCAATATTCAGATATAAATTTTCGGAAAAAACCACCCTGAAAAACAGTCCAAAAAAAATCATTTGACTTTTTCTCCGAGAATCTCCGTCATTTTCTTCAGATTCCATGCCGTTGCAGACATCAATGCATTCCCATGCTTGGCGCAGGCTCTGCCAGGTGTCACCAGATTTAAGGAGTAAGCAGCTATAAATTACTAAGGTAATAAGGTTATTTCGACAGGCTTGACAGGGCAAACGCATCTTATTATAACATATTTTAAATACTAAAGGATATCCTGTTCCGTTATTATACTAAAAAAAGAAATGCAAACACTATTCGGTTATTTTACGGAATTGACCGATCCC
>JAIRNV010000164.1 GCA_031257875.1 Dysgonamonadaceae bacterium
TACGCAAATTACGCGAATTTATTTGATAAAATTCAAATGTAAAATGTGCGTAATTTGCGTAATTCGCGTTCAAAACAATCCTGAATCAATTATACTTTGTCTTTTGTTGCAACTATTGAGAATTGATAATTGAGAATGAAGAAAATAATTCTCAATTCTCAATTAAAAAACCGGATTGCTTCAGGCTTCGCCTTCGCCGGTGATGGCTGCGTAACATGAGTAAGGTAATAAAGTTAAGGAAATATGAGCATTCGTCATTCCCGCATAGGCGAAACTACACCCAATCGTAAACAATTTGTTTCATTTTATTCTTGATTTTGTAACACTTCTGTAACAAACAAATCTGAATTTTGTACCGAAATAATTATAATTTATTAATGTATGAAAAGAAGTATTTTCGTATTTGTTGGGGCGGCAATGACTTTGCCGGCATTCGCTCAATCCCGGCCGGTTTCCGATTCGACCGTTTATTTGCAGGAAAAGGAGGTGAAAACATTGCAGGAAGTGGTGGTAAGCGTTCAAAAGCGCAACCAAAGCAGTCTGGAAGTCCCCGTAGCCGTAAGCGCACTGTCGGGAACGGATTTGCTTAAACTGGATGTGCGCCAGTTTGACGAACTCTCGGAGTACATTCCCGGCATGCAGATGCAACTGCAAAGTCCGAACAATCCGGGGTATGTTATCAGGGGCGTAACTTCCGACGACGGTGATTCCCGTTCGCAGGCAAGGGTTTCCATTTTTCAGGATGGAATATCTATCTCCCGTTCGCGGGCTTCTGCCGTGGAACTGTTTGATTTAGACCGGATAGAAGTGGTGAAGGGACCGCAGGGAACGCTTTTCGGACGGGGCGCCGAAATCGGTGCGCTTCACATCATCCGCAAAAAGCCCGTCAATGCCGCGGGCGGGGAAGTAACGCTGGGCTACGGCTCCTGCAACCGCAAGTTAGCCGACGGATTTATCAATACGCCCATCCTGAAAGACAAACTCTTCAACCGCTTTGCCTTCACCTTTGAAGACAGGGACGGATTTATCAAAAACCTTTCCGGCGGCGACCTCAACGGTAAAAATACGTTTGCCCTGCGCAATTCGACCCGTCTGTTTGCCGGAGAAAAAACGATGATTGACCTTGTTTTGGATTATCAACGGGACGACTATCCGGGAACATCGTTCAAAAACAGACAGTATGCGCCGGCGGGAGGCGACGTAAGCCCGAACACAGCGGCGGATTTGGAACAGGGCAAAAACCTGTATATAAAAAGAAACCTGGGCGGCGCCGGACTGTTTATCAACCGCGACATCAACCGCGCATGGAAATTCAACTCCATCTCCGGTTTCCGGACATTCAATTCGGACGAGTCGTTTGATGCGGACGGGACGGCTTCCCCGCTGTTGTGGTGTTCCGAGATAGCAGAAGGAAAGCAATTCAGCCAGGAATTTCGTTTCAACTACACCAACAACAGCAATTTCAGCGGTTTTGCCGGAGCGAGTTACTTTTACGAAAACACTTCGCAGGAAGTCCCTTTGCGCATCAATGAGCAGGCGCTTTATACGGCGTATTCTTCTCAACTGCTGAACGGGATGTTTGCTTCGCTGTTTTCGCAGGACATTGCGAATGTGTTGTTTCCGAATATTCCCGCGCTTAGCAACGGCAAATATAATTATGTGGAAAATATGCCCGACATCCGGACACAACTGGAACAGATATACAGTAAGCAACTGGGTATACCTTTGAAACTGGAACAGATTTTTGCCAGCCCCGCCCTGAATATGCCTGCGGAGCAACAGCAGCAGCTAATCGGAATGATTGATTTGCTTTCCAATTACCCGATTAACGCCCTGCATGAAGAAACTTGCAAAAATACGGCTACCAACCATGCCGCCGAGGCTTTTGCGGATGGAACATGGCAGATTACAAAGCAACTGGGACTTACGGCAGGCCTCCGCCTGAGTTACGAACATCAGCGGGGTACGTATGAAGCGGCGGCGTCCCAACAGCCCAGCATTCTGGGAATACTGAGCAGCGGGTCGCCCAATATCATGGCTGCCGTTTCCGACGGGGAAATAGCGGATTCAAAAGATTACTGTTCCGTCGTCATGCGCACCGCCCTGAATTACCTGATTGGGCGGAATAACCTGTATGTGAACGTTTCCCGCGGACGGCGTCCGGGCGTGGTGTTCGTTCTTCCCGAAGGAACAACTTTCCTTTCGCCCGAAATCATCCGGAGTTACGAAGCCGGCATCAAGGGAATATTGCTTGACGGCAAACTGAATTACGATTTGGCTGCATATTATTACGACTGGTCGCACTTCCAAAGCGCATCGCTTCGCGTGCAGGAAGGCGCATTGGTTGCCGAATACATGCCGGACGACGCCGGAAAAGCGCACAGTTTCGGAATTGAAACCGGCTTGAGGTATGCTATCCTGCCTGATTTGAATCTGTTCGGAACATACGCATATATTGACGGGAAATTCAATGACAGGGACGAATCCGGGCGTGAACAGGAATACGCGGGTCACCGTTTCCGCCTTACGCCGGAACATTCGTTTTCGCTGGGGCTTGATTTCAGTCGTGTTTTGCGGAAAGGGCAATTATTATATTTGCGTCCGGCGTATTCATGGAAATCAAAAGTCTATTTCGAGGACAATAACGACGAACGGTTGACGCAGGAAAGTTACGGTTTGCTCAACTGTACGGCCGGATTCCGCTTCAAACCGTCGAAAAGCAGGAAAACGTATATGGAAATCGGCGCGTACGGTAAAAACATACTGAACAAAAAATACATCATCGACGCCGGAAACAGCGGGAATGCCATTGGTTTTCCCACTTTTATCGCCGGGAATCCGGCTGTATTCGGCGGACAAATACGAATCGGTTTTTAATTAGTACCAGGGTATATTTCAATCGGCGGTACAGGCGTTCATTCCCTTTAAACCCGGAAGGCAGGCTGAGCAAACAGTCTGCCCGCCAGTTTATTCTACCGGAATATCCTTATTGACATTTTTACTGCCTGCAAGTGCATAATACAGCAGGTAGACCAAACCAACCACGATAACCCAGTAACTGGTAAGGTAACCGATTCCGCCTGTCCAGTCCACAATTGCATTTTGAAGCAAAGGCAGGATACCGCCGCCGCATACCGGAACCATAAAAATACCGGATGCTTTTTCGGTGAATTTGCCCAGGCCTTCTACCGCAAGATTGAATATGCCGCCCCACATCACCGAAGTACACAAGCCAATGAGTACCAGAAGCGCCGCATTGACCGGTACCGCTTCCATTCCGAACAGTCCGTTTGCATCGTTTTTGAACACGGGTAAATTACAGAGTGAAGTTGCCGGTGCGAATATCGCGGCCAAAGTCAGCGCCAAACCAATGACGGAGGCCACGCCCAACATGGATTTTGCAGAAACTTTACTGCCGATAACAGCCCCCAAAAGTCTTCCTGTCAGCATTAGAAACCAGTATGTCGCCGCAACGGAACCTGCAATTGCTTCGGCATTTCCTCCTTCGCCCAACTGCAAAACATTCAAATCGGGGTTTTGCAGCCATTTGTTCAATAGATTGGGAATGCCTACTTCAACGCCTACATATACAAAAATACCGATAGCGCCCAAAATAAAGTGACGAAATGATAACGGGCTGTATTGCGAAGATTCAACCGTTTTTTGCTGTTCTTTATTTTTTTCGGGAATAGCAGCTACTGCAATCACAAGGAATGCGAGAGCAAAAATGGCTAAAGCTCCATACATCAACGGGAAGACATTGCTGATTTGAGCGTTTTTTATTCCTTCGGGGATTAGGATACCCGTTAAAATAATCACTGCCGTGCCACAGAGTGAATTAAACGTTCCCCCGATTTGAATCAGTTGATTCCCTTTATTTCCACCGCCTCCGAGTGAATTTAACATCGGATTGACCACCGTATTAAGTAAACACATGGAGAAGCCGGCTACAAAAGCGCCTGAAAGATAAATGCCGAAACTTCCCGCCGTTCCGGAAAGCGTCTGTATCCCTACACCGACAAAACCAACGGCGATAGCGATTAATGCCGTTTTCCTGTAACCGAGTTTCTGGAGCAGATTACCGGCAGGATAACCCATCACCGCATAAGCGATGAAATTGGCAAATACGCCGAGCGTTCCCATCCAGTTGGAGACTCCGAATTGAAACTTTAAAATATCTCCCATCGGAGAGGCCATGTTCGTTACGAATGAAATCATACCGAAAAGGAAAATCATCACAATGATTGCTACAATATTTCCCTGTTTTTGTTGTTGTTCTTTTGTCATAATTGTATGTTTATAATTTAATATTGATTATCACTTTTCTACGGAGAATTTGAATACGGTTTGACTTTCATACGTTTCACCCGGTTTCAATACCGTAGCCGGATATTCCGGATGGTGGATACTGTCGGGGAAATGCTGTGTTTCCAGGCAGAAAGCCGAACGCTTCGGATAATGGTGTCCGTTTTTGCCGGGGAAGCTGCCGTCTAAGTAATTGCCGGTGTAAAGCACAATGCACGGTTCGGTAGTCAGGATTTCCAGGGCGATTCCAGTTTTCGGGGAAACCGCTTTAGCGCATAAAGTCAGTGCATTATCTTTTTTACCCAAATCAAAAGGATGATCGTAACCGTTTCCGTAAATCAATTGCGTGTTTCGTTCCTCAATCCTTTCGCCGATGGTGTGCGGCGTACGAAAATCGAAAGGTGTTCCTTCCACCTTTTCGGGTTTGCCGAAAGGGATCGCCACTTCGCTGGTCGGGAGATAAGCAGCGGCATTGATTTGCAGTTTGTGGTCGCCGATATACGGGTCGCCTTCGCCCGACAAATTGAAATAAGAGTGATTGGTCAGGTTATGAATCGTTGTTTTATCGGTCGTTACCTGATAATTAATTTCGAGGGCATTTTCGCCGGTCAGTCTGTAAATGACCGTTGCAGACAGATTTCCGGGAAAACCTTCTTCGCCGTCTTTGGAGAGGTAAGACAGTTTCAGGGTGTTTTCATCCTTTTGCTCGGCGTCCCAGACCACAGCATGGAAACCTTTGATTCCGCCGTGCAAATTGTTGGGACCGTTGTTTATCGCCAACCGGTATTCTTTTCCGTCCAGTTCAAAACGCCCGCCGGCAATCCGCCCCGCCGTGCGGCCGCAAACAGCGCCGAAATAAGGTTCCTGTTCGTTCATGTAGTCGTTGATGCTGCTTTTACCGAGAACAACGTCCGTCATTTTTCCGTTTTTATCGGGAACGAGAACGGACACAATTTTAGCGCCGAAATTAATAACCGACACTTCCATTCCATTGTTGTTTTTAAGAATAAATAAGTTAACTTCTTTTCCGTCCACCCGTTTTCTGAAGTTTTTAGCGTCTAAGTTTCCTGAAGTGACTGTATTTTCCATGGTGATATTAATATTTTTATCGTTGCCAAAGATACTAAAATTTTAGAAACACAACAACGCTGTCGTGTTCCTGTCATTCCCACGCAGGCGGGAATCTCACAACAATCCGTATATTATCTTCTCAATTTGTCAAATAAAATAAGTAATGCGAAATAAACAGGATATTGCAGTTTTAATCTTTTCCTCCGTGTCCCTCCGTTTATAAAAATGATTAAACACGGAGTTTCACGGAGTGGATTTCACGGAGGGACACGGAGTTGATAATTACATGTTATTTATTTTTTATTCCATAATGGTAGTTTCACCTCCCGCAGCCGTGCGGAGTACTTGCACCACTCGATGCAAGTCTCCTGCAACCTGCAAGAGACTTGCATCACTCGACGCAAATATTAAATGAACGTATTTTATTAACATTATAAATACAATAAATGAAATATGAAACAGATCAAAGCTTTAGCGCTTAATAAATTGCCCAACGACGGGTGAAAGCACGAAAGCGCGAAAGCGCGAAAGCACGAAAGCGCGAAAGGGAGAAAGCGTGAAAGAATATAACCAAAGGTTCGCGCCTTCACCCCTTCGTGCTTTCGTGCTTTCGTGCTTTCGTGCTTTCTGCTTCAAAACGCCAGGCGGCTGAATATTCACAGTTATGGTAGCGTAAGGTATCGTTTGCCGCGACGCGCCGTTCACGGCACAGAAAGAAAAAGTTGGAAGAAATTGGAAAGATGATGGCAGAATCGTGAAATACATTACTTTGACGGCAATTGGACAAGAGTAATAAAGCGATTGTTGCAGAAAAAACTTCCCACGTTTTGAAACAATCAATACCAGTTAAAAAATAGGTAACTACTCAGGAGAGTCTTATTTGGCATTAGCCATGCAAAGTAAAGCGGGATAGATATCCTGTCCGTTTTTGATGGTGGTATCAATAACAGAACGAATTTTGGCGTATCGGTCAGC
>JAIRNV010000192.1 GCA_031257875.1 Dysgonamonadaceae bacterium
TTTCACGGAGTGGATTTCACGGAGGGACACGGAGAAAAGGATTAAAACTGCAATATCCTGTTTATTTCGCATTCCTTAATTACTTTAACACGGAGTTGTTTTCACGGAGTAACACGGAAGGAAAATTTACAACTGTTATATCCTGTTTATTTTGCATTACTAACTTGTCAACTCGTTTACTAAAATCTTCTTTATGGGTTCAACCAAAAGTTCAATATCTCCGGCGCCGGCAATCAGGAGCGCTTCGTATTTGCTTTTTTTAATGTGTTCCAACAGTTCCGTTTTGCTCAGCAAACGTTTTTCGGGACATGTTATCCCGTCCAGAACCGTTTGGGAGGAAATGCCCGGAATGGGTTTTTCGCGTGCGGGATAAACCGGAATCAGAATCACTTCGTCGGCCGGAGACAGCGATTCGGCAAATTCTTTGTAAAAATCGCGGGTGCGCGAATACAGATGCGGCTGGAAAATCACCGTCAGCTTTTTATCAGGATACAGTTGCCGGACGGAAGTGATACTTTCCCGCAATTCGTCGGGGTGATGGGCATAATCGTCTATCAACACCAAATCATCGCGTTTGATGTGGAAGTCAAAGCGGCGGCGGGCGCCCCGGAAAGAGGCCATGCCTGCTCGCAGTTCATCGTCGGAAACGCCGTTCAGGAAAGCAATCGCCAGGGCTGCTACTCCGTTGAGGATGTTGATCTTTACCGGCACGCCCAGCCGGATGCCGGGGATTGTTCTTTCGGGGGTAACGAAGTCGAAGGTGATTTCGCCGCCGGCTGTCCGGATGTTTTGGGCGTAGAAGCAGCCAAGCCCCACCCCTTCGGGGGGGACGGGGGGGGCGGCATAGCGATACACTTTCACCCCCGCTTTCAGATGAAGCGGAATATCCACTCCCGCTTCCAGCAATAAAACCCCGTTCTCCTTAATTAACGAGGCAAAATGGCCGAAACTTTCCTTATAAGCCGCTTCCGTCCCGTAAATATCCAGATGGTCGGGCGAAACGGAAGTAATCACTGCCATATAAGGACTTAACCAGTGGAAAGAGCGGTCGTATTCGTCGGCTTCAATCACCGTTAGGTCGCTTTTGGCGGACAGTAAAAGATTGCTGTCGCAGTTTTTCAAAATACCGCCGAGGAAAGCGTTGCAATCCACTGTTGACTGCTTCAGGAGATGGGCAATCATGCTCGAAGTAGTTGTTTTTCCGTGCGTGCCGGCGACGCATAATCCGCGCGCCGTGCGGGTGATTTCGCCCAGCACCTGCGCACGTTTCATGAGATTGAAACCGTTTTTGCGGAAAAAAGTCAGTTCGGCATGGTCTTCGGGAACGGCAGGCGTCCGGATGACCGCCGTCTGCGTTATATCCCTGAACGCGGGCGGAATCAGATCGACACAGTCTTCGTAATGAATTTCGGCGCCTTCCCTGTTTAACTGCTTCGTCAAATCCGATTCGACACGGTCGTATCCGGCAACTTTTTTCCCCCTGGCGAGGAAATAGCGGGCGAGGGCGCTCATGCCGATGCCGCCGATGCCGATGAAATAGATGTTGCTTTGCATTTTTCTTTAATTTATGTTTAACACGCTGTTTCCATTACCGGTTCTTCTTTCCATTTCTTTCCCATTAGCATACTGCCATTTTCTTTTTTACTTCTTTTTATGCCGTCCTCGCCCCAAGTTCCCCATTGTTTGAAGAAAAAAGCAACTTCCTGTTCAGTACATTGTTTTTGTATTTCAATTGCCCATTGAGCCTCCATAGGCCGTGCGCTCATTCCGCTTTCACCGCCAACGATAACCCAATGTATTCCAAATAAATCCAGTTTTCCTACATTGCCAATCAATGGCTCAATAGACAAAAATCTAATTTTAGCATCAATTTTACGCAGCACATCTATTCTATATTTCGTATTTTCGTGTTCAACAGTTACACCGAGCCAAACATTGGGAGGCGCTATTCTGTTTTCAAAATATTCTTGCAATATTTCTTCCCTTTTTGTTAAAATTTGATAATGATGTTGTGGGGTTTTACGAATAGTTTCAAAAATCAAATCAAGATATTCAAACGGCATTTTTTCGTGAAACAAATCACTCATTGAGTTTACGAAAAATTTTGTTGGTTTCTTTACAAACAAAGGTTGATTTAATCTATCGGGCAGTATTTTAAATTCAAAGCCATTTTCATAACCGACAACACCCATTGCTTGCAAACGTCTTGCCATTACTTCCGCATAACAATTTTTGCAGCCTGCCGTAACTTTGGAACAACCTATTGAAGGATTCCAAGTTGCTTCCGTCCATTCAATTTTTGTTGTTTTCATATTTGATAATTGATAATTCTATTGTTTTTGTAAACTTGCTCATAATTTATTAACGGGGATTTTTCCGCATAATGTATTAACTTTTCTTTTTTCATCATCTCAATTTCCTCTGTCGCATGATTAGAGATATGCCCCTGTTTTAAAGTATAATCATATGCCTCTTTATTTGTTTTAATATTTCCTTCCAAAATTTCTTTCCGTATATTCTGTTTGAAACTTTCAATTTTGTTTAGTTTTTTCTTTTCAAAAAGGTCTAATTGATTTTTGTTAACATCATCATCTATATCAAAATTTGCTTCTCCATTTAAACTATTCTTTTTCCAAGCCGTTTTTAAGAATTTATCAACAGCGCGAGGATGTGTCGCTCCAAATATTATACCGTAAACATTTGCGTTTTTCTTTATTGTAAATGGATAAAGAGATAATTTTGTATTTGGGGGTAATTTTTCACGAAGTTGTTCCAATATACTTTTATGAATATATTTATACGGATTTTGTTTCGCTCTTTCAATATCAATTTTTAGATTTGATTGAAAAGCAGTTGTATTGCCAAATCTTAAAACATAAGATGATGATAAAAAACACAGAAAATCAGTTGTTGTAGTTTTTTCTAAATCATCAATATATTTATCTGCTAAAAATTTCACTCCATTTTGGTCTAAATATACCAATGAAGGGTATTTTCTTATAGTTGATAATGTTTTAGGAAATAACTCGGCAAAATCAGAATTACGGAATTGCAAGTTAATATTCATTCTCAATAATTCTGAATTATCATTAACAAATTGATTACACGATTGTTGTAACAAACCAAACTTTTGCTTGTCAAATTCATTAAAACAAATATTGATTTTAGTTTTCTTTTGAAAAATGTTGCCTGATTGATTTTTAACTTGTTGCAAAATGCGGATAGGGCTACCTGCAACACTGTTTATATCATATCCCGTTCCTGCAAAAAAATCAAAAATCCATAATTCCTTATGACCTCCCACAATAAAAGTTGGTAGCCATTCTTTAGCATAGTTTTCGAAAATCTCCAACTTTGTTATTGTGCCTTCATCAAAAGGTGTCTTATGTAAGTCTTTTATGGCCATTTGTTCGTTTTATAGACAAAGGATTGAAACCCCTTGTTTAATTTGTCCGTTCCACGGTCCCGTTAATTTTCAATTTAATAGCTTCGATATTTTCCAATCCGTCGTTATCAACCACTTTTACGGCGATATTGTGAAGTCCTGCTTTAAGTCCGGCGGTTTGTTTGCCTTTCAAATCACGAATAACAAGGGGTTTAAATCCCTTGTCGGCATTATAGGCGAAATCCCAGCTGTAAAATTCTATGCCCGCCTCGCTTTGTCCGGCGGCAGTAAATTCGATTTCCCAAACTTCTTTTTCAGTGCGGACAGACTTTGCGATTTCAATATTCAATGCCGGTTTTTTCGCTATCGGCACAATTTCTTCCACCGCGACCAGCCTGATAATGATATTTTCTTCCAGTTTCAGCCGCGCTGCTTCCTGTACCGCACCTTTGCCGAACGAAAAAGCAATGATGTAACCGACCGGCTTTTTGTCCTCAATGTTTTTATCATACAGTTTTTTATCGGCGCGTTTGACGGCAGAGAGAAAATTGTCAATCACATTGCGCCCGATATTGTCCGAACGTTTTACCTGAATGGGCGTATTGTCGTCCATTTTGCCGTCAAGCCCGAAGTCGCCGCGCTGTTTTGCGTTGCTTGAGCCGCCGAATTGCTGCACAATCCATGTCTCAAATTCAAACGCATCTTTGTAGCGCAACGTATCGTAATCATATTTGTGTAGCTGTACGGAAAACGGCGCACTGAACAAATCCCTTTGCCTGTCTAATCGCAGTTCCGTAACTTTTATTGCCTGAACGGACTGATCAATACCCGTCCACCGGCGGTTGAGTTTATCTGCTACGGCTATGGTTGTGCCGCCGCCCATAAAGGGGTCGAGGACAAGGTCGCCTTCTTTTGAAGCCATAATAATTATTCTTTTCAAAAGTTTCTCGGGCTTTTGCGTAGGGTAGCCAATATTTTCTGGTGAGTTGGCATACAAACGGTTTATATCATTCCAAAAATTATAAATCGGGTTTCCCTTGTCGTTTTCGGAACGCAGTTTGCGAAATGGCTTTCCGTTAGACGACCAGCCCAAATTACCGGCCATATCCAGTTCTATTAATTTTTCTTTTGTCATTCGCCATCCATAAATTTCGGGCGTAAAACCTTTGTATTCATATACTAAATTAGGACGCTCTCCCATGGAGGCGCCGCGAATTACCGGCCCCGAATAATAACGCCCCTTTTCGTCAAAATCGGGATATTTCTTTGCTAATTCGCCGTTTTGAAGTTGGTCGCGCGCCGCTTCTTCATTAAAATAATAGTTCTCGGTTTTTGCATACCAAAAAATGGTGTCGGTAGCAATTCCCAAATTTCTTTTTTCAAACTGCGAACCTTTGGGGTTGCGCGTACGTTGCCAAATAATTTCATTTTTAAAATTATTACTTCCAAAAATCTTATCCAGGATATAACAACGGATATAAGCGTTTGCATGCCAGTCGCAATGCAAAAACATACTGCCTGTCGGTTTGAGTACCCGGTACATTTGCTCGACGCGCTCTTTGAGCCAGGCAATATAATGGTCTACGCCGCCTGCCCAGCGGTCCTGAAAACTGCGCACTTCTCCTTCGTCGCCCCAAATCACCTCGTAAGTTCTATTGCTGAAAAACGGAGGGTCGAGATAGATTAAGTCTACCGTTTCGCTACCCACCGTTTTCAGTATTTCGAGGTTGTCGCCTAATATGAGTCTGTTTACACACATGATTTTATTCCTTTTTATCCTTCACTTTTATTTTCACCTTATCCATCCCGCTTAAGCCCCGTTTATCGACTGCTTTAACGGCTACACTGTGTTCGCCCTCCTGAAACTTCTTTTCCTGCACTCCTTCTTTGTCCATGATAACATCGGCTTTAAAGGCTTCTTCATCGTGCGAAAAATCCCATGAGTAGAAATCAATCTCCGAACTGCTTTCTCCACGCGCTTCAAACTTATATTTATAGTTTTCAATCTCTTCGGAAGTGAGCCTGACTCTGGGCGGATTTTCGCAGGGAATAATATCGCGGATATATTTGAGTTCGATAATTGTGTTTTCCGTGTTTTTCAGTTTGGCAACCTCATTGATAATGTCTTTTGAAAACTCAAAACC
>JAIRNV010000001.1 GCA_031257875.1 Dysgonamonadaceae bacterium
TTGAGAATTGACAATGAAGAAAATAATTATCAATTCCTGGATTGCTTCACTGCTTCGCAGTATTGGTCGTATCTTCGTTACTGCCGGCAATAATCCCGTCAGGGATTACAGTTCGGTAGCAACGTTTGATTGCACAGCGCCCCGCATGACGTCAGTTATGCTGACAAATGCCGCATCTCTGCGAGATGCCGGTGAGGGTGGGGAACACTATTTTCTACCGAGCTTTGCATCTCTACGAGATGCCGGTGAAGGTGGGGAACGCTATTTTCTACCGAACTTTGCATCTCTACGAGATGCCAGTTCACCGGTATGGTTTTGTGCATTACAGATACCCTGCAGGCAATAATCCCGTCCGGGATTGCAGCTCGGTAGAAACGTTTGATCGCACAACGCCCCGCATGACGTCAGTTATGCGGACAAATGCCGCATCTCTATGAGATGCCGGTGAAGGTGGGGGACGCTATTTTCTACCGAACTTTGCATCTCTATGAGATGCCGGTTCTCCGTTCACCATAATTGAGAATTGAGAACTGAGAATTATTTTCTTCATTCTCAATTCTCAATTCTCAATTATCCGCTACTTTACTTCCCAGATCTCGCCCGACATTAAAAATTTCCGCAGGCTGCGCGCCGGTTTTTTCTTTTTTACCGATTCGATTTGAGCCTCAATTTCAGCGTCATAGGTTGGTGCTTCCACATCGCGGATAACGCCCAAAGCAACCGGCAAATTAGTACCGTCCATGAGCGCCAGTTTCAGATGAAGCGTAGAATCGACGGTATGCGCGTCGTGCGTCAACACATCGTCGAGCGTGTAACCGTCTTCCCCTACGGTAACTGCTTTCAGATTAAAGCCGTCGCCGACAAGCCCTTTGTTGTTGTCTTTCCCGAAAATCATTTTTTCCCCGTGATGTAAAAAAATTGTTCTGTCGGAGCGGGTTTCGCGGGCGGTAATTTTGTCGTTGATACCGTCGTTGAAAATTACGCAGTTCAAAATCACTTCGGTAACTGACGCTCCTTTGTGCCTGGCCGCTTGCAGTAAGACGCCGGGAGCGTTTTTAACGTCTGTGTCGATGATGCGAGCAAAGAAGTTTCCACGTGCGCCGAGGGTCAATTCGGCCGGACGGAAAGGATCTTCCACCGTTCCAAACGGCGATGATTTGGAAACAAAACCGCGGTCGGAAGTCGGGGAATACTGCCCTTTGGTCAAACCGTATATTTTGTTGTTCATCAGCAGGATATTGATGTCCACATTTCGCCGGACGGCATGAATAAAATGATTTCCCCCGATGGCCAGACTGTCGCCGTCGCCGGTGGCCAGCCAAACGGACAGTTTCGGACTGGCTACCTTAACGCCCGTTGCAATAGCGGCTCCACGCCCGTGAATGGTGTGGAAACCGTATGTATTCATGTAATACGGCAAACGGGAAGAACATCCGATGCCGGAAATAACCGCCGTATTGTGGGGCGCAACGCCCAGTTCGGACATCGCCTTGTGCAGGCTGTTCAATACGCCGTAATCGCCGCAACCCGGGCACCACCGTACCTGTTGCGGGCTTTTGAAATCTTTGGGTTGATATGTTTGTTCCATTATTTGTTTACTTGTCAACTATTTTAATTATTTCTTCTGCCAGCCGGGCAACAACAAACGGTTGTCCTTTGATGCGGTTGAACTGATACGGATTGAATCCGTCGATTTTCGAGCGCAGGTAACCGGCAAACTGTCCCGAATTTTGTTCGACAACAACCACTTTTTTGTATTTCCGCAAAATCTCCTCCGCGTTTTTAGGCAAAGGACTGATGAAACGGAAATGCGCGAACGCCACCTTTTTACCTGCCTTGCGGACTCCTTCTACCGCTTCGTACAAATGTCCGAAAGCGCCGCCCCAGCCCACAACCAGCGTGTCGGCTTCCCTGTCGCCCAACACTTCCTGTTCGGGAATATCATTTGCAATCTTGTCGATTTTTGACTGTCGCAGACACACCATTTTCTGGTGATTATCGGGGTCGGTGCTGATGGCGCTCGTTTGGGCGTCCTTTTCCAGTCCGCCGATACGGTGCATGAGACCTTCGGTTCCGGGTACCGCCCAGTAGCGGACGTCGTTTTCCGGATTGCGCAAATAAGGCGTCCATCCGTCTTTTTGTTCGGGACTTGCATAAGGCGGCTTGATTTCGGGATATTCTTCCATATCGGGAATACGCCAGGCCGAAGAGCCGTTGGCAATATAACCGTCTGTCAGTAAGATAACCGGAGTCATGTGTTCCAAAGCGATTTTGGAAGCCCAAAAAGCCGAATCGAAACAGTCGGTCGGGGAAATTGCCGCCATGACAACCGCTGGACTTTCGCCGTTTCTCCCGTACAGGGCCTGCGCCAAATCGGTCTGTTCGCTCTTGGTCGGCATCCCCGTTGAAGGGCCTGAGCGCTGTACATCAATGATTACCAGCGGGATTTCGGCCATTACCGCCAAACCGATGGCTTCGCTTTTCAATGCCAAACCGGGGCCGGAAGTACTTGTCGCCGCCAGGCTCCCCGCAAAAGAAGCGCCAATCGCCGTACAGATTCCGGCAATTTCGTCTTCCGTTTGCATCACCTTAATGCCCAATTCCTTGCGTGCCGTCAACTCCTGCATGATGTCCGTAGCCGGAGTAATCGGATAAGAACCCAGAAACAGGGGCAAACCGGCCTTTTCGGAAGCGGCAATCAACCCGTAAGCCGTTGCTTTATTACCGTTTACATCGGTGTAAAAACCTTTCCTGTGAGAAACGGTTTCGATGCGGTAGGTCGAAACGTCCAAATGGGTATTGTATCCGTAATTGAACCCGGCCTGCAAAACCAGCAGGTTGGCCTGTAAAATATCGGGCTTCATTTCGAATTTTTCCGTCAGGAGTTTTTCCAGAATATACATAGGCCGGTCAAACAGCCAGCATACCAACCCCAAAGCAAAAATATTCCGGCTGCGGAACGCCTGTTTACTGTCGGCGATACCGTCCAGACTTTCTCTGCACAGATGCGTAATCGGAGCCGCAACGACCTGTAAAGAAGTTAATCCCAGTTCCTTAAACGGATCGTTTGTTTTAAACAGCGCTTTTTCCAAGTCTTCGGCCTGGAAAGCATCCGTGTCAATAATCGTTACCGTATCCGGTTTAAGAAACTGTGCATTTACTTTCAACGCGGCCGGATTCATGGCAACCAACACGTCGGCCTTATCGCCCGGAGTGTACACTTTCCTGGCGCCTACCTGTATCTGGAAGCCCGAAACGCCGCTTAATGTGCCGTGCGGTGCACGAATTTCGGCGGGATAATCAGGGAAAGTGATAATCTCATTGCCCAGTTCTGCGGAAAGGTTGGAAAAAAGTGTTCCCGCGAGTTGCATCCCGTCGCCGGAATCGCCGGAAAACCGGACTACCACGCTTTCCAATTCTTTTACTTTTACTTTTTCATCCATAAAAATATTACCATAAAATATGTTTTTATTATTCTAAAAAAATTCAAGGCGCAAAGATAATATTTATTTATTACATAAATAGAAAAGTTAAGTATCTTTGCAGGAAAAAATATCCGCTACTATGTTAACATCCCCAAAATACAATTCCATAGAGAACACCTGTGACCGCGAACGCGTCATCCACCTGTTTCAACAGATAAAACGGCAGCTGGCCTTGTTTGTGACGCCCGACATACGGCGAAGCGCATTGCCGGAGAAAAGCGAGCGGAAAATCCCGAACCGGCACATCAATAAACAGGCCGCAGGGTTGATTAAGGGCAGCGATTCGGGGAGAAAAAACGATAAATATTAAATAGTTGAAAATAAATACTGCTAAAACGATGAATGCTGAATTTATCCTCCGTGAACTTTTATCTGTCGCCGATTCCGAAAAGGCAAAGTTTCTCCAAAGGTTTTTCAAAACCGGGAAAGGGCAATATGCCGAAGGAGACGTAATGCTCGGTATTGCTGTCCCGTTGACCCGCGATATTGTCAAAAAGAGTCAGGCGCTTCCCTTCAATGATATTCAAATCCTGTTGGATTCGGAATACCATGAAGCCCGACTGGCCGGGCTTCTTTTTCTTGTGAAACAGTTCAAAAAGGCAAAAGAAGCGGAACGGAAGGAAATTTTCGATTTCTATCTGAAAAACGCCCGCAAAGCCAACAACTGGGATTTGGTCGATCTTACCTGCCGCGACGTAATCGGCCTGTACTTACTGGACAAGACGGACAGAAGCATATTATACCGTCTGGCCGAAAGCGATAACCTTTGGGAGCAGCGGATGGCCGTCGTGTCTACCTGGACGTTTATCAAAAACCGGCAATTGGGAGATACGCTTGCTGTTGCGGAAAAATTACTTTCCCATAAGCATGATTTGATACACAAAGCTGTCGGCTGGATGCTGCGGGAAGTCGGGAAAAAAGACCGGCAAACGCTTGTCGATTTTTTGGAAACGCATTACAAAAACATGCCGCGGACTGCTTTACGGTATGCTATTGAGCATTTTTCGCCTGAAGAGCGGGCTTATTTTATGAAAAGATGATGCTGTTGTGTTGGTCACGTAAGGAATTCTGTGGCGGAAGCGTGAAAATTGTCGGTACGAATCCCGCCGTGCGCGTTGAATTTATCAATGTGGAAGACTCCGAAGCCGTTTTATCACTGGATAATATATGGTGTTACTGTGAATTTCACTGCACTGCTTTGACAATCTTTAAAAACTTCATCCGGATTTTTTCCAACAAACCCATTTTCCCTTTCTCAAGTGAAAAAAAAGGCATTTGGCGAGCGCCAAACTCCCGGAAAAAATGTTCCACGCCCCGAATCATGGAACCTTCAAAATCAAACGAACGGACTTGCCCGGACAAATCGTTAATCGCAGCCCACATAGCCAAAGCCAATCCGCCCGATTTTCGTGATTCCGCATTATTTCCGCCGGCAATGTAGTAGGCGCAATTTTTCTGCCAAACAACAAATACACCGGCATGCAAACGGTTTTCTGCATCGTAAGCGCCCCAAATATCGCCTTGCCCCCGGCTTCGGGAAATATCAACCAGTTTTTTTAATATTTCCGGTTGATAAGGCGCTATGCCTTGCCTTTGATAAACTTGAGCATTGATTTTCAGAAATATATCTGCCGGAATATTTCGCCGGACGGTCAATTGATATTTATTTTTTGCCTTTCGGATATTCCTGCAGATATTCTCGCTCAATCCGTTCCATAATTCATCTGGATTCCCGATGTCGGGCAAAACATAAGTGTAGCGTGTTGTCTGGCGGAACCCGTTCCAGTAAAACGGCAACCAGTCCGTAAACGAGTAGTGGAAATTCTGGAGAAAATAATCATGCACCGGCAACCGCATGATAAAGTCCTCGCATATAGTCTGTTTCCTGAATAAATCGTGAGAATAACGCTTGTCCTCAAAGGCCGGGTTGAACCAGATTCCCATGGTCTGCGTATAAAACGGCATGGAAATCACGCCCCGGCAAGGAGTATAATACGGCATTGTAGCTTCAATTATTTCATTTTTTAGGCAAAGGAGCACATCCCAGCTTGATTCCCCGCATACGCAATCCAGCCACCAGTCCCGCGAATAAACGGGAATAGATAGCTCGCTGTTGCAAAGGATTCTGTATTTTTCTTTGTCAGTCATTTAAAACAAATTTTGGCAAATGTACATAAATTTCAGGTATATTTCACATTGTTGCATTTACTGTTTGAACTTACCCTTACCTTACCACTTACCATTCACAATTAATATCCTCATTCCTGCCGGAAATCTGCAAAAAATATTTACCTTTGCCGGCAGAATACAGATTTATTCCAATATGCACACGTTTTTGACAAAACAAACAGCAGGATTTCCGGTCGCTTTCTACGGCTGTAGACAGGCGCCGTTCCTACCCCCCCCCATAAATTAACGTATGACAGCCACTTAAGTTTCCCCATCATATCCGTATGCCTTCTACGGGCTGCGATGACTCCCTTTCTTCATAACGCAAAGCTGAAAAGTGAATATTCCTTTTCATTGCTTTGCGTTTTTTTGTGCCTTGCGGTTGCCGTGAATTTCCCGGAATGGGGCAAAAACATTCCGAACAGTTCCAATAATTTTGGAGATATAATAGAGTTTATGTAAATTAAATTTTGCATATTACGCGCGTAAGCGTATCTTTGCAGGATGAAATATATGGATTATCACAACAACGAAAAGAAATTCCGTTCCCTGACGGGTCTTAG
>JAIRNV010000002.1 GCA_031257875.1 Dysgonamonadaceae bacterium
CATCTGCAGCGTTGTACCTGGAAAGGCGAGGAACATTTTAAGCAAAAAGTTTTTTGGAGCACGATTGCTTACAATATTCGCGTAATGAGTGCGATGGTTAGAGCATCGTAAAATTGAACAGAAAAGACTTTATAGACAGACACTAATTAGACCTCTATGTCTATCATTCTGTCTGAAGCGTTCAACCGAAAACGCTGAGGGAAAAAGCCGGAAGACTGATGCAAAGTATAGACCTTTTTAGTCTTGCGCGGTATTTAGTTCACTTCCGCTTTTTCTTACAGAGAAATTTCATAAATTTAACTCTTTATTTTGAGAATGCAAACTTAAGGTGCGGTATGGTTTTGTGCATTGGGTACACGATAGGGACTGCGTTTTGACGTCGTGTACCGTGTATCATGCACCGCATACCCGGTGCACAAAACCATACCGCACAAAGTATAAATAGAAAATACGGTTCCTGTTACCTGCTTTGCCTCTCGGAGAATCAATTTTGCCTCTCGGAGAATCAATTTTGCTTCTCGGAGAACCAACTTTGCCTCTCGGAGAATCAATTTTGCTTCTCCGAGAACCGACTTTGCTTCTCGGAGAATCAATTTTGCTTCTCCGAGAACCGACTTTGCCTCTCCGAGAACCGGCTTCGACACTGAAAGCGCCGCTTTCGATGCCGGACACATCAAAAACGGCTCTTTTAATATTATCGCGTCCTGTCGTTTCCGCGAAAGCGGGACAGGACACGACAATTTGAAATTCACCTGAACCAACTGAAAAGTCAGGACAAAAAATTCTCAACAAACTCGGCAAACACAAGTACTTTCGAAAAACGATCAATACCTTTTACCAGCCGAAGATTTGTACCGCCGATAAATGTAATTTTTTTTTACATACATTGAAGCGGAAAGATAATCAAGTATCAACAATTGCACATATTCTTTCAGCATGTATTTCCGAAGAACGGAATTATGGAAATAAAAACAAATTACGGCACAGGATCATATCCATGTCCACCCCAGGGATGGCATTGAAAAATACGTTTCACCGACAGCCATCCGCCCTTAAACGGTCCGTATTTCTTAATCGCCTGCAATGCATATTCCGAACACGTCGGCGTATAACGGCACGAAGGAGGCGTCAGCGGGGAAATACAGTATTTATAAAAATAAACAGGAATCAGAGCGATGAAGATTCCTGTTTTTTTTATTGTTTTTTTGAGTTGTTTCATTAACCGGATATGAGATGTTGGTTAATTTTTTTGATTAATCCCTGCAAAACATTGCCGGGGCCTAATTCCGTAAAATCATCCGCTCCGGCGGCAATCATATTCCTTACCGATTGCGTCCATTTTACGGGCGCCGTTAATTGGGCAATCAAATTGGTTTTGATTGTTTCGGGGTCGGTTTCGCCGGAGGCGCTGGTATTTTGGAAGACCGGGCAAACCGGCGGCGTGAAAGTTGCGGCGTGAATTGCTTTTTCCAATTCTTCTTTTGCAGGCGCCATCAACGGGGAATGGAAAGCTCCTCCGACTTTAAGTTTTACGGCTCTTTTGGCGCCTGCTGACAACATGCGTTCGCAAGCCGCGTCCACTCCGCCGACGGTTCCCGAAATCACCACCTGTCCCGGACAGTTGTAATTGGCCGGAACAACAATATCGTCGATTTCCGCGCAAATCTCTTCCACTTTTTCGTCGGGCAAATTCAAAACGGCAGCCATCGTTCCCGGATTTTGTTCTCCGGCTTTCTGCATGGCCAAAGCCCTTTTGTAAACCAGTTGCAAACCGTCTTCAAACGATAATGCGCCGGCGGCGACCAAAGCCGAAAATTCGCCCAAAGAGTGTCCGGCAACCATTTCCGGTTGGAATTTATCGCCTAAAGTTTTTGCTAAAACAACCGAATGAAGGAAAATAGCCGGTTGGGTAACTTTGGTCTGGCGAAGGTCTTCATCGGAACCTTCAAACATTAAATCCGTAATACGGAAATTCAGAATCCGGTTTGCAGTTTCAAATAATTCTTTCGCTAAAGGTTGATTTTCATACAAATCTTTACCCATGCCCGAAAATTGTGCGCCCTGACCGGGGAATACATACGCTATCATACTATTTGGTTTTAAATTGGCCGCAAAGTTAAAAAAAAAGCGACAACGAACAATGTTTGTAATAAATTTTGCGTACATTTGCGCGCAAAATTGATTACAACAAAAAACAAACTGACATGCAAACATCATTATTTATTCTACTGTGGATGCCCCAGGGATGGGAACTGATTATCCTGCTTATTGTTGTTCTTCTGCTTTTTGGCGGCAAGAAGATTCCCGAACTGATGAAAGGAATCGGGAAAGGTATCAAAGGATTTAAAGACGGTATGAAAGAAATTGAAGAAGACATCAAATCCGAAGATTCTTTAAACGATAAAAAATAAACTTCTCACTACCGGCCGATGAGTGTTCAGGAAATGTCATTTTGGGATCATCTGGAAGAGCTTCGCTGGATGTTGTTCCGAATTGTTATTGCCTTATTTATATTCGCTATCGGGGGCTTTATGATTATGCCGTGGTTTTTCGACAACGTTATCATGGCTCCCGCCAAAGCCGATTTTTTCCTCTATCAATGGATGTGCCGGTTAAGTCAGTCGGTGCCGGGGCTGCCGGATTTCTGCGACGATAATTTCTCAATAGACATGGTCAATATTGACCTCACCGCTCCGTTTTTCAGACATTTAAGTACCTCTTTCTGGATTGCACTGATATTGATTTGTCCGTACATACTGTTTGAAATGTGGCGCTTTGTAAGTCCTGCCCTGTATGAACATGAAAGGAAAAACGTGCGGTGGGTATTTCTTTTCGGCACCCTCATGTTTTTCGCCGGATGCCTTGCCGGTTACGGTTTGATCTTCCCGATGACTTTGCGTTTCCTTTACAGTTATACGCTGAGCGACGTTATTCGCAATACCGTATCGCTGGATTCATACATGGACAATTTCCTGGTATTGGTATTCATCATGGGCTTTGTCTTTGAAATGCCGCTGATTTCGTGGTTATTATCACAAATCGGTATCCTGAAAAAGTCGTTTTTCAAAACCTACCGCCGCCATGCCATTTTGATTTTGCTGTTTCTTGCCGCAATTATCACGCCTACGGGCGATCCTTTCACTTTATCTTTGGTTTTCATTCCGTTGTATGCTCTGTATGAATTCAGTATTTTTTTGGTGAAAGCCGATCCGAAAAACGAAGATGAAGTAGTTTCGTTAAATAAAATTTGATCCGGATTACATGCAGGAAGAAATATTTCCACTGGTTGATGAATCGGGCAGGGTAACGGGACAGGCCACCCGCAACGAATGTCACAGCGGAAGCAAAGTCCTGCATCCGGTTGTTCACCTGCATGTGTTTAATTCTCAAGGAGATTTGTTGCTGCAAAAACGAGCCGAAAACAAAGATATTCAACCCGGAAAATGGGATACTTCCGTTGGCGGACATGTTGATTTCGGCGAATCTGTTGAAGTGGCTTTGTATCGGGAAGTCCGGGAAGAGCTGGGCATGGAAAAATTCATTCCGGAGTTTCTTCAATCCTACATTTTCGAGTCGGATGTCGAAAAAGAACTTGTCTATTCATACAAAACCGTTTATGACGGGCCTTTCCTGTTTGAAAAAAAAGAGATTGACCGAATACGCTTTTGGTCAGTTTCCGAGATTGAAAACAATCTGGGGAAATCGGTTTTTACACCTAATTTTGAAAATGAATTTCGGAAAATTTTTCTCCCTTAAAATAGGGTGTATTTGATTGCGACAATTTGAAATGCAAAGTATAACAGGTATAAACCTGATTTTAACCTGTTTTTTTTTTTTTTTACAAAACAACCTCAGTAGCACCGAATGATGATAATATTTCCCTGACCTTATTACCTTATTTATCTTAACTTAATGTCATTGGCGTCTCGCCATGCCGGGGCAGGTTAATTCCGAACAGATCCGGCGGATCTGTTGAGAACCGAAGCCAATTCCGAACAGATCCGGCGGATCTGTTGAGAACCGCGGTCAATTCCGAACAGATCCGGCGGATCTGTTGAAAACCGGAGCCGATTCCGAACAGATCCGGCGGATCTGTTGAGAACCGGAGCCGATTCCGGACAGATCCGGCGGATCTGTTGAGAACCGGAGCCGATTCCGGACAGATCCGGCGGATCTGTTGCACAATAACGATATTGCACAATAATATAAATTTGAAATCATTGAATTCTTCCGCCCCGCTCTGCGTAGCGGGACGCTACGCAGAGCTGAGGCAGAGGGCTTGGAAAAAGTAGAAATTTTTAAATCTTTAAATGCTTAAATAATTAAATAATTATGAGTAATAAAAAAAACATCGCAATCGTAGCCGGAGGCTATTCATCCGAAATGGTTGTTTCGATGAAAAGCGCTCAAGGGATACAGTCTTTTATTGACCCCGAACGCTACACGTCTTATATTGTGTTGATAACAAGGGAGAAATGGGTCGCTCTATTGCCGGATAACAGGGAATCGCCGATTGATAAAAACGATTTCGGTTTTACGAGCGCCGGCGTCAAAATACGGTTCGATTTTGCTTATATCACCATTCATGGTACGCCGGGCGAAGACGGACTGTTGCAGGGTTATTTCGACATGCTGGGACTTCCCTACTCCGGCTGTGGCGTTTTGGCGGCTTCTTTGACTTTTAACAAATATTTTTGCAAGAATTACCTGCGGAATTTTGGGGTGCAGGTGGCTGCTTCCGTTTTGCTCCGCAAAGGGGAAGTCTGGAACGCGGAAGACCTTGTTTCGCAACTGGGTTTGCCGGTTTTTGTCAAGCCCAATGATGGCGGATCAAGTTTTGGAGTTACGAAAGTGAACGCTCCGGAGCAAATGCAATCGGCTATCAACCTCGCATTTACGGAAGGAAATGAAGTGTTGGCAGAAAGTTTCATGTCGGGCGTGGAAGTAACTTGCGGTTGCTATCAGGTCGGTGAAAAGAAAACCGTATTTCCGATTACCGAAGTCGTTTCCCAAAACGAATTTTTCGATTACGACGCCAAATACAACGGTCAAGTGTCGGAAATTACCCCTGCCCGCATTTCCCGGGCATTGACCGAAGAAGTCCAATGTTTGACGGCAAAGATTTACGATTATCTTGGCGCCAAAGGGATTATCAGGGTCGATTACATTATTTCGCCACAGGGAGAAGTTCGCCTGTTGGAAGTAAATGCGACTCCAGGCATGACGGCAACAAGTTTTATCCCGCAACAGGTGAAAGCGGCCGGTTTGAATATCCGGGAAATAATGACTGAAATAATTGAAAATGAATTTAATAACTGACCTTACGCAATGCCGCAATAAACAACATACCGAGTAGGAACTGTCTGTTGTTCGACAAGGCACATTTCAAACTGCCGTTTCATTGACATCTATCCAAATACAGGCAGCAAAAATATTAAGCGCTTTATTGCTGCAATAAAACGTACCGTATATACGGTTAATGGCTATACTTCCGGTAATAATCCGTCATTTAAAGGTTCGGGGAATCTGCTGCATTACAACGTACGGACGACGTGCCGGTTTACAACCGGAACCATACTTTCGGTCTGATTTCGATATTCAATCCGGGTGCAATCTCAAATGCGGACATATATATTGGACGCCGTTCGGAGAAGACCGCCCCCCGTCGGCCATTCAACTGTCTGCCGGATGGAAAAACTACGCCATACCTCATCTCTCCCTGACGATTGACGTATACTGCAAACATCTGTACAATCCGATAGACATGCAGGATTTGGTACACACCGAACATTGATCATATTCCACACTATCCGAATATCCGTATTCGTGATTTCTTCCGGCTGGACTTCAACTTCACGATAGAACAACCTATGAAAAGAGGTTGCCGCATTTGGCAATTTTCGTTGCTGAATGCCACAGGACGCGAAAATCCCTATAACGTATATCTGTTAAACGGCCAATATCGAGCTTTCCTTCTCATCCGATTCATGCCTTCCTTTTCTTTTAGACGTGAGTTTTGACGTACAGTTATCTGCAATTTTTTAATTAACTTTCCGATGGTACATGATCGCAGAACCGTATCGCTGCAAATGCTGTCAAACAGCACTTTCCCATCTTCTTTCGGAATGACTTTTACATCACGGATTGCAGAAATATCCACTCTCTCCGTTGCGTAACAATAAGCCTTTACTTGGGGTTTGTATCCTACTATTTTCTTTACACGCAAAATAACTGCCAAAACCGCAGGGCAAACGCATCTTATTATAAATACTAAAGGATATCCTGTTCCGTTATTATACTAAAAAAGAAATGCAAACACTATTCGGTTATTTTAGAGAATTGACCGATCCCCGCGTGGACAGGACCGGAGAACATTTGATGGAGGACATAATTTTTATAACGGTAGCAGCGGTTATTTG
>JAIRNV010000018.1 GCA_031257875.1 Dysgonamonadaceae bacterium
AGAAAATAAAATCCATCACCCGTCGCAACAGAGGAGTAAAGTTCGAGCATATCATCACCGAACTGAACCTCAAATTACGAGGCCGGTTGAATTACTTTCGCTATGCTAAATGTCACAAAACCTGTCCGGACATTAGATGCATGGATACGGCAAAAATTACGCTGTTACCGCATTAAACAGTGCAAGCGGGTATATACCTTGCAGCAGTTTTTACACCGTCAAGGCGTGGAGACATGGTAAAGTTGGATACTTTCCTGTGACGTGTCTGTCATTGCCTGTGACCGGCCGGAAGAGGTTAATTACCGTCAGTTTGACAGTAACAAAGCAGGCTGCCTTGAATAAAGGACAGGGGAACTGCAGCAGGGAAGAATGACTGTTCTGTATTTATTTGCCTAATGCTTTTCCCCAACCGTACCGCTAACTGTTTTTCATAGCACCTCAAAAAAGTATTAACTCAATAATGCGACAATTTGAGATACACACAAAAAAAAAGCGATATATTTGCACATAAAAATAACAAAACAATGTTTGACATATTATACCAAAGTGATTTAAACATGCGGTCGGTTGAAAAAACCTTTCCAAAGACGCTTAAGCAACTGCAAACCGGCGATTTCAAAGGTGCGGACGTCCGTAAAATGCAAAATACCGGATATTACCGCGCACGGCTGGATATTCGGGACAGGTTACTGTTCAGTTTCGTAACTTACGAGGGGAAAAAGTACATTTTGTTGATGGAAGTCATCAAAGACCACAATTATGCCCGCAGCCGGTTTTTACGCGGAGCGGCTATTGACGAAAGTCATTTCGTGCCGGTTGACGTTCCCGAAAAAGAAACGGAAGAAACGGCTGTTGAGCTGTCCTACCTGAATAAAAGCAGCAAAGTCATTCACACGCTCAACAGGTTCATTTCTTTCGACGACTTCCAAAAAGATATTTACACGCTTCAGCCGCCGCTGATCATCGTCGGATCGGCCGGCAGCGGCAAAACGGCGCTCGTTTTGGAAAAACTCAAAAGCCTGCCCGGAAACGTGGCATATATTTCCCTGTCGAAATACTTAGTCGACAACGCTTCTCATATTTATTACGCTTCCGGATACGACAACGAACGCCAGGAAACGGATTTCCTTTCACTGAAAGATTATCTTTCGCTCTGGCAGATACCCGAAGGTCGGGAAGTGGAGTTCAAGCATTTCGACCGGTGGTTTCACCGGTATGTGCAATCGGTGAAGATCAGCGAGCCATACCGCGTATTCGAGGAATTTAAAGGCGTCATCACCGGTTCGCCGGTACACGCGGCCTGGCTGTCGCAGGAGGAATACATGAACCTGGGTGTCAAACAGTCCATTTTTTCCCTGCAGGAGAGGGAACGGCTTTATCCGCTTTTCCTCAAGTATGTGGACTGGTTGAAGGAAGAAAACATGTACGACAGCAATATCCTCTGCTTTAAATATCTCGACAAGGTGCAGCCCTGTTACGATTACATCATGGTCGACGAAGTGCAGGACATTACCGCTATCCAGCTAAAGTGCATCCTCGCCTCGCTGAAACAGAAACAGCATTTCATCCTCACCGGCGACAGCAACCAGATTGTGCATCCCAATTTTTTTTCGTGGAGCAAAATCAAATCCTATTTCTACGAAACAGGCGACAGCAGGGACAGCCAAATTAAAATCCTGCAAACCAACTACCGCAACAGCCTCAGTGTGGTTGAACTCAGCAATAATCTGCTAAAAATCAAAAACAGCCGTTTCGGTTCCATCGACCGGGAAAGCAACTGCCTGGTAAATACCGTCAGCCGGGAATCCGGTGAAGTATTGCTGTATATCAACGACGATAACAGGAAGAAAGAATTGAACCGCCGCACGCAGGACAGCGCCAAATACGCAGTCATCGTACCCGGCCAGGCGCAGAAAACCGAAGCTGCACGGTTTTTCAAGACGCCGCTGATATTCAGCGTTCAGGAAGCCAAAGGCCTGGAATATGAAAACGTGATCCTTGTGGATTTCATTTCCGGTAACGAAGCCGAATTTCGCGAAATAATCGCCGGAGTAACCGTAGAAGACCTCCAGCAGGAAGAATTACATTACAACCGTGCAGGCGACAAAAACGACAAGGATGCCGAAATCTACAAATTTTACATCAACTCGTTTTACGTCGCCGTCACCCGCGCCATCAAAAATATATATATCTTCGAGCGGCTTTCCGCGCATCCTGCCCTGAAACTGCTGCAAATGCAGGAAACAAAGGCCGAAATCAGCGTGAAGGAAACGAAATCGACACATGAAGAATGGCTCAGCGAAGCCCGGCGTCTCGAAGAACAGGGAAAATATGAACAGGCCGAACAAATACGCGCCAAATACCTGGGGTATGAATATTTTTCTCCCGAACAGCTGGAGGCTATCAAGGCGAAAGCGCTCGACCCCGCAAAAAAAGAAGCGGAAGTGAAAAAGGAACGTAAACAGCTGTTCCAGTACGCTATCAATCATCGCCGGTATGACTGGGTAGATGATCTGGCAAATCTGCAATTTCAGCGCGCCATCCTCTACCGGAAGGAAATTCGCGCCGAGCGCCACGGATATGAAAAACATCTGCGGTTGGGCAACAAGCCCAAGGTCGAATCCGTCATTCAGAAATACGGAGTCGACTTTACCTGCGACAAAGGCGTTTCGGGGCTGATGGTGGCTTTGCAGTACGGACAGACGGAACTTGCTCTTGATCTGGTAAGCAAAGGCGCCTCAATATTCCTTGCCGACAACGCATCCCGGCAGCCCGTAGACTATCTGCTTTCGTCGTACCTCAAATACAAAAGAGCGAATCAGAAACAGGCGCAACTGGCCGGCGAAGAGACGCTGATTCGCTGCTGGCACCATGTATGTCCGCCGGTTATCGAATATGAATACAACAAACGCCGGTTTCGTGTTGGCTCTCACAGCATGCTGTATTTCCTTCTCCTGCTGATGCGCAATGCTGCCGACAATCAGCCGGTGAGAGCGAAAGCGCTGCTCAACCCGGAAGACCATACGACCGGAACATTCAGTTTATATCATGTCAGCGGGCTATCCGCAAACACCGACACTCAGGGATGCTACACGGACGGCGCGTTCAATATGTATTCGCTCGAAAAGTTTGCCAATATGATACCCGACGAAATCTTACCTCCTTACCGCAAAAAACGGACGTATATCAACAGTATCATGACCTTGCACGAAAAAGATAAAGATTCTCCCTATTGCAAAGGCGCTTTCATCCGCGTCGAACGGGGGTGGTATGTTTTGAATCCGCAGGCTAGAATAATGATTAATGGTTAATGATTAATGATTAATGATTAATGATTAATGATTAATGGGATGAAAGAGAATGTTTTGAAGAAAAAGAGTTTTGATTTTGCTTTGCGGATTGTGAAATTATATAAATATCTGAAAACCGACTTTGCGCATAAAATGGCAGTTGCTCAGAAAGAAATAAACGAATCACTGTATTGGCTCGAACTTCTATATGCTTCGGAATACTTATCAAATCAACAATTTGAAAGTATCAATACCGATGCCGTAGAAATAATAAAGTTAATAACCGCCAGCATTAAAACCGTCAAAAACCATTAATCATTAATCATTAATCCCAAAGAGAGCAATATCCCAAACAGCAGTGCATTCAAAGCAGTTTTCCCCAATATCCCGACCAGTTCCTTCCCGCTTCCGATGCGAACCATTTCCCGCCAGGTTTTGATATGCAGAAATAGGTAAACAAACGGCAAAACAGACGCCCAGACAGCATTGTCCGTCAGGAAATACAGGCAACAAATCACCGCTGCAATCCCGTTAAACAGATAAAACAGACTGCCGAATTTTTCACCGAACAGGACAACAGTCGTTTTCTTTCCCGCTTTCGCATCCGAATCCCTGTCGCGGTAATTATTCGCCACAAGGATATTGATAATCACCAAACCGACGGCTATGCCGCAAACCGTCACCGGTAAATCCCATCGCAACGCCTGCAAATAATAGGTAAAGCCTACCGGGACAATCCCGAAAAAAAGAAGTACGCAGACGTCGCCCCAACCATGATAGGCCAAAGGATAAGGGCCTCCGGAATAAGCAAGGGCGAACAGCGCAACCGCAATACCTGCAAAAATCAGCTCCCACCCGCCGTAACGCAAAAGCGACAGGCCGAGAAGCAAATCCGCAGCAAGCAGTCCGACAGTTACACAAAGCATGGTTCGGGGCGCAATCCAGCCCTCAGCTACCGCCCGTTCCGGGCCGGAACGCTCTTCGTTGTCAGTACCTTTTTTATAATCGAAATAGTCATTGGCAAAATTGGAAACAACCTGGGCTATCAAGGCAAAGACTAAGCAAATAAGCGCCGGCTTCCAGTAGAAATAACCGCCGTGGAAAGCCAAAGCCGAGGCTACGATTACGGGTGTAGCCGACGCCGTCAACGTCTTGGGACGGGCGGCCAGAATCCATTTTATCATCGAATGTTTAACGGTTGATTTTGTCTTTCTATCAAAAGTATTTTTCACTTTTCAAATTGATTTTGTCTCTGGGGTATTTACCCGAATCATTTTTCCGGTTGGTTTTGCCTTTATGGTATTTACCGGAATCTTAAGGCCGAAAGCCTTGTATCAATAGCACATGGCAACGCCTAATGCCGTCAACTTAAGGAGTAAATATCTATAAATTAATAAAATATATACTTCGCACGGCATTTAGTTCACTTCCGCTTTTTCTTGCAGAGAAATTTCATAAATTTAACTCTTTATTTTGAGAATGCAAACTTAAGGCACGGTATGGTTTTGTGCATTGCGGGCAGGATACTGATAATAATCCCGTCAGGGATTGAAGTTCGGTAGAAACGTTTGATTGCACAACGTCCCGCATGACGTCAGTTATGCGGACAAATGCCGCATCTCTGCGAGATGCCGGTGAAGGTGGGGAACGCTATTTTCTACCGAACTTTGCATCTCTGCGAGATACCGGTTCACCGTTCACCGTTCACCACAAATCATTAATTTTTGATAAATCCGGATGCACAAAACCATACCGCGTAAAATATAATAAGGTAATAAGGTTGGTTGCGGATGGAATAATTCTCTGCTGCTACTGAGGTTGTTTTGTTGTTAAATAAGGTTGGGAATAAGGTTTTTCCGCATCGTGAATCAGGATATAAACCTTATTTTAGCCTTATTTTTTTTCAACAAAACAACCTGAGTAGCAATGAATGATGCTCATATTCCCCTAACCTTATTACCTTATTTATCTTAACTTGATGACATTGGGCAACGCCTAATGTCGTCAACTTAAGCCTCATAAAGCACGTTTAGTGATGTGAAATAAATAACCTGTAGTAAAATGCGAAATGAAGGTACCGGCGATAGCCCCTGTCCCTGACGGGACAACGCGTATGCTTCAATTTATTTAAAATCATAATATCTTATTTACTCATGTTACGCAGGTGTCATTGCGAACTGCGATGCAGTGAAGCAATCCGGGAAAAACAATGCACAAAATCATACCGCGCAAAGCATAATCCTTTCCTCCGTGTCCCTCCGTGAAACTCTGTGTTTAATAATTTTTATAACACGGAGTGGATTTCACGGAGGGACACGGAGTGGATTGTTACTTGTTATTTATTTTGTATTCCTTAATTTCCCGGCTCTTTCCAAAGCCTCATTGATATTGCTGCAAATATTTTCCTCGCCTACCTTATCCGCGAATCCCGATTTGTCGAGCAAAGCGCGGACTTTTTCGTTTACTCCCGACAATATCAGCCGAATCTTTTCCTTTTTCGATATCCGGTAAAGACTTTCCAGATTATGCAGCCCGGTCGAATCCATAAAAGGCACTTTCCGCATCCTGATAATCCGTATTTTAGGCCGTTTATTGTCTATCCCCGTCCATTGCATACTCCCTTCCAGCTTGTTGGCCACGCCGAAAAAGAAAGGCCCTTCGATTTCATACACTTCAACGCCTTCCGGAAGAATCAGTTTATCGTTGTCGGCTGTCTTTTCCGCATCGGATTCCATATTCAATTCATCTTTGATAATGGAAATGCCGGACGTTTCGGATAAGCGTTTCACAAGAAGCGCCATTGCCAGCAGGATACCTGTTTCAATGGCAATTGTCAAATCGAAAATAACTGTCAGGAAGAACGTAGCCAGCAAGACGATAACGTCCGACTTGGGGTTTTTCAACAGCGAACGGAAAGTGCGCCATTCGCTCATATTGTAGGCGACGATGACCAAAACGCCCGCCAGGCAAGCCATGGGAATATGTTTTGTCAAAGGACAGAGGAAAAGCAGTATCAGCAACAGGACAACCGCATGAATAATTCCCGCTACGGGCGTCCGTCCGCCGTTGTTAATATTGGTCATAGTTCTTGCGATAGCGCCTGTTACGGGGATTCCGCCGAATAGAGGCACAACGATATTGGCCGCGCCCTGAGCAATCAGTTCCGTATTGGAATTTTGCCTGTCGCCCGTGACGCCGTCGGCTACCGTAGCCGAAAGCAAAGATTCGATAGCGCCCAGCATGGCAATCGTAAAAGCCGAAGGCAGAAGCAGGTTAACAGTTGATAGATTGATGGGAATCGTATGAGGCGCCGGCAGGGAAGAGTCAATTTCAAAACGGTCGCCGATGGTTTCTATTCCGGTAATTCCCAAACAGTTTTTCAGGATATATACAAGTACGGTTAAAACGATGATAGCAACCAGCGAACCGGGGATTTTTTTCACCACTTTAGGCGAATAAATAATGAGCAGGATACTCAATACACCTACCGATAAAGACCATATATTCAGCGAACCGATTGCTTTTCCGTAAGCAATCCATTTGGAAATGAAACCGGCCGGAACGCTTTCCATCGTAAGCCCCAGCAAGTCTTTGATTTGCGTGGTAAAAATAACCAAAGCAATACCGCCGGTGAATCCGACAACGATAGGATAAGGCATAAACTTGATGACACTACCCAACCGCAACACCCCCATTCCCACCAGCATCAGGCCGGCCAAAACGGTCGCAACGGCCAGACCGGCCAGGCCAAACTGCTGGATAATTCCGTAAACGATGATGATAAAAGCGCCGGTCGGCCCGCCGATTTGTACGGAACTGCCGCCTAAAAACGAAACGATAAAACCGCCGATAATCGCGGTAATCAAACCTTTTTCGGGACTCACCCCCGATGCAATCCCGAAAGCGATAGCCAAAGGCAAGGCAACGATTCCGACAATGACGCCGGCCATCAGATCGGCCAGGAATTTCTCCTTAGAGTAATTATGTAAGGCGGTGAATAATTTAGGTTTGAATACAGATAACACCTTTGTATTGGAAATACGATTAAACGAATCAAAAAAGTCCATCTTTTATGTTGTTTTAGAAAATCGGTGCAAAGGTATAAAAAAGAAATATTTTACCTGTTTGTTAAGATGTTGTTTTTTTTAGAAAGAAAACATTCTCTTTTTAAATGGGGATGTTCTTTTTTCAGTTCAGGGTGGTGCATATTATCATAAAGACATTCAAGATATAGCTTGTTTATTTTTCATGCCTTAGCCGGCTTTTCATAGCGCCTCAAAAAAGAATTAACCTGTATTTTCCAACTTTTACCGTTAAGGGTAACTATGTACAGGCCGTTTTTCAAAGCTATGGGGGTTTGTCCTGCCGGAACGTTTTCGGAAAAAAACAATTTACCGTGCAGGTCGTATATATTCAATATTCCCGGCAATGGAGTGTGGACAAATAATTTTTCGGAATTGAAGTAAACTGTTGCTGTGGTGTGTATTGACGGTTGCTTTATGTTTGTGGCTGTAGTTGCCTGCAGGTAGAGTCCCATTTCCGACAGGGTCGGATTCAGGCGGGAGGATTCTATTGTCAGCCGCAGACGGTTTGACCTGACAGGCGGGAAACGCAGGATTCGCTTGTAGCCGACGGTTGAAGCGCCGATGATTTCTTTCCATTCATTACCCGTAAGATATTCAAATCTGAACTGTTCAATTCGCTGTCCGATGCGAATGTTTTCCTGCAACAACAGTAAATCGAACATAATTTCATTCTCAAATGTAAAATCAATGACGGAGGTTGTATCTTCGTCGGCAGTAGTCCAAAAAGTGCTGTAATCGCCGTCGGCCAATCCCTGAATATTTATGCCGTTTTGGCAATTCGCTGTTGCACCTGTCAGCAGGTTTTCCGCAAATGTTTTGTTCCGTATTTCTGCAAATTTCAGAAGGTTCCGAACATCGTTTCCGTGAAACAGTCCCCGTTGGTCGGGCGGTACATTGAGTAGCAGAACGGAGTTCCTGCCTGCAGAATTGCAGTAAATATCGAAAAGTGTTTCCGGTGTTTTCACTTCCAAATCTTCCTGTTGGTGGTAAAACCAGCCCGGACGGATAGATACGTCCGATTCGGACGGAAACCATATCAGGTTTTTCGCCTGTGAGATAACATCTCTTGTTCCAAGTTTCATGTCGGTTGCGAAGAATCCACGAAAAGTCAGTGCTGCTTCTTCCGGTTTCATGGATGATAATTGTTCGTAATTTTTTATTTCCCACGAACAGACACTCCATTCCGTTTCACGGGCATAACCTTTTTCGTTACCGACCCAGCGTACATCGGAGCCGCCGGGAGCTATCACTGCATTCGGCTGCCATTTGCGTACTGTCGAAAAAAAACGTTCCCAGTCATAAACCTGTCTTTTCCCGTTTGGGCCTTCTCCGTTTGCGCCGTCAAACCAAACTTCGCTGACCTCGCCATATCCGGTCAGAAGCTCGGTCAGTTGCGCCGTAAAATAATCGTTGTAGGCATCAGAGCCAAAAAACGTAGAGTTCCTGTCCCACGGCGAGAGGTAAAAACCAAACTTAACGCCGTGTTTTGCACATGCTTCGGTCACTTCCTTTACCACATCGCCCTGCCCGTTTTTCCACAGGCTGTTTTTAACACAGTGGTCCGTATGTTCGGTCTGCCAAAGGCAGAAACCGTCATGATGCTTTGCAGTCAGGATAACTAATCCGAAGCCTGCGTTTTTCAGCGTCTCTACCCATTGTTCGGCATCCAGTTGTGTGGGGTTGAAAATTTGAGGGTTTTCCTTGCCAGTGCCCCATTCGTTACCGGTAAAAGTATTGACCCCAAAATGAATGAAGGCAATGGTTTCCATCTTTTGCCACTCGAACTGCCGCGGCGACGGCCTCAGGCAGGCAGCAGCGGCAATCCGTTCTCCCGTCGGCGTGTCGTCATCAAAGTGCAGATAGTTAATATATGACAACTCCTGTGCATAAGTTGCGAACATTAAGCCAAATAAATATAATATAAACAGAAAATATTTTCCCATGTGACAATGAGTTTTATTTAATTTCATAATGATTTTGCTTTGCTGTCGCGGACATTTATACTGTTAGACAGTGAGGAAGCCGACCGCAACCTGATAGCAGTAAAAACCTTTTTGGTATATAAAGGGAAATTCCCTTGAAGAATCCAACCGTAATACCCCGGATCTTCCCGAAGTATTTCCTCCACCAAACGTCCTTTGTATTTCCCGAAATTGATGACTTCCTTCTTCTGTTCGTTGTAAATAACCCGACCCGCAAAATCAACATTGTTGCTGTATGCCGAATATTCGGAGAGAAAATTAATATCGTTCGTCAAATCGGGATACCGGTCTAACTGCGATTGCAGGACTTCATAAGTAGCTTTGGTATCGGCTTCCGCCGTATGAGCGTTTTCCAGTTCTCTGTTGCAGTAGAATTTATACGCGGCTTCCAAAGTCCGTTGTTCTTTCTTGTGGAAAATGGTTTGAACATCAACGAATTTCCGTTTCATCAAATCTATATCTACGTCGGCGCGTAAAAATTCTTCGGCTAACAAGGGAATATCAAACCGGTTAGAGTTATATCCGGCCAGGTCGCAACCTTCAATTTGGGTCGCCAATGATTTGGCAATCAGCCGGAAAACAGGGGCGTCTTTCACATCTTCATCCGTAATTCCATGAATAGCCGTTGCTTGTGGAGGAATGGGCATCTCCGGATTAATCCGGCGGGTTTTGCTTTCTTCGTCGCCGTTTGGATGAATTTTCAGATAGGATATTTCCACTATCCTGTCTGAAACGATATTGGTTCCCGTTGTTTCCAAATCGAAGAAAATGAGTGGATTTTTTAAATTCAGTTTCACCGTATATTATGGTTTGGGAGTAAACAAGTTAACGGGTAAACAAATAAACGAGTTAACATGTATCTCCGTCAACTCGTTTATTTGTTTACCCGTTAACCCGTTTACTCATTTATATTTTATTCATTCAACATCATCGGCATCAACAACATCAACAGGTCTTCATCTTCTTCATTTTCAACGGGCAGCATCAACCCTGCACGGGTAGAATCGCCCAGTTCCAAAATTACTTCCGAAGAAGGAATATTATTCAAGATTTCAATCAGATAGATTCCTTTGAATCCAATGCTTATCGCTTCACCATCGTAAACGCAGGCTACTTTTTCTTCGGCTGAAGTTGAATAATCAATGTCTTGAGTTGAAATAACAATTGTATTGGGCGAAATGCTCAGTTTAACAAGTGAACTGGTCGGGTTGGCGAAAACCGTTACCCGCTTCAAAGCGTTTGTAAACAGCAAGCGGTCAACGACGACTTTATACGGATTTCCCGCAGGGATTACGCCGTTGTAATTCGGATAACGCCCTTCTATCAAACGGGAAATGATTTCAATTTTTCCCAGTCGGGTATAAGCATTGTTATCGTCGAAACCGATGGTAACAACTCCCGATTCTTTCGGAAGCACGGTTCTCAAAAGATTCGCCGGTTTCTTGGGAAGGATAAACGAAGTCTGTTCATTGCCTTTGGCCGAAAAGTTCTTGAAGCGCACCAGTTTATGGCCGTCGGAAGCAACGAAAGTAATATTGCTGTCGGAAATATCAAAATAAATCCCGTTCATTACCGGTCGCAGATCATCCTCTGCCGTAGCGAATAAAGTCCGGCTGATACCCGACAGTAACTGTTCGGCCGGAATCGTTATTTGGGCTGCACTGTCGCTTAACGGTTTTGCCTGTGGATATTCGTCGCCATGCTCGGCAATAAAATGATATTTCCCGTTTTCGTAATAAATAATCAATTCCAGTGTTTCATCATTGATGTCGAAAGTAATCGGCTGATCCGGCAACTCTTTCAAAGAATCCAACAAATTTTTGGATGGTATGGCAAATACGCCCGAACCATCGGTTTCCCGCACTTCAATAGAAGTAGTCATGCGCGTTTCACTGTCTGCCGCGGTAATGGTCAATTGATTTTCACTCAACTCAAATAAAAAACAATCCAGTATGGGGATTGCATTTTTTGAAGCGATAACCCGGCCAACTACCTGTAAATGGCTCGATAAAGAACTACTTGATACAACAAATTTCATATATAATTGATTTTTAAAATTATTTTTCGGTTGCAAATGTAAGATAAATTTTTTAATTATTGACTGTTTTCCGGAATCAAATGCACCACCCGGTACAAAAAACGATTTGTACTTAATCCTTTTTATCTTTAACTTAGCGCCCTGTATTTGAATAAATAAATCATGAAAATAAATTTTTTACTTACCGTTGCTTTCTTCCTGCTGTTTTCAGCAAACGGACACTCCAATCAAAATGTTACTGTGAAAAAAAAAGAAATCCCGGCTTCGGATTGGAATAAGGTATATGATTTTGAAAAACAGTCGCTTCCGCAATCGGCGCTGGAAGCGGTGAACCTAATCCGTCAAAAGGCTTTGCAAACGGGTAACAGTCCCGAACTGCTCAAAGCTATGATTTACAAACTCAAATTTGAAACGGCGATTGACAGGGATAAACTGCCCGGACTTATCCATGAAATGGAAACTTTTTCCGCAAGCGATGATGATAAAACGGAGCAGGCTGTGATTTATTCGCTTCTGGCCGAACTGTATGACAGGTATTACAGGAGTGATTTGTATAGAATCGGTCAAAGGGCGCCGGTCCCGGCTGCGGAGGCCGGAACGGATATGGAAACATGGCCGGCCGGTGTTTTTATCAAACGGATTGCCGGTTATGTGGAACGGTCTCTGGAGCCTGCCGAAGTGTTGCAAAAAACAAATACCCTGGCATACGGGGATATTTTGCAGGCCGGCGAATCGTCCCGCGAGTTGCGGCCAAGCCTGTATGATTTTCTGGTTCACCGGGGAATTGATTTATTGAAAGGAATTTCCAATCCCGACGGAAACAATAATTTTACGCCTCAAATTCTGAAACTGTACCGGGATTTGCTGGCTTTCAGGTCGCGGGAAAAAAATGCTTTTGCCCTGTTAACGGTTGATTTAGACCGTTTGGATTTTATTTTAAATAATGAAACGGAAGAAGATGACGGGAATAAAGGTGAAGAATATTTAGCCGCGCTCGACCGGCTGGAAAAACAATATGCCGCCGAAGATTTCTGCGCGGAAATTCTTTACCGGAAAGCCATTTATTATTATAATAATGAATTAAAAAAACAGGCGTATGAAATATGCCTGGAAGGTATCGAAAAATACCCTGATTATGGAAGAACCGGTTTACTGAAAAACTTTTTACGGCAGATTACCCAAAGCGAATTGACTGCGACTGTTAACAATACGGTGTATCCGGGGGAAGAAGCGCCGTTAAAAATCAAATATAGAAATCTGGACAGCCTGACTGTTCAAATTTACAGAATCAATGCCCCGGTCGCGGTTTATACCGGCAAGTGGAACAGGAGCGGACAGTATAAAAAGAACGGACAGTTGATATTAACCAAACAGATAACCCTCGCAGGCGAAGCGCCTTACCTTTATTCGGATACCGTGATTAAAATCCCGATGGAAGCATTGGGAAACTACGAATATGTCATTTTTCCCGACGGGCATCCGGAACACATTTCCAATCAACAGTTCTCCGTCAGCCGTTTGGCAACGGTTGCCCGTGTAACGGACGGGAAGCGGGAATTTATGGTAACCGACCTGTTGAGCGGGAAACCGGTTGAAGGTGGGTCCATTCTTCTGTATAAAAGTAGCAATAACCGTCCTGTAAAGGTTCAAACGCTTTGCACAGACGCCAACGGTTTGGCTTCGGGCGGAAAAGAAAAGGACATTACCGGCTATCAGGCTACATACAAGACCGATACATCCCTGATTATTTCCAGTGTCCCCTGGATATCCAATGATAATGTATCTGAATCAATCCGCCGGTTGAACCTTTTTACCGACCGGAGTATTTACCGCCCCGGGCAAACGGTTTATTTCAAGGGTATTGCCTGTGAAACAAAAGAAGTGCAGGTGATTCCCAATGACGTTTTTACCGTTTCCCTATACGATGCCAACGGAAAAAATATTTCCGCAATGCAGGTGAAAACCAACGAATGGGGTTCGTTTGCCGGAGAATTTGTTTTACCGCAAGGCACACTGAACGGACGGTTTTCGATACGGACGGATAAAATCGCAGGTTATGCTTATTTCCACGTGGAAGAATATAAGCGTCCCGCTTTCGACATTCGATTTGAAAAAAATGAAAACACCTGCCGTTTCGGCGACAAAGTAACCGTTAAGGGAAGCGCCGAAACATTTTCGGGCGTAAGTATTCAAAACGCAAAAGCCGGGTACAGGATAACCCGTTCATACCACTGGTTTTTCAGAATCTGGGCGCCGCCGGTGCAGGTTGCTTCCGGCGATGTCTTTTTAGACGGACAGGGCAAGTTTGAGATTGGTTTCACGCCCGAAAAAGCATTTAAAGACAAAGACCGAAAAAATGTAAGTTATACTTATACGGTTTCCGTAAACATTACTGATGCGAAAGGCGAAACGCAAAACGCGGAAACGCAAATCAACATGGGCGATATACCGTTTATATTGAATGTCGGCGGTTTGCCGGATGCAATCAATCAAGACAGCCTTTCCACCGTTACGGTGGAAGCAACCGATTTAAGCCACAATCCGGTTGCAGTAACCGGAAGTTACAGAATTTTCAGCCTGAAGCCGAAAGAAGCCGGTCGATTGGACAACGAAACAGACGGCTGGTTGCAGGATAAACTAATTACCGAAGGCCATTTTGAATCGGGTAAAGCCATTCCTGTCGGCCGGTTGAAATCCCTGGTGTCGGGTCAATACCGCATGATAGCGGAGGCGAAGGAGGCCGAAGCGTTTTCGACCGATTTTACCGTATATACGGATAAGGATAAATGTCCGCCCGCGCCGGTTTACGAATGGTTATTGCCGGTGAAAACCGAATGTGCGGCGGGTGAAAACGCAGTAATTATTTACGGTTCCTCGGCGAAAGAGGTTTATGTTTTGTATGAAATTTTCAAGGACAGGGATAATAAAAAGGTAGCGGTATCGCGCTTTGTGCTGAACAGCGAAAACCGGAAAATTGAAATCCCTTTCCGGGAATCGTATGGAGATGGCGTTTCCGTTCAGTTCACTTTTATCAAAGATGCGAAGGTATTTTCAAAGCGCGTAGCGGTTTTGCGGAAGCAGGCAAGCCGGAAATTAGACCTGGCGATGGAAGTTTTCCGCGACCGGCTATTGCCCGGACAAAAGGAAGAATGGAAAATATCGGTAAAGGACGCCGGACAAAAAGGCGTTGCAGGCGAACTGCTTGCAGCCATGTATGACGCTTCTTTAGATAAAATTTACCGGCACGACTGGTCGTTCAATCCGGTTCGCAACCCGCGCCTGCCGGATGTACGCACGGAAAACGGCGACGGACTGTCCGGTTCTTCCCTGTATTTCAGGATTGATTTCAGGCCGGTGAATATTCCTGATTTCAAATTTGATAATATAGACTGGTTTGGATTTACAGTTCCTTCGCGGGAAACAGGCATAAGAGCCTTCGCTACAAAAAATGCGGTAATGGAAACGGCATTAGCCGGCGATTTGCATGAAATCCGGAAGAAAACCCCTCAAGAGGAAGCCCCCGTCCAAATCCGCCGGAATTTTAACGAAACGGCTTTCTTTTACCCGCAACTGATGACCGGTGAAGTCGGCGAAACGCTGATTGCTTTCACCGTTCCCGAAAGCAATACGACCTGGAAATTCATGGGGCTGGCGCATACCAAAGATTTGAAATTCGGACAAATCGTGAAAGAAGCGATTAGCCGGAAAAAGCTGATGGTCGCTCCGAATGTTCCGCGTTTTATCCGCGAAGGCGACCGGGCTACGGTTTCCGCGACGGTTTCCAATCTTTCGGAATCGGCTCTTTCAGGAGAAGTCGGCATTGAATTTTTCGACCCTGTAAGCGGTCAGACAACAATTGCTGTCTCCGAAGCCGCCCGTCCGTTTACGGTTGAGGCCGGAAAAACCGTTGCCGTTTCCTGGACGTTCGATGTTCCGTCGGGCATTGACCTGACAGCCGTGAAGACAGTTGCAAAAACCGCCGGTTTCAGCGACGGCGAACAGCATCTGATTCCGGTTCTTCCCAACCGGATACTGGTCACGGAAAGCCTGCCGCTGGATATTCCGGGCGGGCAGACGAAAACGGTTTCTTTCGACCGGATGAAAAATAATTCGGCTACCCTGCAAAATTATCGCCTGACTTTGGAGTTTACCGGCAATCCGGTCTGGTACGCTGTTCAGGCTCTGCCTTCCCTGACGGCGCCTCAATCGGACGATGCACTGTCATGGTTCGGTGCATATTATGCCAATGCCACAGCTGCCCGCATCGCCAAATCCACGCCGAAAATCAAACAGGTTATTGAGGCATGGGCGCTGCACGCAACGTCTCTGCAATCCAACCTTGAGAAAAATCAGGAATTGAAAACCGTTTTACTGGAAGAAACGCCCTGGGTGACGGATGCCAAAAACGAAACGGAAATGAAACAAAAACTGTCGCTGCTGTTCGACGCCAACCGGACGGATTACCTGCACAGTCAAGCCCTTGACAAACTCCGCTCGCTGCAAACCGAAGATGGCGGCTGGGTCTGGTTCAAAGGCATGACCCCCAGCGTATCAATTACCCAATGGATTTTGTATGGTTTGAAAGAAGCGGGGGAAACGGGAGCCGGGGAAATGCAGGAAACAGCAATCCGTTTCATCGACAGGGAATTGAAACGGCATTATGATGATTATAAAAAATACGCCAAGCCGGGGGAACTTCAATATCCTGCTACTTATGAACTGGAATACCTGCTCGTGCGCTCGCTCTATAAAGACATTCCGCTCGGGGAAACTGAAGAAGCTGCCGGGTTTTATGCATCAATCACGGAAAAGAATTGGGCAGGCATACCCTGCCCCTACGGGCGCGCCATCGCCGCATTATTTTTGCAGCGCAGCGGAAAAACAGATATAGCCCTGTCTATCGTGCAGTCGCTTCGCGAACATGCTACCCGCAAACCGGATTTGGGCATGTACTGGGCGAATAGCCGCGCCGGTTCGTTTTTCTTCAACAATGCCGTTGCCATCCATGGTTTTATTATGAAAGCGTTTTACGAATTGCAAATCGGCGGTAGCCAAACAGGCGCTTCTACCGGGGAAATGGACGAAATGAAACTTTGGCTGCTGAAACAAAAGCAAACGCAGGAAACAGCGTTCGGCGCAAGCCAATGGGAAAGCCTGCCGGGACTGGTCGGCGCCATTCAGATTCTTTTGCAAACCGGGTCAGACTGGCTGGAAGATACCGGGAAAACACGCATACAGCTCGGCAACCGATCATTTGACACATCCGGAGGCGAGGCCGGAACCGGCTATATCAAAGAAGTTTTTGATGCTAAAACAATTACACCGGATATGAGCAGGGTGAAAATCACGCGGGAAACAGCCGCTCCCGGCTGGGGGGCGCTCTATTGGCAGTACTTTGAAGATTTGGACAGGATAAAAGCTGCGAAAACCGGATTGAATGTGGAAAAGGCTTTGTTTATAGAAAAAATGACCGGTACGGAATTGAAAACCGGCGGTAGCCAAACAACTTTGTCGCCCGTTACGGAAGCCACGCCTTTGAAGGTAGGGGATAAAGCCGTTGTGCGCCTGATTGTTCGTGCAGACAGAGACTTTGAATATGTTTTGCTGAAAGATATGCGCGCTTCCTGCTTTGAGCCGGTCAGGCAGTTATCGGGCGTCCGCCGGGCGCAAGGCGCGGTTTATTACCAGTCGCCCAAAGACGCTTCGATGAATTATTATTTCCACAATTTACCGAAAGGAACGTATGTTTTTGAATATCCGCTGTATGTAACGAATGAAGGCAATTATTCAAACGGAATCACTACTGTTCAATGTCTTTATGCGCCGGAGTTTGTTTCACATGCTTCAGACGGTATCCGGTATACGGTAAAGGGTGCTCGGTAGGCCTCCCCCTCTCCATTTTTAGCAAATGACAGGGCGCAACAATCCTCCATTCTCCATTCTCCATTCTCAACTGCTTTGTACCGGTCAAGTATTTCATACATTATTTCATGAAATTCAACGTGGTCGGCATTGGTATAACGCCCTGCATCAGCCTTTTTTAATTCCTTTACCATTTCCTTTCCTTCTTCTTAAACTGTTTGTTTAATATATGATAAAAATGAATATTGGATGCAAATGTATTCAATTAACTTTATTTTCTCAACGGAATCAATGATGCTAATCGGAATTTAAACTGATTTCTTAGCGGAATCAATGATTCTAATCGGAATTTAAAGATGTAATAAGGTAATAAGGGAATAAGATTGGTTACG
>JAIRNV010000050.1 GCA_031257875.1 Dysgonamonadaceae bacterium
TCTGTTTTGACTGGCGCCTTTCTAATTTTGTCTCTATTTTGTCTTTCATTATAAATAATTTAAAAGCGCAAAATTAATTGTTTTTTGGAAAATGGAAACTGGACTTTGAACACCCTACCTGCAGGAACTGTTTGTCTTCGGCTGCCGTAATCGCCCCGTCCCGGTTAACGTCTTCCACGGTAGGAACGCCGTTTTCCGGATTGATTCCGGTAAATTTATACAGACGGGTTAGATGAATGGATTCTCCTGTTTTATATTGCGTTGCATACGAAGTATTTTCCAGACTGGGGAATGAAGTGATTTTGTTATTGTCCGGTACGGTCAGTGTAAGTGTGGTTAGCCACTGAAAATTCCGGTTTCGGATATTGGTGGAAACCACATCCAGCTCGACTCCCCTGCTCCGGAGCGTCACGCCCTGTAGAATATCTTTATACGAATCTACCCCCGCTTGAGAAGCCAGCGGCTGGTTGCCTATCAGGGAATTGGAGTGATGCAGGTAATAAGCGCCGGTTGCCTGCAGGCGGTTTTTGAAAAAGGCAAGGTCTAAGTATATTTCCGATTTCCGGGTTTTTTCCCAGCTAAACTGGGGATTTGCCACCCTTTTGAGAAACAGTCCCGACTGGCCTTCGTAGGGATACGTCGCCGCCGCATAAGCCGTAATATACTGGAAAGGCGTAACATTATCGTTGCCGGTTAATCCGTGACTTATTTTCAGCTTTCCATAGTTCAGGAATCCGAGCTTGTCGCGGACAAAATCTTCGCCCGAAAAGACCCAGGCGCCGGCCAGCGACCAGAAATTGCCGTACCTGTTTCCCCTGTCGAAAATCGACGAACCGTCGCGCCTGATGATACCGGAAAATATGTATTTTGTATCGTAGTCATAACTGATGCGCGTATAGGCGGAGGCGCGTTTTACCTCTTCCGTATTGCTGTTTACCGAATATTTTACCCCCGCTACGGCATAATTCCTGAAAAAGAGTTCGGACGGAAAATCGCGGATTTCCAAATCGTCACCTGCAAAATGACTGGTCTGGCAGGATGCTCCGAGTAATGCCGTCAGGGAGTGTTTTTCCCATCCTTTCACATAGTTGATGCGGGGTTCTACAATAAATAGCTCGTTATGGCTGTCTCCTGCAAGTACACGGTTTTTATAAGCATTTGCCGCATAAGGATTCAAATATTTTCCGCTGTAAGTCTGAAACTGGTCGGCGGTATTCCTGCTGTAACCCACGTCTACCATCACGTCAAAATCCGGTAAAAAGCGGTAATGTGCCTGCAAATTGGTAATCAGGTCTGTTTCCTTATTTTGCGTTACTGCATATTTACCCCTTAACGGATTAACGAAACTTGAGTTATCGGGTAGCCAGTAAAGTGTTTCGTCATCGTTCCAGGCCGGCTGATTGGGTGCATTAACAAGATAGGCATCCGGATCCAGGCCCCTGTTCTGCAAGTTAAGTTTATTGAAAGCAAAGGAAGCGGTAATTTCCAGTTTGTCGTTTAAGCCGCGGTGATTGACTAACAGTTTGGTATTTATCCGTTTTTCCCTGTCGCCGGGTTCTGCCAGAAGCACAGTTCCGGTTTCAAAGTAACCCGCATTGATAAAAAACGTTGTTTTATCGCTTATTCCACCCGAAATGCTTATATTCCCGTTATATACTTTCCCTTTCTGCCCCATAAATTCTTTTTGCCAGTCGGTGTGATATTTGTCGCCCCACAGCAAAAGGTCGTAAGCATTCGTTTCGGTGGGTGTAATGTTGTCTGCCGCAAGCGCTTTGGTGCGGAGGTCCAGGTATTCGCCGGTGGAAAGGAAATCATACCAGCGGTCGATGCCCGTACTCCCTGCGGCAAGGGAAGCCGAGACGCGCAGTTTTTGCTCCAGTACTTTTTTTGTTTTGATAACTACTACTCCATTGGCGCCTTTTCCGCCATAAATAGCGGTAGCGTCGGCGTCTTTGAGTATTTCAATGCTTTCGATGCTGGAAGCGTTGAGCAGATTCAGCGGACTGAACCGGTCTCCGTTAGACCGGGAAAACCCCGACGGCAACTGCACGCCGTCAATAATCACCAGCGGTTCCGCCAGTTTGTCCGCAACATTGCTCTGTCCGCGTATTTTCACTTTGCCGTTTTCTATTTCAACGCCGCTTACACGCCCTTTCAGCGCATTTACCGTATTGGCTCCCTGTTCCAGTTCGATAACCTCCGACTCAATTTTGCCTGTGTTGCCTGTCGGCGAAGCGATGGAGTCCTGTGCATAAGTCACCCCGCTATTTATTACGATTCCGAAGAATAAAAACAGGGATAAAAACACAAATTTTTCGTTTAATTTGCGTAATCTAAAAATGTTATATAATTTTACCATTGTATTTTTTTTATAAAAAGAAAGCACAGATAAATGCCAATTGCAGAAGGTTTTTTACACTGTGCTTTTGATTTTTTTCTTCACTAAATAAATATCAATTCATATCGCCAACCCTTTTCACACCCAATTCATATACGGCAATTTTCCTGTCCGCATATTGACAGGATGAAGATAGCAGCGTATGCTTGCTTCCCGCAAGGTCTCCTTTTGCAGTTTTTTTACCGGTAACCTTGATTTTGGAAACATCAACCGGCGAAGGCAGTTTAACAATTCCCCTTGCGTCGGCAGTATATGATTTTCCATCATATTCAATTTCGCCGTCGCGCAGGAAAGTTGTACAGCCTCAGACTCGACTTGTCGGAAGACAGATAAAAATGAGGCAATAGAATACCTGTTTTATCTTTTCCCGGCTGTGCCTGTTCGCCGAATCTTTTCGCTTCGTCCGCCGGCAAGGTCACAAATCCGAAAAGGTGAACAGCAACGCTGTCGGCGGATACGGCATCCGTTCCCGCCTGACTGATACGGTATTCGGCAAAACCAATCTCGAACTTTGCGATTTCGGATTTGTCGTTTGCCGCATCGTTTTGCCCGTACAGCGGCAAGCTAACGAAGCTGATGCACACGGCAACGATATTTATTAGCGTCTTCATCAATCCAAATCGCGTCTTGTAGTTATCAGAATCACGCCGTTAGCTCCTCTCGAACCGTAAATAGCGGTAGCATCCGAGTCTTTCAACACGTCAATGCGTTCAATGTCGGCAGTGCTGAGGCTCGCCAGCGGGCCAACCGCTCCAACCGCACCGATGTCCAGGGGCGAAATACTTTCATTGATAAACGGCACGCCATCAATAACAATCAGCGGTTCAACCTTTGTACCTTCCGTAACGCCGCAACATCCGCCCGCTCCGCAGGAATCGGTAAACCCTTCGTCAATCGTTGTTATCCCGCGAATATTTATCGAAACCGATGAACCCGGCAATCCGGAAGACCTGGTTAACGTAAGTCCGGCAATCCGGCCTTGTAGAACATCCAGTACGTTTGTTCCGGGATACTGTTCCAGTACGTCTCTCGTAATGGTGCTTACGGTTCCGGTCGCTTTTCTTTTCGACGACTTTCCATAACCGACAATAACTACTTGGTCCAAATCTTTGGTATCTTCTTCCAGCGTAACGGTCAGGTTTTTTGACCTTTCGTTCAGCTTAACCTCTTTTTGTTTGAATCCCAATAAATTAACGGTAAGTTTACTCCCCGCGTTTTTTCTGTCAACAGTGAATTCTCCATTGATGTCGGTAGTGAATCCGTTATTGTTTCCGTAGGAAATAACTGCTCCGGGAACCGGTTCTCCGTTTTTATCCACCACTTTCCCTTTAATAGTTTGTGCGCTAAGTCCTCCAATTGACAACAGTAGCCCTAACGCAACACATAATAATTTAACACTTGTTTTCATACTGAAATAATTTAATTTTTAATTCTCAATTCCTTAGTTTTCAGCCACCAGATTCAAATTATATTTTTTAATGCTGTCGGCCAGATTTTCTTCCGCAATAACCGTAGCGTTGTAGGCAATAGCAATGTCTTTTGTCTTTTCATTAACCGAAACATCTAAAATACCCTTTTCCGCAGCCAGATTTTTTTCTACTTCGGCGGGATCATTGAGCAGTTCCACTTTGAGAATCGCGTATTTGACTTTTTCGCTCGTCCAATACCTTACCACCGTGTAATTGAATTTCTGGAAATCTTTCTGGATTTCTTTCGACGCAATTTTATTGGCATCGTACTCGACTTTCACCTCTTTCGTCGGAAGATCAACTTCCACGCCAATAACACCCGCTTCAGCGCCGATATTCTTTTTTACCTTAGCTACGCATCCTCCGCAACCGATTTGATTGGCTTTGAAAGAAACTTTTCTTGCAATCACTTCATTCGGATCGTAATCCTCGGCGTTGTACTTGATCGCTGCAATGGCTTCCTTCAGCTGCCCGAAATTTACTTTCTGATTGTCGTAAGCAATCGTTACCACCCTTTTTTCCAGATTTGCTTCAAACCCGGACACTCCGTCAATAGCCGACACCGTTTTTTTGATTTTTCCGGAACAGCCACCGCAGGTCATGTTTTCTACCCTGAATGTAACAGAATTGTCTGTTGCATACACACTACCGCTTGCAATGAAAGCAAACAGTAAAATCAAAACATTCATTTTGTTCTTTTTCATTTTTGAAATGTTTAAAAAATTAATAATAAAAATAAAACAACAAAACTGTCTTAAAATTTAAGATAGTTTATGTTTCTTAAAACAAATACCTGTAAGTTGTATAGTAAATTCAGTAAATAACTAAAATAATTGAATGCAAAGATAAATAATAATTTCACCCTAAAAAATACCATATTTATGGTATTTTTAAATAATATTTTTATAAAAAATAGCATAATGTAGTTACTAAGGTACCTGTTAATTTTTAAATATAATCGGACGCTAAATCAATTGATCCTCTGAATATGATTCTCATCTCGGGGTCAATGATTAGAACAGTAGGATATGCTTTTATATTTAGCGTGCTTAGTATTGAGCTCTCCTTATCCAAACGGTAATACAGGGAACGAATAATCATTATTATCTATGGTTTCAAAGGCTGCATTATCCGGCTTCATTTTTGAACCGGGCATTGATGGCTATTACCGATACCAAAGGATTATCACCACAATTTTTTTGACTGCACACAAAAAACATAAATATTACCAAGGGCAAAAATACAAATGAGATTTCAGCATAAAAATACCATAAATGCGGTATTTTTCACATGAACACTACCAAAACTTTAGTATTCAATCTTTGACCATTGCAATTTTCTCATCCGTTTAATATTTACAAAACGTATGCCAAACAAAAGGGCGAAAATGCAGGGTCGACGCATTAAAAATTTCGTGTGCCACACGCCGTACAGGCGTGACCTGTGAATAACCCCCGTCAAGCCAAAGGCGCAGACGGGGGCTATGCACAGGCGACACCCAATGTCGTCAACTTAAGCCTAATAAAGCACGTTTATAATTAGTTAGCGTATAGAATTTGCCACCGGGCAGTCGCCGTTTTTTTTTCTTTGATACTTTCGCCCCGGTCTGACAGTCTCCAAATGTTTCTTAAACAGATTTTCAAGTTCGGTTAAAATATCACGGCTGTCTGTTTCCAAAAACAACCGGACAACCCGGTATTTGAGCATGCCCCAACTGATATTTTTATTCACTTTATATTTGTGTTTCCGCCTGCGGTTGGCGGCTTCCAGGCAGGGTTCACTCTGTTTTTCTATCAGGCTTTGAAGACTGTACAGCAGCAGGATGGCTGCAAAATCCTGTTCGATACGGATTTGGCGAATACCGCTGAATTGGGCCGGCTGCAATTCTTCCTTCAGATAACCGGAACCGGTTTCAATACCCCGCCACAAACCGTAAACTTCCTTCAAATCCTGACATGTATAAACCTGACTGTCAAACAGGCTGGTAACCAATACTTCCACTTCGCCCGTATTAAGAACAGCTTTTACCATGCGCAGCGCGATACCTGTTTTACCGTTTACTTCGATTCCTTTTTCCCTTAATTTCTTTATGGAACGGTAACCCGGATACCACCGGACAATCGATTCTTTTTCAACGGATTCCATAAACCGTTTAACAGTACGGGGCGCGCTTTGCTTTACCCGCATGACAAATTTTACATCCTTTTGCGTTAACAGATACAGTAGCCGGAAATCCGGATAACCCCTGTCAAAAAGGAATACCTTATCCTGAAAATCCATATTTTCCATACGCTCCATACAGGCATCATTTTCCGGTGAAAAATATGAATGCAGATTCCCTTTTATCACCGTCCGGTTCAGCACGTCATAAAATACGCAAACCCGTGCCGTTACGCTTACCTGCTTCGTACAGCTTCCTCCCGTATGGCGTATGTGAAAAAATCCCGTATCTCAATACTTAAACTCCTTTTTAACGTGTTCGGTATCATTAACGCCAAAACCGGAGTTGACGACATTAGGCACAGCCTCGCGCCAACCGCAGGGATTGTCATGGGATTCCCGCCTGTGCGGGAATGACAGAATGCAACAATTTGAATTGAAAATCGACGCAGTCAAAGGTAAGTTCAAATAGTAAATGCAACTAAAGTAAGAAAAAACTCCGTTCGGGGCATGCCCCGAACGGAGTTTTGGAAAAAAGTCCTATCTTAGTTGTAATATGAAAAAAAATAAGAAACATTTAACCCGGGAACAAAAGTACACAATTTCCCGGATGCTACAGGCAGGATTTACAAAAAAGGCGGTCTGTATAGCCATAGGCAAAGACAAATCCGTCATTAGCAGGGAATTGAAGCGAAACGCCTCCAAACGGGGTTATTC
>JAIRNV010000097.1 GCA_031257875.1 Dysgonamonadaceae bacterium
AAGACCCGTCAGGGAACGGAATTTCTTTTCGTTGTTGTGATAATCCATATATTTCATTCTGCAAAGATACGCTTGCGCGCGTAATATGCAAAATTTAATTTACATAAACTCTATTATACCGGTTTAAGTCATGAAACGGACTGTAATATCTTGCTTATTTCTACTTTTTGTGAATCTGTTCGATTTATGTTCAGAACAAATTCGACCGATGGGATTTACTCAAAAAGTAATAACGCCGAACGGCTCATTTCATCAGTATTATCCCAAGTTACAGATAATGAATGATACGCTTTTTGTTTCTTCCAACACGGGAATATATATGAAAGACTTGATTCATAACTCCGGTTGGGAATTGTACGCATTTGAGGGATCGCCGATCGTCGAATTTATCAGGAACGGCAATGAATTGCTTGCAAATTCTATGGGTGACAGGAATGGGCAGGATAGATTACTCCTGTTTTCCGATGATAACGGAAAGACTTGTGCCGATTATACAACCGCTCTTTTTTTAGAGAATCACGGAAGAGGGCGCCTTTTGTTTCGTATTACACAAAATCCGCAAAATCCCAACTCGTTACTTACACTAACAGCCGGAGAAGGAGTATTCAAATCGGAAGACTTCGGAAAAAACTGGACATCCATGTATCCATATTCCTTAGGGTATGACATTACTTTCATCAGCTATCATCCACTGGATACTGCCGCCATTTTTTATTCGGGCGAGACTCCATTTATGAGCGGACAAATATACAGTTCGTATAATAGCGGCGTGACATGGACTAACTATGAAATTCCAGGGGGAGACAACTGTGTACATCAAATTGCTTTTCATCCAACCAATCCGGATATAATGGTTTTCGGAGGAGAAGGCGTTTTCGGCAAATCAACGGACAAGGGCAAAACCTGGGAAATAAAAAACCACTGGAATGACCCTAATTGCTTATATTTTATCAAAGTTCTTTTTGACGAAGAAAATCCCGATATTCTTTACTCTTCAGGGTATTCTTCCTATTCAACAAGAAAAGATACGATTTATGTCTATCGTTCCACGGATACGGGGGATACATGGAGCCTTGCATATAAGGAATATTTGGGCGTTGATTGCGGTATTATAATCGACATGGTTAAATACAAAAACAAATTAATCTTCTATTCACGCGACTGCGGACTTTTCGAGTTGGATGTAAACACAATCCCGCTATCAATTCAGACGGTTGATATTAATCCGGATGTAAATATTTATCCGAATCCGGTGCGAAATACTTTATATTTCAACACAAAAGCAAATATTGAACGGATCGAAATGATAGATACAACGGGGCGGATAATTCAAAAGACAGTTCCGGAAAATAACAGTACGGTTAATGTTTCCCGGTTAGGTAAGGGAATCTGTTTTGCCGTATTTCATGTAAACGGGCAGAAAATTATAAAGAAATTACATATTGATAATTGATTTTATGAATGTATTATTTATTCACACTAAATTATAAACAAAATGAAAACAAAAATTACTTTTTTTAGCATTGTATCATTTTTCATAATGATAATAATGCCGGTTCATGCGCAAAAAATTGAAAAAATAAATTATTTTAAGAACAATCTTAAGTTGGGAGGAGATGTTGTTATTACGGGTCTGGTAAATGAAGTTGTTGAAGGCCGCAGTTATACCGGTATTGAAGTAACAGCCGAATCGGAGGGAAGTTATTATTTGAATTTCTGGCTTCTTCCGGCAAGACTCGCCGATGGAAGTTTTTCCACCTTTGATGTACTGGTAAATGGAGAGAGAGCCGGAGAAATTGTCCCGGTAAAAGGAAACTGGCAAAGCATAGGCCTGTCGGGCAACAGACCGGTTGATTTGCAGGAAGGACGGAATACGGTTTCCGTAATAGCCCGAATACCGCAGGTGGCTGAAATTGAATTTATCAGGATGTCTAAGGAAAAAGAAAAAGCGGAAATATCTTCCGAAAAATATGACTCCTATTTAGCAAAAGCGAAAACGGGCAATAAAGACGACAATACAGTAATAATAGATCCGCCCAAGGATAACGAAGGAATGAGGATGGCAAGTGAAAATGAAGATGTAAGTTTCAAATTATATACCAACGTTTCCACGCGGTATTCATTCCGTACGGCATCTTATTTTATTAAGGGACAGGAAATTGTTATCTCCTCCGAAAGCGAAGCGCAACACGTGCTGGAATTTTTTCATGCAGCAGATACCGAATCCTCATCCCGGATAGAACGGTCAAAACCCGAACCGGAATCGCCGTCAAAAGAGACGGCAGTGATAAACATCACCGTTCCCGATACCGGTTATTATTATACGAAAGCGCGAACCGCTCAAAACCATGCAGGTCATGTAATCAACGTCAATATCAACGGACTCCTGTTCGATGAAATACCAATCTATTACGGTTCAAGAGAAATCGTTTATCCTGCCGACGGCAACATTTACGCAACACTTACCATAACCGACAATACGGAACCCTATTTATGTTTTGACCCTGTCATTTTTATTGAAGGAGGCATAGAAGGGAAAATCGTTGCTTACAACGATGATGGAGACTGGACTAAAGCAAATGTTACCGGTTTACGGGGAGCGGACAGTTACCTTGCCCGTCGATACAGTGAACCGACAAGCGCATTTCATACAGGCACATACGGTTCGTACTATCCAAAAGCAAACGCCCACATATTGGCAAGAGTAAGGGAAACGGAAATTGCCTATGCGCTTTCCTTTGTTTCCCAAAGTCTTACGGGTATTATACAACCCGCCGAATCAGCATCCGATATATATCCGAATCCGGTTAACCGTTCCTCCGTATTGAATATAAATTCAGAAAAAATGCCCGAAACGATAGAAGTCTATAATATTTCCGGCCGTTTAATACAATGCAGGCGCACAGGCTCGTCTACCCGGTTTCCGTTATCGGAATTAAATATATTCCATCAGGGTGTCTATGTGCTTAAACTTGTCGGGGCAACAGGTACAATCACAAAAAAACTTGTTGTAAGGTAAACAATAATAACTTTACAGACCATTGTAAGTTACGGGTTACGTTATGGGCGGCAGCCTCAAAAATGCCACTGACTCGATGTCCCGGGCGCTGCCGTATTTGAACTGCCCGGAGTTGTCGCGCCGGGGGCAGGCGTATAACCTGCCGGATATTTGCCCCAAACGCCTTTGTAAACCTCCATCGCTTCGGGCAATTCCTTTTGGATATCCGCAATTCGCGTAGCATCCGAAGGGTGGGTACTCAGAAATTCGGGAACTGACTGTCCGTTTTGCGCCATCCTTTGCCAGAACGGTACGGCTGCTTGAGGATTGTAGCCCGCTATAGCCATCAGTATCAGTCCCAAATGGTCGGCTTCCGATTCCTGCTTGCGGTCGAAAGGCAACAGTACGCCATATTGTGCGCCTAACCCGTAAACCTGGTGCACAACGGTTTTCACCTCTTCGGAAGCCTTTTCGGTCAACAGGTTCACGATTTCTGCACCGAACTGTGCGGCAAGCTGTTGCGACATCCGCTCGTTGGCATGTCTGGCTATCGCATGGGCGACTTCGTGTCCCAGCACGACCGCCAGTCCTGTCTCGTCCTGCGTAACAGGCAGAATACCCGTATAAACGACTATTTTCCCGCCCGGCATACAGAAAGCGTTTACCTGCGGGTCGTCAATCAGGTTAAATTCCCAGGAGTAATCGTTCAGAAGGGCTTCCGCATGGATGGATCGATAGTACGATTCTACCGACTTTGCAATGTTTTGACCTACTTTCACTACCAAAGCCGCCGCGTCTTTATCCGTCGATTTTTTGGCCGTTTGAATGTAGTTTTTGTACTCCTGCAAACTCAGTGATAAAACTTCACTGTCGGAAACGAGACTCAACTGTTTGCGTCCTGTAATCGGAACGCTGCTGCAAGCATAAAGAACGCCGGCAATTAACGATAATAATACAATTTTTTTCATACGTAAATAAATGAATAAATAAGTAAACGAATTGACGGGTAAACGGGAATGCCCTGTTTTTGGGGATACCTTTAAGAACTGAAAAGATATTTTTAAGGCTCTACGGATATCCCGAAATGTTTCCGGGATTATGCTACGGGGTAAGGCGTATGTTTTAATTTTCTTGAAAACATTCTATAATAATGCTCATTTGGAATATCTCACTGCGCGAACCTCTTCCATTATTTCTTCGTCCGACAACTCAACATTTTCCGGACGGGAATCAATGTATTTACGGATCAAATCTGCCTGGGTTTCTATTTTCCAACCCCTTTTCTTTGCCAGCGTCATTAGAAATCCAACTTCCGACGACGGCACATTCAGGTAAATATTTTGTGATGCAGACTGTATCATGATTATTTGATTTTAAAATTATGCAACAAAGATACTGAAAACTATCCAAGTTTTCCAGTCATTTCCTCCAGCGCCGGCAGCAAGCCATCCGCATCTTTTCCCCCGGCCGTGGCAAAATGCGCCTGTCCGCCGCCGCCGCCTTTAATGTGCTTAGCGGCTTCACGGACAATTTGCGAAGCATCCAGTCCGCCTTTCGCCAAATCGTCGCTAATCATCAGCGTCAACACAGGTTTCGATTCAAAGGACGTGGCGCCGGCAAAACACATTTTTTCAGGAAACTCGCCCCGCAACTGGAAAGCAATGTCTTTGACAATTTCCGCAGGATATGAACCTTTGATTACAAACAAATTAATTCCATTCCTGTTTTCTTTTTTATCAATAATCAACTGTTTCAATCTTTGCGTTCTTTCTTTCACAAACTCTTCGGCTTGTTTTTTTAAACCGGCATTTTCTTCGATGTATTTTCTGACGGCTTGCTGCAAATCGGTATTGTTCAGCAAACCGCGCAAATCGCGAACTGTATCCTGCAGTAAATACAGATAATTTTCACAGGCCTCGCCCGAAATGGCTTCGATACGGCGGACGCCCGCAGCAATCGAACTTTCGCCGGTAATCCTGAACGTGCCTATCCGTCCCGTAGAAGCGATATGCGTTCCTCCGCACAATTCTACCGACGTGCCGAAACGGACAACCCGCACGTCTTCGCCGTATTTCTCGCCGAACAGAGCCATCGCTCCCGTTTTTTTTGCTTCGGCTATCGGAACGTGGCGCAATTCGTCCAAAACAATATCTTCGCGAATTTTAGCCGTTACCTGTTTTTCAACCCTGCGGATTTCTTCGTCCGTCAACTTCTGAAAATGCGAAAAGTCAAAACGGAGTACGTCGGGCGAAACGGACGAGCCTTTCTGTTCGACATGGTTTCCCAAAACATTCCGAAGCGCTTCGTGCAGCAGGTGCGTCGCCGTGTGGTTGCATTCCGTGGCGCGGCGTTTCGGAACGTTCACTTCGAGGAGAAATTCATCTTCGGGATTCTCCGGCAGTCGCTGCACGAAATGCACAGCCAGATTGTTTTCCCGTTTCGTGTCAAAAATTTCAATCCGGCCGTCATTCCCGCACCGGCAGGGTGCAAACGCGCCGCTATCGCCTGCCTGCCCCCCCATTTCGGCATAAAAAGGCGTCCGGTCGAAAACAACCTGGTAAAACCCTGCGTTTTTTTGTTTGACTTTCCGGTAACGCAAAATTTTTGCCACTGCCGAAGTCTGGTCATAGCCGACAAATTCCTGTTCGCCCCCGCGAATGTTCACCCAGTCGCCGGTTTCAACGGCGGCGGCATTTCTTGCCCGTTCTTTTTGCTTTTGCATTTCGAGGTCGAAACCTTCCCTGTCGAGTTCCATTTTGTGTTCCCTCAGAATAAGTTCGGTTAAGTCAAGCGGAAAACCGTAGGTGTCGTACAGCACGAAAGCATCGGCGCCGGCAATGCGGTTTGTTCCGGCAGTTTCCGCTTCCCTGACTGTTTTATCAAGCAGTTTGATTCCGTTTTCCAAAGTCCGCAGGAAAGATTCTTCCTCTTCTTTGACAACCTTTTCAATCAATATTTTCTGGTCGGTCAATTCCCCGTAAGCATCACCCATCGAATCGATCAGCGCGGGAATCAGGCGATACATGAAAGCCTGTTTCTGTCCAAGGAAAGTATAACCGTAACGGACGGCGCGGCGCAAAATCCGGCGAATCACGTAGCCGGCCCTGGCATTGGAAGGCAATTGCCCGTCGGCGATGGAAAAAGCAATGGTGCGGATATGGTCGGCGACAACGCGCATCGCCACATCCGACCTGGGACTGTCGCCGTAACGGCAACCGGTAATCCGTCCGGTTTCGGCAATCAGCGGTTGAAAAACATCGGTATCGTAGTTGGACGTTTTTCCCTGTACGGCCATGCACAGGCGTTCAAATCCCATGCCGGTATCAATCACTTTATTGGGTAAACTTTCGAGCGAACCGTCGGCTTTGCGGTTGAATTGCATGAAAACCAGGTTCCAGATTTCGATTACCTGCGGGTGGTCGCGGTTGACCAGCGTTAAACCGTCCGTTTTAGCCCTTTCCCCGTCGGGACGGATGTCGATGTGAATCTCGGAACAAGGGCCGCAGGGGCCGGTATCCCCCATTTCCCAGAAATTATCTTTTTTACTGCCGTTGATAATCCGGCTTTCCGGCAAATAATTTGCCCAGTAAGCGGCGGCTTCGCCGTCGCGGCTCAAATTTTCCGAAGGACTTCCTTCAAAAACAGTTACATACAAGCGGTTTTTATCCAATTGCAATACTTCGGTCAGGTATTCCCAGGCATATTCAATGGCCTCTTTTTTGAAATAATCGCCGAACGACCAGTTACCCAGCATTTCAAACATGGTGTGGTGGTAAGTATCGTGGCCAACTTCCTCCAAATCATTGTGTTTGCCGCTGACACGCAAACACTTTTGCGAATCGGCCGCGCGGGAATACGTGACGGGAACGTTGCCCAGGATAATGTCTTTAAACTGGTTCATGCCGGCATTGGTGAACATCAGGGTAGGATCGTCCCTGATAACCATCGGAGCCGACGGAACTATTTTATGATTTTTACTTTCAAAAAAATCATAAAAGGATTGGCGGATTTGGCTTGCGCCGGGTTGTAATTTTTCTGTTTTCATCTGTAAAAAATTAAGTTACGAGATACAAGTAAACGAGTAAACGAGAGGTGCATTGCGAAGGCGAAGCCCGAAGTTGAAATACCGTACACGTCATTGCGAAGGCGAAGCCTGAAGCAATCCGGAGTTATTTTAAATATTTTCCAGATTGCTTCACTGCTTCGCAGTTCGCAATGACGCAGTGAGGTTAAAATACACCCATACGTAATTCATAATTCGCATTATTTACCGGTATTACGCATCAGCGATTTTAAAAAATTTCATTTATCGGACATCTTACGCCAAAGTTTTCTTCCCGCAGGTCGCGCATGAAAAACTTACGCCGAAGTTTTCTTCCCGCAGGTCGCGCGTGAAAAACTTCCGTTGAAGTTTTCTTCCCGCAGGTCGCGTGCAAAAAACCGGCGCAGCTGGTCGTTTTTCAGCACGCCAGCGAAAAGGACAACACCGGATATTGACGCCGCGTCGCGTATGGCAATATTTCCAACCCCTGATTCGCATAATTAACTTTATCCCCCGGTTGGTGCGAGGCTGTGCCCAATGTCGTCAACTTAAGGCTGAAAGCCTTATATCCATTAGCGTAGGGCAACGCCCTACGGACAGGAATGCCGCTCAAACTCAAGCCCTGAAAGGGCGTTATCCCGGTTGATTCCGCCCTTTCAGGGCTTAGTGATCACAATCGCTATCATCCCACAGGGCGTTGCCCTGTGCTATTGATGCAAGGCTTTCAGCCTTAAGTTGACAGTATTGGGCTGTGCCTCGCGCCGGCTATCATGACAGGTTCAACCTGTCGGAACAATTGCAACAAGGTAGAACCTTGTCACAACAAAAGGGTAAATGATAAATAAGAGTATCGTTAACTCGTTTACTTGTAACTCAAAAAAGTTATTTTTTCTAAAACGATTTGCAAAAGTACAATAAATAACTTACTTTTGTCCGCATTAATCCTAAATTTTAATTCAATGGGGAAAACTTCATATCATTTTAACAGACAAACTTTGACTTATGAAGAAGTGCGCTATTCAACGGGGCAGAAGATTTGGGCTGTTTTGAAGCAACTGAGTATCGGTATCGGAATTGGCGTTGTATTATTTATATTTGCCGTCTATGTGATGGATTCTCCCCGTGAACAGCAACTGAAGAAAGAAAATAAACTGTTGTTAGCCCAGTATGGCGTCCTGTCTCACAGGATCGACGAATACCAGAAAGTGCTGGACGATTTGCAGGAACGCGACGACCAGCTGTATCGCGCCACTTTTAATGCCGACCCGATTCCGACGTCTATCCGGCGGCCGGGTTTTGGGGGAACAGACCGTTATGAACATCTTTCGGATATATCCAACTCGAAAACGGTGATTGCTACCACCCAGAAATTAGACATCATGGCCAAAGCGATGTATGTGCAGTCCAATTCTTACGACGAACTCATCAAGTTGATTAAACAAAAAGAGCAGCGAATGAATAATATTCCGGCCATCCGTCCGCTTTCGGGAAAAGACATGAAAGGAATGTCGTCGGGGTTCGGAATGCGTGTCCACCCCATTTTCGGAGATCTCAGGATGCACACGGGCATTGACTTAAACGCCGACGCAGGAAGTCCCATTTATGCAACCGGCAACGGAACGGTTGAATCGTCCGGCTGGGAAGGCGGTTACGGTAATTGCGTGGTTATCAACCACGGTTTCGGATTTAAATCGCTTTATGGACACTGCAAAGAGCTGCTGGTAAACCCCGGCGCAAAAGTCAAACGCGGACAGAAAATCGCTACGGTAGGCATGACCGGCGTCGCTTCGGGCAATCATGTGCATTATGAAGTGCAGGTGAAAGGCAAATACGACAATCCGGCCAAATATTTCTTCATGGACCTGTCGCCCGAAGAATACAGCGAAATGTTGTACCTTACAGAACACAGGTAGCCAATGTCCAAACTTTTTTATACCATATCCGAAGTAGCCCGGATGCTCAATGTAACGTGCTCCATGTTACGTTATTGGGAAAAAGAATTCGGGCTTAATCCGCACAAGACCGAAAAAGGCTCCCGCCGATACAGTGAAAAGGATATTAAAGCCCTTCGCTTAATCTATTATTTAGTGAAAACAAAAGGTCTAACTTTGGCCGGCGCCAAGCAAAAACTCAGGGAAAATCCCGACAAAGTTGTCCGCAGTGAAGAAATCGTTCGCCGTTTGAAAGGCGTCGGTATTGAATTAATGGCTTTGGTGAAGGAGTTTGATGAAATGGAAAAACAGGTTAATTAATGATTAATGATTAATGATTAATGATTAATGATTAAAAAAAAGTGCTTTTACCTTATTTAAATAGAGGCTTGATTGAAGCCGGTTGCGATGAAGCCGGACGAGGCTGCCTTGCCGGCGCGGTTTTTGCGGCAGCCGTTATCCTCCCGCCGGATTTTGAATGTGAAGAATTGAACGATTCCAAGCAATTATCCGAAAAACAGCGCGATACTTTGCGTCCACTCATCGAAAAAGAAGCCCTGGCCTGGGCGGCAGGAACCGTATCGCCCGAAGAAATTGATAAAATAAATATCCTCAATGCATCCATACTTGCCATGCACAGAGCTTTAGACCGGTTGAACATCCGTCCGCAACATTTGTTAATCGACGGCAACCGTTTCAAAAAATACAAAGATATTCCACATACAACTATCGTAAAAGGCGATGGGAAATACCTTTCCATTGCCGCCGCTTCTGTTTTGGCCAAGACACACCGCGACGAATACATGCTCCGTCTGCATGAAGAATTTCCGCAATATGGATGGAATCATAATAAAGGTTATCCGACACGAAAACACCGGAATGTCATTGCTGAAACCGGGACGGTTTCTTATCATCGAATGAGTTTCAGGCTTTTGCCGGGTACAGCTTTTGTTTCTATGCAAAACTGACGGCCAAACGGGTGCACTTTAAATTGTCGCGGTCTAAAACCCTACTGTCATTCCCGCGAAAGCGGGAATGACAGTATGACAAACAGGGATTGAATTTATAGAAGAATAGAAGAATAGAAGAATAGAAGAAAGGTACAATTTTTATTTAAAGTCGCAAGCCAAAGCCGCCATTTTTATAGCAGTCACTGCACATTCGCTGCCCTTATTTCCATATTTTCCGCCGGCGCGGTCAATGGCCTGTTGCAAATTATTTGTTGTTAGCAGTCCGAAAATATACGGGATATCTCCTTCTGCATTCAAAGCGGAAAAACCTTGCGTAACGCCTGCGCAAACATAATCAAAATGAGGCGTTTCTCCACGTATTACACAACCTAAACCGATTACCGCATCGGTGCGGATACTTCCTGTAATCCGTTTGGCCGCATAAACCAGTTCAAAACTGCCGGGAACGTAAACGACGGTTATGTTTTCGGGTTTAACTCCATGCCTGAGTAAAGTACCGCATGCGCCTTCTTTGAGTTTTTCTGTTATTTCGGGATTCCATTCCGAAACGACAACGGCAAAATGCATATTACTTGCATCCGGAACGGTTTCAGGATTATAAGCGGATAAATTTTGCAATTCTGTTGCCATTTCAAATGTTTATTTGATTTGAGCGGAAGCGCGGTTGATATATTTGTCAATATCGGCGGCTTCCGAAGAACCCGCATATTTGTCTTTAATCGTGTTATAGACTGCTACCGCATTTTTGAAATCGGAAAGACTTTCGTATGCCAAACCGGCTTTTTTCAGATAAACCGGACTGATGTATTGATTTCCGGCTTTAGAAGCAGCTTCCCTGAAATATTTGACGCCTTTTTCCACATTATTTGTATTGACATGGCAATCGCCTGTCAATCCTGTAACCACCGGACTGATAATTTTATCATCCACACTGTAGCTTCCTAAATATTCCAGCGCTTCATCATATTGTCCCAAATGGTAATAACAGATTCCGGCATACGCTTTGGCCAATTTGCCCGTTTTGGTAAAACCATAATCATCAATGACTCCCAGAAATCCGATATAAGTGACGCTATCTCCATTCAAAGCCAAGTCCCATTGCCGGTTTGCCAGATAGTTTTCGCCGGGGAAAATAGCTTCCTGCGCTTCGACTTCTTTCGGAAGTAAATAATACTGACGGATACCGAGAACGGCTACAATAATAAAAACTATTGCTCCAATGCCGATCATGATGTGATTTTTGTATGTCTCAATGAATTTTTCTGATTTTGAAAAGATTTCGCCCACGTTTACTTCATCTTGAGTAGGGGTTGTTTTTACTTTTTTTGCCATTGTATGATTATTTTATTTAATTTAGGATTGCAAAAGTACATCTTTTCTACTTATTATTAAAATTTTCTCTCACTTTTTTTAATCTTATGACAAAAAGGGTAGAACGAAGGGTGAATTCTATTTCAAATTGTCGCAATGTGGTTGCGCGCATGGTATAGTCCATGTTCTCCCGGTCCTGATAAATGCGTTTGCTTTCAGAACGCGCAGAAACCGCTTTGCAAAGGTATTGCGTACAAAATTCCGGCAGATGATTCCGGCGAGGTTATTTGCGTGATGGGAAGTGTGTAGAGAGCCACTGACGAGACTCGAACTCGTGACCTGCGCGTTACGAATGCGCTGCTCTACCGACTGAGCTACAGTGGCATTTTTATTGTAATAAATTTTTCAAAAAACTATCCAAATCTTTTTCCATTTCCGTCCAGATATTTCCTTTTAACTTTACGGTATCGCCATCTAAGAAAAACAATTCTTCACTGACAACAAAATTCTTATCTGTTAAACTGACTGCAAACGGCTTAATGATATACTCTTTGTCAAATAAACCGGCGCGGTTCAATTCCTGCAATACAAACCGGAGTGTGTTGAAACTCAATTTTTCATCGGAAGGCAGTTGTACTTCATTCAAAAGATTTTCCAAATCATCATAACAGAAAAGGGTATTTTCTTCATTGTCATAATACAAATACAAATTACCTAAAAAAGTGTTCCCCTTTTTTGACTCGTAATTTTTCAGGCTTTCCCTGATTGCTATTTCCAGCAAAGGAACTTGTGTTTTGTTTATTGATTTCATTTGACGGCGCAAAGGTAATGAAAATTTTGATAGTACAAAATTATTTTTTCTATGCGGGTCAGGGCAAACCCTTTACACGGATAATAAAATGCCGGTATTCAGCGTTGAATTTCGCAGTCAGCGGCTTATTCAATTGAAGCGTTTCATAATTTCTTATTCATCGCCCGAAATTCCATCTATCAAAACCTCAAATTCTTCTTCCTCCGCCAAAAAGCCGCCGGGACGGTTTTGTCAACTGACACAAACGCCGGGAAGCCGTCAGGACGGTTTTGTCAGATGACACAAACGCCGGGAAGCCGCAGGGACGGTTTTGTCAGATGACACAAACGCCAAAAAGCCGTCGGGACGTTTTCGACCGCGGTTGAAATATCCCCAAAAACACCGTTTACCCGTAACCCGTAACTAACATTTATAAACAATTTAGATGTTATTAACCGTTAACCATTAACCTTTGTTTCCGTCTTTTATTGAAGTTCCGTACAATCATTCAGTGTATTTTTATTCAAAAAATGAGAGTAATTATTCATCTGCTGTTTTGACTTTTTCAAGAGCAGATGTTCTTATATGGTAAGATTATGCGATTTACCGGTGGATGTTTCGCTATACCCGTCATGCTGAATGGATATTTCCCCAAGACCCTTTCACCGTTCAATTATTTTTCGTAATTTCGCGCCTGATTTACAACTTTTTAAAATTTTACGATATGAGAAAATGGCGGGTGGAAGATTCGGCCGAATTGTACAACATTCACGGTTGGGGGTTGGATTACTTTTCCATTAACGAGAAAGGACACATTACGGTTACCCCAAAAAAGGGGAGCGCGCAAGTCGATTTAAAAGAATTGATGGACGAACTGGTTCTCCGCGATGTAGAGGCGCCCGTCCTGTTACGTTTTTCGGATATTCTGGACAACCGGATTGAAAAAATTTCCAACTGTTTTAAAATTGCAGCGGAAGAATACGATTACAAAGCGCAAAATTTTATCATTTATCCGATAAAAGTCAACCAGATGCGTCAGGTAGTGGAGGAAATCGTAAGCCACGGAAAGAAATTCAACATCGGTCTGGAGGCCGGTTCAAAACCGGAGCTGCACGCCATACTGGCGATTAATACGGGTCCCGATTCCCTGATTATTTGCAACGGTTACAAGGACGGGGATTATATTCAACTGGCGCTTCTGGCTCAGAAAATGGGCAAAAGGATTCTTATCGTTGTGGAAAAATTAAACGAACTGATACTTATCGGAGAATTGGCCGGGAAGTTGAAAATCCGTCCCAACATCGGAATCCGTATCAAACTGGCAAGCGCGGGTAGCGGCAAATGGGAAGAATCGGGCGGCGACGTCAGTAAATTCGGACTTTCGTCGAGCGAGCTTTTAGACGCGCTTGATTTTCTGGGAAAAAATAAAATGGAAGACTGCCTGAAATTGATACATTTCCATATCGGAAGCCAGGTAACTAAAATCCGCCGCATCAAAAACGCTTTGCGCGAAGCCTCACAGTTTTACGTGCAATTACGCCATTTAGGCTATTCCGTTGAATTTGTAGATATTGGCGGAGGTTTGGGCGTAGATTACGACGGCACGCGCTCGTCGGGAAGCGAAAGCAGTATGAATTATTCGATTCAGGAATATGTTAACGACTCCATTTCTACCCTGGTGGACGCCTGCGTTAAAAATAACATTCCGCAGCCGAATATTATCACCGAATCGGGGCGCTCGTTGACCGCACACCATTCCGTGCTGGTATTTCAGGTTTTGGAAACCACAACTTTACCCGAATGGGGCGAAAACGAAGAATTACCGGAGGACGCACACGAACTGGTGAAAGAACTGTACAAACTGTGGGACGAAATGAACCAGCCCCGCCTGATTGAGACCTGGCACGACGCTCAGCAAATCAGGGAAGAATCGCTCGATTTGTTCAGTCTGGGCCTGCTGGATTTGATTACCCGCGCCCAAATCGAAAAACTTTACTGGTCTATTGCACGCGAAGTCCAGCAGATGGCGATGAATATGAAACATGCGCCCGAAGAACTGCGGAAAATTTCCAAGATGCTGCCCGATAAATATTTCTGCAATTTTTCCCTGTTTCAGTCCCTGCCCGATTCATGGGCGATAGACCAGGTTTTCCCGATTGTCCCGATTACGCGGCTGGATGAAAAGCCCGACCGTACGGCTACCTTGCAGGATATTACCTGCGATTCGGACGGAAAAATCGACAATTTCATCAATATGATGAATTATACTTATCATTTGCCGGTACATTCCCTGAACAGGAAGGAACCGTATTACATCGGCGTGTTCCTTGTGGGCGCCTATCAGGAAATACTGGGCGATTTGCATAATCTGTTCGGCGACACGAATGCCGTACATATTTCCGTGAATAAGGACAGTTATCAGATTGAGCAGGTGATTGACGGCGAAACGGTTGCCGATGTACTGGAATATGTGGAATACAGTCCGAAAAAACTGGTTCGCAACGTTGAATCCTGGGTAACGTCTTCCATGAAAGAAGGCAGGATTTCTCCGGAGGAAGGGCGGGAGTTCCTTTCCAATTACCGGTCGGGGCTTTATGGTTATACTTATTTGGAGTAAAAACAGATAAAACAAAAATGTTGGAAACAGATCAATCAAAACAGTACATTTATATCGTTCAGGCATCGTTAGAGCCGTCGAAATGCAAAATCGGCAAAACGGATAATTTGGAACGGCGGCTGAGCGAATATAACAGCATGACGGGCAAATCGCAGGAAAATTTTTACCGGTTTTTATTTACCTGCGAAGTCTCTGACATGGCTGCAATAGAAAAAGATATTAAAGCCGAATTTCCTAAACTCAAAGAGAAAAAAAGCAGGGAAATATATTTTTTCAACGACGATTTGTTTGATGATTATGTCGATTTTATCAAATCCCACAAACTCTTTGTTGAAGAAATATTTATTAAACAGGAAGAAAACAAACCGGTTGTAAAGATAGTAAAGAAAACAACGCCGTCGCTTGAAGAGCGGGGAATCTCACGCAAGGAAATACTGCAAAAGGCGCAAAAAATAAATAATGACGAATTTTACACCAGATATGAAGATGTTGAAAAGGAAATTTCAATGTACGACAAAAGCATCTGGAAAGACAAAACGGTATTTTGCAACTGCGATGATGCAATTGATAATGATGACGACAGAAAAAATTCTGCATTTGCGCTCTATTTCAGGAAGCATTTCAAAGAATTGGGATTGAAAAAACTGATTTGTACGCATTATGCGGGAAAGGTTGATTTGTTTAATCAAGGCTCGAAAGCATACGTTGCATACATATCCTATACAACAGACGGCGAAAACATACACAAGGATTTTCCCAAAGGCTACGACGGCAGTTTCGACCACCCGCTGTCTTTAAAAATACTTCATGAAGAAGCGGATATGGTATGCACCAATCCGCCGTTCTCAA